>CAYMNG010000130.1:0-4651 GCA_964391765.1 uncultured Bifidobacteriaceae bacterium | reverse complement strand
ACACGCGCGCGGTCTGGTTGGGCTACGCCGGCACGGACGGCGTCGTCGGCACGCAGATCGTCGACCCGATCCGGCTGCACAGCGGCGTGCTCACCGCGTTCGACCACCGGACCGACACCGTCCGCAACTTCGCGGTCTCGCGGATCACGGCCGTCACCGATGCCTGACCCCACCTCACACCGCCGACACGACGCGAATGGTTAGTTCAGGGGGTGTTTTGTCCTGATTTGCCAACCATCTGGGTCGTGTCGGCGGTGTGAGCGCGACGACGGTGTGGGGGTGACGGCGCTAGAAGGGGTAGGGGGCGATCTGGCCGCGCACGGTCAGCCACTGCGTCTCGGTGAAGGCCTCGATGTTGGCCTCCGGTCCGCCGAACCGTGAACCGGTACCCGAGTCGCCCGTACCGCCGAACGGGATGTTCGCCTCGTCGGAGACGGTCTGCTCGTTGATGTGGACGATGCCGGTGTGCACCGCGTCGGCGACCTGCATCGCCAAGCCGACGTCCCCCAGCACCCCGAGCGAGAGACCGTATCCCGACGCGTTCGCCAACGCGATCGCGTCATCGACCGACGAGAAGGGCACGACCGGCGCGACCGGGCCGAACACCTCGTCGCGGTACGCGGGCATCGACGGCTCGACGTCGGCAAGGACCGTCGGCCGGTAGAACAGCCCCTCGTGGGTTCCGCCGGCCGCCAGCCGCGCGCCGACGTCGACGGTCTCGCGCACGAGGGTGTCGATCCGGTCGACCTGGGCCTGGTCGATGATCGGCCCGAGCGCGACCTGGCCACCGGCCGGGTCCCCGACCGGCAGCGCGTCCGCCTTGGCCGCCAGCACGTCGACGTACTCGTCGTGCAGGCTCTCGTGGACCAGGTGCCGGCCGGTGGTCATGCAGATCTGCCCCTGGTGCATGAACGATCCGAACGCCCCGGCGGCCGCCGCCCGCTCCAGGTCCGCGCCCGGCAGGACGATCATCGCGTTGTTCCCGCCGAGCTCGAGGTGCGCCCGCTTGAGGTGCTGACCGGCCAGCGCGCCGACCGCCCGGCCCGCGCGGGTCGACCCGGTGAACGAGACCACGCGGACCGGCGGCGCGACGACGACCGCCTCGCCGACGTCGGCACCGCCGGGCAGCAGGTGCAGCAGGCCCGCGGGCAGTCCGGCCGCCTCGAAGATCCGCACGATGGCGATCCCACCGGCCATGACGGTGCGCGGATCCGGCTTGAGCAGCACCGCGTTGCCCAGGGCCAGCGCCGGTGCGACCGAACGGATCGACAGGATCAGCGGGAAGTTGAACGGTGAGATCACCGACACGACACCGACCGGTCGACGTCGGGCGAACGACCACCGCGGCTCGATCGACGGCAGCACCAGGCCGGTCGGCAGCGCCGGTAGGGCCGCGGCCCCGAAGCACTCCTGCGCGGCGATGTGCGTCTCGAGCTCGGCCTTCGGCCAGATCGCGCCGGTCTCCCGGACGATCCAGTCCTGGAGTTCCTTCGCGTGCTGCTCGAACAGGTCGCCGGCGCGGCGCAGGATCGCCGAGCGGACCTCGTGCGTCTCCTGCGCCCAGGCGACCTGCGCCCGCGCGGCCACGGCCGCGGCGCGGTGGACGTCCGCGGCCGTGGCGACGCCGACGGACCCCAGTTCGTTCCCGGTCGCCTTCTCCACGATGGGCATCTGCCCGCCTTCGCCGACGACCCAGCCGTCGAGGAAGATCCGTCCAGACCACGAATCCGCGAGGAATGTCATGGCGGGATTGTGGTCGCCCCCGCCCGGGTGCGGCCAAGCGGCGATCCGCCTACGAGAACGCCAGTTCCGCGCGCCAGAAGGTCAGGTCCGCCAGGACGTCCGGGATCGGGTCCACGCCGATGCCCGGCCCCTGGGGCACCGGCAGCCGGCCGTCGACCAGGACGAACGGCTCGGTGACGTCGACCCGGTAGTAGCGATCGGACGCGCTGGTGTCCCCGATGAGCGTGAACCCCGGCAGCGACGCCAGCGCGAGGTTCGCCGCGCGGCCGACGCCGGTCTCGAGCATCCCCCCGCACCACACCGGCGCCCCGCGCGCGAGCGCGAGGTCGTGGATGTCCCGGGCGGCGAGGTAGCCGCCGACCCGCCCGGGCTTGATGTTGATGATCGAGCAGGCGCCCAGCTCCAGTGCGGACTGGGCGGCGATGACCGAGTCGATCGACTCGTCCAGGCAGATCGGCGTCCGACACGCGCGCGACATCAGCACGTGGCCGTACCAGTCGTCGCGCTCCAGCGGCTGCTCGTGCAGGAGCAGGTCGAACCGATCGAGCGCGGCGAGGTGAGCCGCGTCGGACCGGACGTACGCCTGGTTCGCGTCGGTCTGCAGCGCGACGTCCGGCCACCGTTCGCGCACGGCCCGGACCGGCTCGAGGTCCCACCCCGGTTGGATCTTCAGCTTGATCCGCCGGTAGCCGGCCGCGAGGTACCCGGTGACCTCCTCGAGCAGGTCGTCGATCGACTCGCTGACGGGGATGCCGACCGACACCCCGCAGTCGATCGCGTCCCGGGTGGACCCCAGGTACGACGCGAGCGAGCGCCCCTGACGACGCAGCCACGCGTCCAGGAGCGCGGTCTCCAGCGCGCCCTTGGCCATCGGATGCCCCCGCACCGGCGCCATCGCCGCGCGGACCTGCTCGGGGTCGGCGTCCAGTCGCCCGCTCAGCAGCGGCAGCAGGTGCGCCTCGATGACGTCGATCGCCATGTCGTTGTACTCGTACGAGTACCCCGGGTCGGGGTCGCACACCAACTCCCCCCACCCGCTCGGGCCGTCCGCGGCGACCGCCTCGACGAGGACGACGTCCTTGACGTGCTGGGTGCCGATGCTCGTGCGGAAGGGGCGGACCAGCGGCATCTGCAGCCGGTGCAGCCGGATCATCTCGATCGTCATGTCGTCCTCTCCAGCACCAGATCTCCGGTCTCGTCCACGCCGACCACGTGGTACCCCGCCGCGAACGCGGCGAGCAGCGCCGCGCGCACGTCCAGGCGCCAGCGCCGGGCCGCGTCCGGATCACTCGCCCGGATCGCGGCGATGTCCGCCGGCAGGGCGAGGACCCGTACGTCCCGCCCGTCGCCGAGCAGCACGCCGACGTCGAGCGGGGCGAGTCCACCGTGCACCGCCCGGTCCACCCGATCGGAGTCCAGCCGCCACCAGGCGAAGAGCCGGTCCGTCGGGTCGTCGGTGTTGATCCCGTCGTCGAGCGAGCCGTAGAAGTCGACCTCGAACCCGTCGACCTCGACACCGAGCTTGAGGATGTTCAGGCGCACGTTGCGGCGCATGAGCGGATCGAACGTCCAGCCGATCGTGTCGACGTCGCGAGCCAGGGCCCAGGCCCGCTGGTGCAGTTTCAGCGCCGCGCCGATGTGTCGGTCGCGGTGCTCGGCGAGCACAGCGGCCATGTGCGAGTGCAGGTACACCCGCCAGCCGTCCGCGGTCCGCGTGCGACCCACCAGCGCGTACGACGCGCCCACCGGGCGGTCGTCCCGGTAGGCCGCGGACACGTAGCACCCGGCGTACGCCATCGCCTTGAGCAGATCCGGGGTGACCTGGGTGCCGCCGTGCGGATCGGGCCACACGGCGTCGAACACCGCCCGCGCGTCGTCGAGTTCGGCGACGTCGACCAGCGCACGTACGCGGACGCCGGCGCGCTCCTGCGCGGCCCGCGCGTCGGCAGCGGCGTCGACCACGTCGTACACCGTACCCAGGCCGCGCCGGCCGGACCGCGACGTAGGCTCGACACCGTGGCCGACGGACCGTTGATCGTGCAGGGGGACAAGACCCTGCTGCTGGAGTTCGACCACCCCGACGCGGCCGACTGTCGCAAGGCGATCGCCCCGTTCGCCGAACTGGAGCGGGCCCCCGAGCATGTGCACACGTACCGGCTGACCCCGCTGGGCCTGTGGAACGCCCGAGCGGCCGGACACGACGCCGAGCAGGTCGTGGACGTCCTGCTGCGCTACTCGCGCTACCCGGTGCCGCACGCCCTGCTCGTCGACGTCGCCGAGACGATGGCCCGCTACGGCCGGCTCCAGTTGGCGAACCACCCCGTGCACGGGCTCGTGCTGCAGGCCATCGACGCACCGGTCCTCGCGGAGGTCCTGCGCAGCCGCAAGGTCGCCCCGCTCCTGGGCGGCCGGATCGACGACACGACGGTGATCGTCCACCCGAGCGAGCGCGGGCACCTCAAGCAGGCGCTGGTCAAGCTCGGCTGGCCGGCCGAGGACGTCGCCGGGTACGTCGACGGCGAACGGCACCCGATCGCGCTGGACACCGCCGACTGGGCGCCGCGGCCCTACCAGGTCGAGGCGGCCGAGGGGTTCTGGCACGGCGGGTCCGGCGTCGTCGTCCTGCCGTGCGGCTCCGGGAAGACGATCGTCGGCGCGCTGGCGATGTCGATGGCCAAGGCGACGACGCTGATCCTGGTGACGAACACCGTCGCCGCGCGCCAGTGGCGGGACGAGTTGCTGCGTCGTACGACGCTGACGGCCGACGAGATCGGCGAGTACTCCGGTGCGCGCAAGGAGATCCGGCCGGTCACCGTCGCGACGTACCAGGTCATGACGGTCAGGCGCAACGGGATCTATCCGCACCTGGAGGTCTTCGACTCCCGCGACTGGGGCCTGATCGTCTACG
>CAYMNG010000129.1:0-6485 GCA_964391765.1 uncultured Bifidobacteriaceae bacterium | reverse complement strand
CACGGTGGGACAGACCTCGTCCCGCCGAGCCCCTTCCGGGAATCGGACCCGGTACCTCGCCCTTACCAAGGGAGCGCTCTGCCAATGAGCTAAAGGGGCGCAAGAGCCACGCAAGCGTACCCAAGCCGGTCGCGCCCCGCGAAATCAGGGCGCGCCCGACGGGCGAGGGGCCCGATCCGACGGATCGGGCCCCTACCGGTGGCGGGTCCAGGATTCGAACCTGGGAAGGCAAAGCCGACGGATTTACAGTCCGCTCCCATTGGCCGCTCGGGCAACCCGCCTCGATCGCCCTGCTGGTCGTGCTCGTGCCACGTCTTGCTCGTGCCACGTCTTGCTCGTGCCACGTCGTCATCCTCGCCGGTCGAGCACGAGGCGGACAACGCAGCAGGAAGGATACACGCGTCGCGCTGGCACAATGAGCGGGTACCGCCGCCGCGCGGAACAGTCCCGTGACCACGTTGGTGCCAGGAGGAACAGTGGCCGACAGCAGTTTCGACATCGTGTCCAAGGTCGACCGACAGGAGGCCGACAACGCCCTCAACCAGGCGGCCAAGGAACTCGCGCAGCGCTTCGACTTCAAGAACACCGGCACGACGATCGAGTGGAAGGCCGACCTCGCCGTCGAGATCACCTCCGGCACCGAGGAGCGGGCCAAGGCGGCCCTGGAGGTGTTCCGCGAGAAGATCGTCAAGCGCGGGCTGAGCCTGAAGTCGTTCACGGCCGAGGACCCGCGCGCGTCCGGCAAGACGTACAAGATCGGCGGGACGTTCACCGCCGGTCTGAGTTCGGAGCAGGCGAAGAAGGTGGCCAAGCTGATCCGCGACGAGGGCCCCAAGAGCGTGAAGACGCAGGTCATGGGCGACGAGTTGCGCGTGACGAGCAAGAGTCGCGACGACCTGCAGGCCGTGCAGGCGCTCGTCCGCGGCGCCGACCTGGACTTCGCGACCCAGTTCGAGAACTACCGCTGACGGTGGCGGCCATCGACGGCACGGGGGCGCCGGGCATCCACGACGTGCTCGCCAAGGTCGCGCCGGGAACGCCGCTGGGCGACGGCCTGGAGCGGATCCTGCGCGGGCGCACCGGGGCGCTGATCGTCCTGGGCTGGGATCGACTCGTCGAGCAGGTCGCCAACGGCGGTTTCACCCTGGACGTGGACTACAGCGCCGCCCGGCTGCGGGAACTGTCGAAGATGGACGGCGCGATCGTGCTGACCGACGACGGACAGCAGATCCGGCGGGCCGCCGTGCAGTTGATGCCGGACCCGGCGCTGCCGACCGAGGAGACCGGCACGCGCCACCGCACCGCCGACCGGGTCTCCCGGCAGACCCGACGTCCCGTCATCGCCGTGAGCAAGTCGATGAACCTGATCTCGATCTACGTCGACGGCCGCCGGCACGTCCTGGAGGAGCGGTCCGGCGTCCTCGGCCGCGCCAACCAGGCCCTGGCGACCCTCGCGCGGTACCGCACTCGCCTCGACGAGGTGTCCGGCGCGCTGTGGGCGCTGGAGATCGAGAACCTCGCCACCGTGCGCGACGTCGCGATCGTGGCCCAGCGGGCCGAGATGGTGCGGCGGATCCGCCACGAGATCGACTCGTACGTCGTCGAACTCGGTAGCGAGGGCCGCCTGCTCGCCCTCCAACTCGCCGAACTCGTCGCCGGGATCGACGCGGACCGGGCGTTGCTCGTCCGCGACTACCTCGAGGCGGCCGCGTACCGCCGCAAGCGCGGTCTCGAGCGGGCCCTGGACGACCTCGACGCGCTGTCCGAGACCGACCTGATCGACCTGGTCCAGGTCGCCACCGTCCTCGGGTTCAGCGAGCCCACCGACGTCCTGGAAGCGGTCGTGCACCCGCGGGGGTTCCGGCTGCTGTCCCGCCTGCCACGGCTGCCCGAGGTCGTCGTCGACCGGATCGTCGGCCACTTCGGCGGCCTGCCGAACCTGCTCGCGGCGACCGACGAGGACCTCCAGCAGGTGGACGGCGTCGGCGAGGCCCGCGCCCGCACCGTGCGCGACGGTGTCTCCCGGCTCGCCGAGGCGGCGCTGCTGGACCGGTTCGCCTGACCGCGCCCGCCCGACCACGCCGTGTCGGTCAGTCAGACTCGGCTACGCCGTGTTGGTCAGTGAGATTCGCTACGCCTTGTTGGTCAGTGAGAACGGCGTCGGCGTGCTGGCCACCTTCGCGTTGCGGCCCTCGACCCGGTACGTACCGGCCTTCGCCGCAGCACCAGGACCGTTCGGGCATCCGGGCGTGGTCAGGTGCCCGTCCCAGGTGATGCTGGACGCGACCTTCTCCCCCGGCTTCAAGACGACGACCTTGGACTTGTCGCTGGCGTTGCAGTCGTCGCTGGACCACACGTGATACCCGCCCGAGGTGATCGACAACTCGTTCGCCTTCGGGCCGACGTCGCGCTTGCAGGCCACGTCACCGGTGTTCTGGATCGTCAGCGTCAGCCGTGGCGTGGCGCCGACGGGGTAGGTGGACGAGTCGGTCGTCGACGTCACGGCGATGGCGGCGTCCTCGCAGGCGACCGGTGTCGCCGTCGCCGGCGGCGCTGACGCGGTGGCCGAAGTGCCGGTCGCGGCCGGCCCCGGTGCCGAGCCCGACGCCGACGCTGACGGCACCGCACTGCCCGATCCGCCGGGCTCGGCGGGAGCGGCCGCGGGCGACCCGCCGCGCATCGAGCCGACCACCCACCACACGAGCGCGATCACCGTTACCGCGACCACGACGACGGCCGCCCGCCGGATCCAGTAGACCATCGGCGGCTCGGGCCCCGACGGGTGCATGAGCGTGCTCACAGGGGCCACGGTACTGCCCGGAATGCCCGGTCGTGGCACCCTGTCACCCGTGGCGGACAGCGGAATCGACGGCGCGCTCGTCGAGCCGGTCCTTCGCTGGTACGCCCGCAACGAGCGCCCCCTGCCGTGGCGCGGTGCCGCACCCTGGGCGGTCCTCGTCAGCGAGGTCATGCTCCAACAGACCCCCGTCGACCGCGTGCTGCCGGCCTGGCGGCGTTGGCTGGAGCGGTGGCCGACGCCACCGCTACTGGCCGCCGCCTCGCCGGCCGACGCGATCCGCGCGTGGGACCGCCTGGGGTACCCGCGCCGGGCGCGGTACCTGCACGCGGCCGCGACCCGGATCACCACCGAGCACGGCGGCGAGGTCCCCGACGACGACGGCGCGTTGCGCGCGCTGCCCGGCGTCGGGGAGTACACCGCTGCGGCCGTGCGGGCGTTCGCGTTCGGCCGCCGCGCGATCGTGCTGGACACCAACGTGCGGCGCGTCCTCGCCCGAGCCGTCGACGGCTCGGCGCGGCCGGCCGGGTCGATCTCGCCCGTCGAGTGGGCGGGTGCGGACCGGCTGTGGCCACAGGCGCCCGCCCGCAGCGCGCGTTGGTCCGCGGCCGTGATGGAACTCGGTGCGCTGGTGTGCACGGCGCGCGCACCGCGGTGCGAGCAGTGCCCGATCCGTCGCCGGTGCGCGTGGACGGCCCGCGGACGCCCGCCGGCCGCGCCGGTCGCCCGACCGGCCTACGCCGGCAGCGACCGGCAGGCGCGCGGCGCCCTCCTCGCGGTCGCGCGGGACACCGCCGGATCGGTGCGGATCGACGACCTGGTCCGCGCCTGGCCGGACGACGAGCAGCGCGAGCGCGCGCTGGTCAGCCTCGTCGCCGATGGCCTGCTGGAGCGGCGCGGCGTCGCCCGCGTCCGCCTGCCGCGGTAGCGCGTCGGTCCGCGCCCGCCGGCCGCCGCCCGCCGGCTGCCGGCCGAGCCGCGATCGGCGCCTGCCACGGGACACCGGACGGCATCCGCGCCCCGGTGACGTCACCGAGCAGCGCGTCGCCGGGGCGCACCCGCGCGACCCGCGGTCGCACGCCGGCGGCGGTCACCAACCGGGTGACCGCTCGCTGGGACTGCGGGTTGGCCAACGTGACGACGGTGCCGGCGGCGCCGGCCCGGGCCGTCCGCCCGGCGCGGTGCAGGTAGTCCTTCGCCCCGGTCGGCGGATCCACCTGGACCACGAGGGAGATGTCGTCCACGTGGATGCCGCGAGCGGCGACGTCGGTCGCGACCAGGACGCTGGTCACCCCGGTCCGGAAGTCGTTCAGGGTCCGGGTGCGGACGCCTTGGGTCTTGCCACCGTGCAGGCCGCCGGCCGCCACCCCCTGGGCCAGCAGGTGCGCGGTGAGTCGATCGACGCCGGCCTGGGTCCGGGCGAAGAAGATCGTGCGGCCGTGCCGCGCGCCGATCCGCGCGGCGACCTCGTTGCGGTCACCGGGGTGCACGAGCAGCACGTGGTGGTCCATCGTGTCGACCGGCGCGTGCTCCGGTGCCAGCTCGTGGCGGGCGGGCGTCCGCAGGTACGCCCGCACGAGCACGTCGACCTCCCCACCCAACGTCGCGCTGAACAGCATCCGCTGACCGCGCGGGGCGGTGAGGTCCAACAACTCGCGCACCTGGGGGAGGAAGCCCATGTCCGACATCTGGTCGGCCTCGTCGAGCACGGTGATCCGGACCGCCGACAGGTCGACGGCGCCGCGCCGGACCAGGTCCGCCAACCGGCCGGGGGTCGCGACGACGACGTTCACCCCGTGCCGGATCGCGTCGGCCTGCTTGCCGATCGGCATTCCGCCGGCGACGAGCCGGGTCCGCAGGCCGACCGCCCGCGCCAGTGGCGCGAGGCCGTCGTTCACCTGCATCGCCAACTCGCGTGTCGGTACGAGGATCAGGCCCGCCGGCTGCGACGGGACGGCCGGGATCCCGGCCAGCCGGGTCAGCATCGCCAGTCCGAACGCCAACGTCTTGCCCGACCCGGTGCGCGCGCGGGCGAGGATGTCACGACCGCCGATCGCGTCGGGCAACGTCGCGGCCTGGACGGGGAACGGCTGGGCGATTCCCGCGCGACCCAGCGCCGCGCACAGGTCGGTGGACACGCCGAGATCGGCGAAGGTACTGCTGGTCATGAGGATGCTTCCTGGCTCGGTGGTCGAGACGAAGTGCGCGTCTGGAGACCGGCCGGCCGGCCAGGTGCGTGACAAGACTCGCGTTGGGCGCCGCGGCGCCCGTCCCATCGCCGGTGAGGCGACCGGTCAACGGTACGCGAGACCGACGCGTTCGCGAAATCGGCTCTGGTTGACTTGCCGCGTGCCGACCCTCACGCTCGACCGGCTGACGAAGCGGTTCGGCGACACCCAGGCCCTCGCGGGCCTGTCGTTCGACGTCGGCGAGGGCGAGATCCTCGGGTTCGTCGGCGCGAACGGTGCCGGCAAGTCGACCGCGATGCGGATCGTGCTCGGCGTCGTCGCGCCGGACTCCGGTCGCGTCGACTGGGGCGGCCGGCCGATCGACGCCGCGGCGCGCCGCCGGATCGGCTACCTGCCCGAGGAGCGCGGGCTGTATCCCCGGATGCGCGTCGGCGAGCAGTTGACGTACCTCGCGCGCCTGCACGGCCTCGACCGGGGCGCCGCGACCGCCGCGATGCGGCGCTGGACGACCGTGCTCGGGATCGAGCACCGACGCGCCGACGAGGTCCTCAAGCTGTCCCTGGGCAACCAGCAGCGCGTGCAACTGGCCGCGGCCCTCGTCCACGATCCCGACCTGCTCGTCCTCGACGAGCCGTTCTCGGGGCTGGATCCCGTCGCGGTCGACGTCATGAGCGCCGTGCTGCGCGAGCAGGCGCACGCCGGCGTCCCGGTCGTCTTCTCCTCCCATCAACTGGACCTGGTCGAGCAGCTGTGCGACCGCGTCGCGATCATCCGCACCGGCACTCTCGTCGCGATCGGTTCCATCGACGACCTGCGAACGACCGACGACGCCCAGTGGCTCGTCGACGCCGCCCCGGCGGACCGGTGGCTGGCGATCGTCCCCGACGCCCACCTCGTCGAGACCGCCGACGGGCGCAGCGTCGTGTCGGTCCCGCGCCGGGCCGACGCCGAGCAGGCGGTCCTCGCCGCCGCCTTGACCGCGGGGCCGGTCCGGGAGTTCCGCCCCCATCGCCCGTCGCTGGCCGACCTGTACCGCGACGTCGTCGCCGAACATCTCGACCACGTCGACCCGCGCCCGGCCCGATGACCGGGTCGGCGACGACGACCGGGCCGGCGACGACGACCGGGCCGGCGCTGCGATGGCGTACGGCCGTCGGGCTCGTGGCGGCACGCGAGATCCGCAGCCGCCTGGCCTCGCGCGCCTACCGCCTGACGACGCTCGCGTTCGTGCTGACCGTCGTCCTCGGCGGCGTGTTCGTCCACTTCGTCGGCAGCCCGCGGACCGCCGTCACGGTCGGCCTCGTCCCGTCGGCCGCCCAGGTCGCCGCACCCCTCGCGGCCACCGCGGCCGGCACGGACGTCACGGTGAGCGTGCGCGACGTCGCCGACGCGTCCGCCGGGGAGGACGCCCTGCGCGCGGGCGAGATCGACGTCCTCGTGACGTCCGCCGGACCCGGACTCGACGTCGTCGTCCAGGACTCCGTCAGCCCGTCCGTGCA
>CAYMNG010000128.1:0-6515 GCA_964391765.1 uncultured Bifidobacteriaceae bacterium | reverse complement strand
GAACATCGGGACGAAGACGATCGGCGTGCCGGTCGGTTCGACCGCCGAGATGTTCGTCAAGGACACCCTCAAGCCGCAGACGCCGGCCCGGGTGTTCCCCGACCTGATCTCGATGCAGACCGCGGTGCTCAGCGGGCAGATCGACGCCGGCATCCTCGACACCTCGACGATCCTCGGGATCGCCAAGGCCTCCGACGGCAAGCTCGACGTCGTCGGGCAGTACCAGACCGACGAGAACTACGGCGGGATCCTGCCGAAGGACTCCCCGAACACCGACGCGATCAGCACGGCGATCGACCAACTCATGAGCGACGGCACGATCGCGGCGTTGAAGGCGCAGTGGCTCGGCGCCGAACTGGGCGTCAACCCCGACGACGTCCCGATGTGGAAGACCTCCTGAGCCCGTCCCCACCGCGATGAGCATCGTCACGGCGCGCACGTCGCGCGCCCGCGTCTGGCCGCTGCCGGCACCCCGCGTGGTGCCGGCAGCGGTCCTCGCGATCGGCGCGAGCGTGTTCGCCGGCCTGTGCGCGACCGCGGCCCTGTGGGCCCTCCACGCCCTGGTCACCGTGCCCCCGGTCTGGCTCGGCGCCGCGTTCGTCGCCGGATCCGCCGCGGCGTTCTTGCCACTGATCCCCGCGATCCGCGCCGCCGTGTCCGCCGTACGTCGCAATGCGCTGCAGCGCCAGGGGAACCTGCCCGACGCACGTATCGCGGCCGCGGTCGGCCGCGACCACGCGACCGTGGCGATCAGCTACTCCGTCGCGGTGCTCCTGTGTGCCGCCGGCATCGGGTTCGTCAGCGCGAACGACGGCGCGGTGGCCGAGACCTTCCTGCGCATGGAGTACATCCAGGAGTTCTGGTGGGACGTCGCGGCGGCCTTCTGGGTGAACATCCGCATCGCCGTGGGTGCCGAGATCCTTATCCTCGTCTTCGGCCTGCTCCTCGCGATCATGCGGCTCCTCCCCGGTCCCGCCTGGCGGCCGGTGCGGGGCCTGTCGATCGTGTACATCGACGCGTTCCGCGCGCTTCCCGGCATCATCGTGCTCTACCTGGTCGGCTTCGGCCTGCCGCTGGCGAACGTCCCGATCCTGAAGGGCCTGTCGCCCATCTGGCTGGCGATCGCCGCCCTGACGCTGAGCTACTCCGCCTACACCGCGGAGGCGTACCGGGCCGGGATCGAGTCGATCCACCCCAGTCAGTGGTCGGCCGCGCGATCGCTCGGTCTGCCGCTGGGGATGACGCTGCGCACGGTCATCGTCCCGCAGGCGTTCCGGCGGATCATCCCCGTGCTCATGAGCAACTTCATCGGACTGCAGAAGGACACCGCGCTCGTGGGCGTCATGGGCGTGGTCGACGCGTTCCTCCAGTCGCAGATCATCGCGGGGAACATCTTCAACCTCACCCCGGTCGTGATCGTGTCGATCCTGTTCGTCGTCGTCACCGTCCCGCAGACCCGACTCGTCGACTTCATCATCGCCCGCGACCAGGCCAAGCAGGCCCGAGGCGCCGCATGACCGCGTTCCTGCAGGTCGCCGACGTGCACAAGTCGTTCGGCCCCACCGAGGTCCTGCGGGGTGTCAGCCTCGACGTCGCGCGGCACGACGTCGTGTGCCTGATCGGGGCGTCGGGCTCGGGCAAGTCGACCCTCCTGCGCTGCATCAACGCGCTGGAGACCATCGACTCGGGGTCGATCCGGGTGGACGGGGACGTCGTCAGCGGGCGGGGCGTGGACGTCAACCGGCTGCGGCGCGAGGTCGGGATGGTGTTCCAGTCCTACAACCTGTTCCCGCATATGACCGTCCTGCGCAACATCACCCTCGCGCCGACCCGGATCGGCGGTGTCCCGGCGGACGAGGCCGCGGAAGCCGCGTTCGCGCTGCTCGAGCGCGTAGGAATGCGCGACAAGGCCCAGGCGTACCCGGACTCGCTGTCCGGCGGGCAGCAGCAACGGGTCGCGATCGTGCGCGCGATGGCGATGAACCCGCAGGTGCTGCTGCTCGACGAGATCACCGCGGCCCTGGATCCCGAACTCGTCGGCGAGGTGCTCGAGATCGTGCGTGAACTGGCCCGAAGCGGGCTGACGATGCTGCTGGCCACCCACGAGATGGGGTTCGCCCGCGAGATCGCCTCGCATGTGTGCTTCCTGGACAAGGGTTCCATCCTCGAGCAGGGGCCGCCCGCGCAGATCTTCGAGGATCCGCGCGAGGACCGGACCCGGCAGTTCCTCCGACGTGTCCTCGCCAGTGGAAGGATCTGATCGACCGTGCCCGATACTCCCGCCACGTTCCACCCGGCCCAGGCCGCCGCCCGCGTGCTGGCCCAGTCGCTGCGGCCGCTGAGCATCACGCCCCCGCCGGGCACCGTCTCGCTCGGCCTGGGCGAGCCGGACTTCCCGACGCCCCAGCCGATCATCGACGCCGCCGCGCAGGCGCTTCGCGACGGCTACACCCGGTACGCCGACTGGAACGGCGATCCCGAACTGTGCGCGGTGATCGCCGCCACGCACGCGGCGGCGCCGGCCGGGTACGGTCCACGGAACGTCGTCGTCACCAACGGCAGCACCGCCGCGATCGTGACGACCGTCATGGCGCTGGTCGACGCCGGCGACCGCGTCGTCGTCGTCGAGCCGACGTACTCGCTGTACGCCGACGCGGCACGACTGGTCGGCGCGCAGGTCGTCCACGTCCCGACGACCGAGGACTATCACCTCGACGTCGAGGCGCTTCGGCGCGCCGCGACCGGCGCCCGGCTGATCATCGTGTGCAGCCCGGGGAACCCGACCGGCGCGGTGCTCAGGTTCGACGAGTTGGCCGCCGTGGCCGAGATCGCCGAGGGCGCGGGGGCGTGGGTGCTCGCCGACGAGGCGTACTGCGACCTGGTGTACGAGCCGTTCTCGTTCACCCCGGCCGCCGCCGTCCCCGGTCTGGCGGACCGGCTGGTGGTGTGCCGGACCCTGTCGAAGACGTACGCGATGACCGGTTGGCGGATCGGGTACGCCCTGGCGCCCGAGCCGGTCGCGAGTGCGATGCGGGTCGTCCACCGCACGTTCAACGGCTCGGTGAACTCCGCCGTGCAGCGCGCCGCCATCGTGGCGATCTCCGGTGGCCGGGACCTCGCCGCGCCGATGCTCGCCGAGTACGCCGTGCGCCGCGACTTCGTCGTCGAGCGGATCGGGCGGATCCCGAGCCTGCAGATGTCCGAGCCGGAGGGCGCGTTCTACGCGTTCCCGCGGTACACCCCGGACATCGCCTCGCGCGATCTCGTGGAGCGACTCCTGGCTGCCGGCGTGTCCGTGCGACCCGGTGACGAGTTCGGGCCCAGCGGGGAGGGCCGGATCCGGATCGCGTTCTCGGCCGGACGTGCCGACCTGGCGATCGGCCTGGACCGGATCGAGGCGGTGCTCGACACGCTGGGCTGAACGCTTGCCGCTAGTCGTAGCCGGCCTCGACCGACCAGGCCCCGGCCTCGACGCGCAGGAGCCAGGCGCGACCGTCGCTCATGGTGACCTGGAACCGGGCCAGTCGGTGGGCCCGGGCCCGGTCCCACCACTGCTCGCGCAGCGGCCACGGCCCGGTCCAGGAACGCACCACGAGCCCCCGCTCGCCGGCACCGGGCAGCCCGCACACCCGAGCCGGGGCCGCGGAGGCGACGCAACGGGCGCTGACGGTGACGACCTGGCCGGTGTCGTCGAACACCTCGACCGGTGCCGGCTCGACGAGCACGAGCGCCGGCGCCGGGAGCGGCAACCGGCCCGGCCACGGCCGGTCGGCCGGTCGCTCCGGGTCGACGTGGTCCCCCCAGGGCACCTGCTGGACCCGATCAGCCGGGCCACGGCCACCGATGAGCACCGGCCGGGTCGCCGCGTCGTGGCCGAGCAGTTGCTGGACGCGGCTCACCGCGCGCTCGACGACCCCGTCGACCGCCGGCCGCCCCCACAGCACCCCCTGATGCCCGTCACCGGGAACGAGCTGCTCGGGCACCAGCCGCAGCCGCGCGATCGCCTCGCCGCCGCCGTCCGACCCGCCGTCCGACCCGCCGTCCGACCGCCAGGCATCCAACTGCCAGCGCACCCGCTCGGCGACGGCCGCCGCCGACAGCAGGCCGGCATGTCGCCATCGCCGCGATCTGCGCCGGCCGGTGTCGGTGACGGTCTCGATGGTGACCTGCTCGCAGACCATCGCGTGCAGCGCCAGACCCGAGTGCAGCCGCTCAGCCAGTGCCCGGGCAGCGAACACCGCCGACTCGACCGCGCTGGGCGGGTCGAAGTCGGCCGTGACGTCGAGCGCCTGCACCGGCAGTCGGGCGGCCGGCGGACGCGGCTGCACCCCGGCGGCGAGGCGGTGCGCGTCGGCCCCGTCGGGACCGAACCGGGTGCTGACATCACCGGCCGACAGCCCCGCGAACGCCCCCAGGGTGCCGATGCCCAGCCGCACGAGCACTGCCGCCAACTCCGGCCGGTCGAGGACGGCGACCGGGTGCGGGGCGAGGAAGTCCGGGGTGCCCCCCGGGGGGACGACGACCCCCCCGGGGGGGCGACGCGCGGCCAGCCCGGCGGCGAACGTGCCGTCGGCGACCCCGACGGCAGCGGCGTAGCCCTGATCGCGGACCGCCGCGCGGATCACGTCGGCCGCGGCCTGCTCGCCACCGAAGTAGCGCGCCGGGCCGCGGGCCGGCATGGCGGCCAACCCCGGTCGCACCACCTCGACCCACGGGCAGTAGCCGTCGATCACGGTGACGACCTGCTCGAAGCAGCGCACCTCGGCCACCGGGTCGGCGGGTCGGGGATCGAGGGTCGGGCACCGACGCTGTGCGTCGCGAACCCGTTGGCCCCGACGCACCCCGGCCGCCCGGGCCGCCGCCGTGGCGGCGACGACCGCTCCCCCGGCGACGGCGGCGACGAGGTCGTCGGGATCGGCCCCGAGCGCGACGACCGGCCAGTCCGGGCACCACAGGACCAGGACCCGGCTCACCCGGCGACTTCCAGCCGCACACCGGCCGCCTCGACGGGTCCGGCGGTTGCGACCTGTCCGTCCGGTCCGGGCAGCCACAGCCACGTCGAACGACGGCGGACGTCGGCCCCCCGACCGGACACCTCGACCCGGGCCCGACGCCCGGCCAGTCGGCCGTGCCCTTGCCCCACCCCGACCCAGGCGGACTCGACGACCGCTGCCCGCACGGCGGCCCCGGGCCACTCGCCGACGGCGATCAGCACCGCGCCGGACTGTCGGGCCAGCCCGGTCAGTCGGCGCAGCAGGGTCGGGGTGGTCGATCCGGGCACGGCTGCGATGACGACGTCGACACCGGCGAGCAGGGTCGACACGACATCGGCCCAGCGACTCCTCGGCTCGTCGACGAGGATCAGGCGCTCCACGTCGACGCCCAGATCGGCTGCGGCGAGGATCCCGGCCTGGGGCAGGCCGACCGCCGCGCACCAGGCCCCGTCCGCCCCGGCCTGGGCGGTCAGCGCCCACGGCAGCAGCCCGGATCGACCACCCCCGGCACCGGCCCCCCCGGGGACGGCCACGACCTGCCCGCGCGGTAACCCCGGCAGCAACGGACGCAGCGCCGGCAGCACCGACAGCACCGGCCGCGCCCTCAGCGCCCCCAGCGCCCCCTCTCGCCGATCTTGAGGTTGTACCGCGTGTTTTCCGGGCGGACCCGGTACAACCTCAAGATCGGGGGCGGGCAGGAGCCGGACCGCCCAGTCCGGCGTCCGTGTGAGCGTCCCAGCCATATCCGCAAGATCGCACATATGTTCGAGAGCGTCAAGAAGGCCCCTGCGACGAGGGGTTTCCGCACCCCGGAAACCCCCTGGACCCCGGTGACGGATCGCACCTACGGTTCCTGACCTGACCCGGCGCGGCGCACCACGCCAGCGCACCCTCGAAAGGAGCCCCAGATGGCCGTCATGCGAATGGGCTACATGCACGTGAAGGTGACCGACCTGTCTGAGGCGAAGCAGCACTACGCCAACACCTTGGGCCTGTACCAGACGCTGGAGCAGGACGGCCGCGTCTACTACAAGGGCTGGGACGAGTGGGACCACCATTCCGTGGTCCTGGAGGAGGGCGGGGTCGGCTACGTCAAGTGCGGGTGGAAGTGCGAGAAGCCCGAGGACGTCGCCGAGATCGAGACCAAGGCGGTCGCCTACGGCTACCCGGTCGAGCGGATGGCCGCCGGGGAGAACCCCGAGGTCGGCGACGGCATCCGGGTGACGCTGCCCAGCGGGCACAAGATGGAGTTCTACTCCCACATGACCACCTGGGGCCTGGAGGTCGGCACCCACAACCCGGATGCGTTCCCCCGCCACATGATCGGCGTGGGCGCGCCCCGACTGGACCACGCCCTGCTGTGGGTCGACGACGTCCCCGGCATCGAGAAGTTCTTCATCGACTGCATCGGCATGTGGCCGACCGAACGCGTCGTCACGAGCCTGGACGACGACGCGAAGACCCTCGGCACCTGGCTCACCCTGGGCGAGTCGAACCACGACATCGCGATCCTTGACGCAC
>CAYMNG010000127.1:0-6613 GCA_964391765.1 uncultured Bifidobacteriaceae bacterium | reverse complement strand
CAGGACGTCTACAACAACGTGATGCGCACGTGCATCGAGGCGATGGCGGCGACGCAGGGGCACACGCAGAGCCTGCACACCAACGCGCTGGACGAGGCGCTCGCGCTGCCGACCGACTTCTCCGCGCGGATCGCCCGGAACACGCAGCTGTTCCTCCAGCAGGAGTCCGGAACGTGCCGCGTCGTCGACCCCTGGGGCGGCAGCTACTTCGTCGAACGCCTGACCCGCGACCTCGCGGAACGGGCGTGGACGCACATCGTCGAGGTCGAGCACCTCGGCGGCATGGCGAAGGCGATCGAGGCGGGGATCCCCAAGCTGCGGATCGAGGAGGCGGCCGCGCGCACGCAGGCGCGGATCGACTCCGGGCGGCAGTCGGTCGTCGGGGTGAACTGCTTCCGGCCCGAGCGCGACGAGCAGATCGACGTGCTGAGGGTCGACAACGCCGCGGTCCGGGCCGATCAGCTGGCCAAGCTCGCCCGACTTCGCGCGGGTCGGGACCAGTCCGTGGTCGACGCGACCCTCGCGGCGCTGGAGTCGGCCGCGCGCACCGGCGACGGGAACCTGCTGGCGCTGTCGATCGACGCGGCCCGGGCCAACGCGACGGTGGGCGAGATCAGCCTGGCACTGGAACGGGTGTGGGGCCGTCACCGGGCCGACATCCGATCGATCAGCGGCGTGTACCGTCAGGAGATGGGCGAGAGCAGTGCCGCTGTCGCTCGCGTGCACGATCTCGTCGAGCGGTTCGAGCGGGCCGAGGGCCGTCGCCCGCGCATCCTCGTGGCGAAGATGGGCCAGGACGGCCACGACCGCGGGCAGAAGGTCATCGCCTCGGCGTTCGCCGACCTCGGGTTCGTCGTCGACATCGGCCCGCTGTTCCAAACGCCCGAGGAGGCCGCGCAACTGGCCGTGGACGCCGACGTCGACATCGTCGGCGCGTCCTCCCTCGCCGCCGGGCACCTGACCCTGGTCCCGCAGCTTCGGGCCGCGCTGGCCGAGCGGGGGCGGTCGGACATCTCGGTCGTCGTCGGCGGGGTGATCCCGCCGCAGGACTACGACGCCCTGCGGGCCGCCGGGGCCGCGGCGATCTTCCCGCCGGGGACCGTGATCGCGACCGCGGCCGAGGACCTGCTGCGGTCGTTGCTCGCCGACGCCCCACCGCCGCCTGCATGAGGACGCCGCTGCCGGCGACCGCCGAACTGGTCGACCTCGTCCGGTCCGGCGACCGGACGTGGCTGGCCCGGGCGATCACGCTGGTCGAGAGCCGGCATCCGGACGACCGTCGACGGGCGGGCGAACTGCTGACGGCGCTGGCGCCGCACACCGGTTCGGCCGGCCGGATCGGGATCACCGGGGTGCCGGGGGTCGGCAAGTCGACGTTCATCGACCAGTTCGGCACGAACCTGACCGCGGCCGGGCACACGGTCGCCGTCCTGGCCGTCGACCCGAGCTCGTCGCGGACCGGCGGCGCGATCCTCGGTGACAAGACCCGGATGGCCAGGCTGTCGACGGACCCGCGCGCGTACATCCGACCGTCGCCGGCGGGCCGGTCGCTGGGCGGGGTCGCGCGTGCGACCCGCGAGACGATCGCCGTCGTCGAGGCGGCGGGGTTCGACGTGGTGCTGGTCGAGACCGTCGGCGTCGGGCAGAGCGAGACGACGGTCGCGGACATGGTCGACGCGTTCGTCGTGCTGATGCTGGCCGGGGCGGGCGACCAGTTGCAGGGGATCAAGCGCGGGGTCCTCGAGCTCGCGGACCTGATCGCGGTGAACAAGGCCGACGGCGACAACGTCCACCACGCCCGGGTCGCGGCGTCGGACTACCGGAACGCGATCCGGCTCATGACCCCGGCGGGCGCGACGTGGGTGCCGCCGGTGCTGACCTGCTCGGCGACCGCGAACGAGGGTCTGGACGAGATCTGGGCGCAGGTGCAGCGGTTCTGGCAGGTCGGGCGCGCCGACGGGTCGTTCGAGCGGCGGCGCAGCGAGCAGCAGCTGCGGTGGATGTGGTCGATGGTCTCCGACCGGTTGATGGACGCCTTCACCGAGGACCCGGCGGTGCGCGCGGTCCTGTCCGACCTGTCCGCGCAGGTGCGCGCCGGCACGGTGTCGGCGTCGGACGCCGCGGCACGGCTCCTGGCGGCGGGCGGTCTCACCGCCTGAGCTGATCGGACCGTGGGCCGATCAGGCCGTGACCGGGACCTCGGTGTAGCCGCGCAGGACGAACGTGTCGCGCTGGGTCGGCGCGGCCGCCAGGTGCAGTCCGGGGAATCGCGCCAGCAGGCGGGGCAGCGTGACGCTGAACTCCATGCGAGCCAGCGGCGCGCCGAGGCAGAAGTGGATGCCGGCGCCGAAGGCGATGTGCGGGTTCGGGCTGCGGTCGACGACGAACGTGTCCGCCTCGTCGAACATCGCGGGGTCGCGGTTCGCGGCGCCGAGCAGCGCGGCGATCCGCTGCCCGGCCCGCAGCGGGACGCCGACGACCTCGGTGTCCTCCTTCGCGGTGCGCTCGAACAGCTGCGCGGGGGTGTCGAACCGGACCATCTCCTCGATCGCCGGCACGGTCAGCCCCGCCGGATCGGCGACGAGGCGGGCCAGTTGGTCGGGGTGGTCGAACAGCGCCACCATCCCGTTGCCGAAGCCGTTGACGCTCGCCTCGTGCCCGGCGTTCAGCAGCAGGACGCCCGCGGCGACGAGCTCGCGCTCGTTGAGCCGCTCGCCTTCCGCCTCGATCTGCGCGAGGTGCGTCAGCAGGTCCTCGCCGGGGTTGCGCCGCCGGTCCGCGGCGACCTCGGCCATGAACGCGGCGAACTCCTCGGCCGCGGCGCGTGCGAGCCGCTCGTCCTCCTCGGTCCGCCGGTAGTCGTACATCCGGACGATCCGCTGCGACCACGCGCGCAGGTCGTCGCAGTGCTCCGTGGGGACGCCGAGGAGCTCGGCGATCACGGCGACCGGCAGCGGCTCGGCGTAGTCGCCGATCAGGTCGAAGGACCCGGTCCGGTCGAGTCGGTCCTGCGCGGCGTCCAGCAGGCGGTCGGCGATCTGCGCCACCGTCGGACGCAGGCGCTCGATCTGCCCGCGGGCGAACGCGCCGGCGACGATCGCCCGCAGCCGGGTGTGCTTGGGCGGCTCGCACTCCAGGATCGAGTCCGAGTGCAGCCAGTTGAAGGTGTGCCACAGGTCGTCCGGCGCTCGGTCCTGCCAGATTCGGCCGAGGGTCTTCGTCCGCAGCACGGCGTTCGCGGAGGCGAACGAGCAGGCCAGGTGCATGTCCAGGCCGGCGTGGAAGACGACCGGCCCGTCCGCGCGCCACTGCGCGAGCGTCGGGTAGGGGTCGCGGACGAAGTCGGGGTCTTCGAGGTCGAGGTCGACGGTGCGCACGCCGGCACAGTACCGCCCGCGTCGCCGGTGCGGCGGGGCCGGCGGCCGGCTCGGAACCGGTGGTCGAATCGGGACCTTCGGCCGGCCGCGGCGATCGTTCGGGGCCGTACGATTTCCCCATGACGACCTTGGACGAAATCCGCGCGACAGTCACCGATCGCACCCTCACCTACCGGCAGCGGGTGCACGCGCTGGCCGGCCTGGCCGAGAACCTGCTGGAGCCGGCTCCGGTCAGCGACCAGTGCCGCGCGGCGATGGAGCGCGGGATCGTCTGCGACATGCACGAGGGCAACGCGCCCTATCGCCCCCGCTACACCCTGCCGGACTACGCGCTGGTGTTGCAGAACGGCTCGTCGTTCCTGGAGCTGCCCCCGGCACAGGATCTCGACGACGCCCTCGCGCACCTGCTGATCGCCTACGCCAACGTGCCGTCGATCACCGGGTACCCGGTGTACTTCGGCGACCTGGACACGCTCCTGCTGCCGTACGTCGACGGTGTGTCCGACGAGGAGCTGGTCGCGAAGCTGCGCCGGTTCTGGCGCAGCCTGGACCGGATGTTCCCCGACGCGTTCGCGCACACGAACCTCAGCCCGGTCGACAACCGCGTCGCGCGGGTCATCTTCCGGCTCGAGCGCGAGCTGCTGCAGGTCGTACCGAACATCAGCCTCAAGGTCGATCCGGTCCTGACCAGCGACGACTACCTGATGGACGGCGTGCGCACGGTGTTCGCGTGCGGCAAGCCGCACTTCATCAACGACCCGATGATGCAGGCCGACCTCGGCCCGGAGTACGCCGCGGTGAGCTGCTACAACTCCCTGCGCATCGGCGGCGGCGCGTACACGCTCGTCCGGATCAACCTCAAGGAGTCGGTCCTCGCGTCGGACGCGGATATCGATTCGTACCTGAGCACGGTCCTGCCCGAGCACCTGGAGCTGACCGCCGAACTGATGGCGGCGCGCATCCGGTTCCTGGTCGAGGAGGTCGGCTTCTTCGAGTCCGACTGGCTCGCCCGGGAGGGGCTGCTGCGCCTGGACCGGTTCTCGGCGATGTTCGGCCTGTACGGCCTGGCCGAGGCGGTGAACCTGCTCGTCCAGCGGGCCGGCGGGTCGGGGACGTACGGGCACGACGAGTTCGCCGACGACCTCGCGTTCCGGATCACGTCGGCCTTCTCGCAGTGGGTCGCGGCCCGACCGATGCCGTACTGCACGGGAACCGGCGGACACTCGCTGGCCCACTCGCAGGCCGGGATCGACCTCGACATCGGCGTGACCGCCGGGACGCGCATCCCGATCGGCACCGAGCCGCCCCTGTTCGACCACCTGAGGACGGTCGCGCGGCACCACCGACTCTTCCCGGCCGGGATCAGCGACGTGCTGTCCTTCGACGAGACGGCCGAGCGCAACCCGCAGTCGGTCGTCGACATCATCCGGGGCGCGTTCGTCAGCGGCATGCGTGACTTCACGTTCAACCTCGACAGCAACGACTTCATCCGGATCACCGGCTACCTGGTGCGCAAGTCGGACCTCGCCCGGCAGCCGGGTGCTCGTCACGGCAGCGACCTGCTCGCCGCCGGATCCGTCGCCGGGTCGCACGTCGATCAGCGGGCGGTCAAGCGCGTGATGAGCGTCGAGAGTGCAGCCGGCAGCCGCGGCTGAGGCGGCCGTCGGGACGCCGCCCGGGCCGTCGACGGCGACCGCCCGGGTCGCGGGCCTGCTGCCGTTCTCCTGCGTCGACGGCCCGGGCAACCGCCTCGTGCTGTTCCTGCAGGGGTGCGACTTCGACTGCAAGGTCTGCCACAACCCGCACACGATCCCGCGGGAGTCGGTCAAGGCGACGACGATGACGGTCCAGGACGTCTTGGACCGGGTCCGCCAGGCGCGGGCGTACCTGTCCGGTGTGACCGTGTCCGGCGGCGAGGCGACCGTGCAGTGGGAGTTCGTCCGCGACCTGTTCGCGACGCTGAAGGCCGATCCGGACCTGGCCGGGCTGACGACGATGGTCGACAGCAACGGCAACGCGCCGATCGAGGTGTGGCGGGCACTGGCGCCGGTGACCGACGGCGCGATGATCGACCTGAAGGCCCTCGACCCGGCCGAGCACGAGTTCCTCACCGGGCGGTCCAACACCGCGGTCCTGGCCTCGATCCGCGAGTTGGCGGCGCTCGGACTGCTCGTCGAGGTGCGGCTCCTGCTCATCCCCGGGCGCAACGACTCCGACGAGCAGTTGCTCGCCGTCGCCGACTGGCTGCGCGGAATCGATCCGAACATTGCGGTCCGGCTGAACCTGTTCGCCACCCACGGGGTGCGCTCGCCCGCACGGACCTGGGCACCGGCGAGCCAGGCCGATCGCGACCACTACGCCAGCGTGCTCGGCGGTGCCGGGCTCACGATTGTCACCACCCGATAACGATTGCCGACGGCGTCGCCCGTCGCTCGCATCACGGGCCGCGCGGTCATTAGGCTGACGCAACTGTGCCCCGCCACTTCGGCGGTCCGCACTAACAAGGAGGCACATTGAAGACCAACATGAAGCTGGCAGCGGCGGTCGTCGCCGTGTCGGCGATGGTCCTGGCGGGCTGCAGTTCGAGCTCGTCGACCGAGACGCCGACGACGTCCGCGGCGGCCTCGCAGCCCGCGTCGGCGCCGGCCTCGGCTTCGCCGGAGGGCTCGCCGGCCGCGTCGGCAGGCGGGATGGACGGTTCGGCCGTCAAGGTCGGCCTGGCCTACGACATCGGCGGTCGCGGCGACCAGTCGTTCAACGACTCCGCCGCAGCCGGCCTGGACATGGCCGTCAAGGAGTTCGGCGTCCAGACCAAGGAGCTCGAGGCGACCAGCGGCGAGACCGACGCGCAGAAGGAAGAGCGCCTGAACTCACTGGTCGATGCCGGGTACAACCCGATCATCGCGGTGGGCTTCGCCTACGGTCCGTCGATCGGCAAGGTGGCCACGGCCAACCCGGACGTCAACTTCGCGATCGTCGACGACGCGTCGAACGACCTGCCGAACATCGCCAACCTGACCTTCGCGGAGAACCAGGGGTCGTTCCTGGTCGGCGCGGTCGCCGCGCAGGCGTCGAAGACCGGCAACGTCGGGTTCGTCGGTGGCGTGAACGTCCCGCTGATCCAGAAGTTCCAGGCCGGCTTCGACGCCGGCGCGAAAGCGGTGAACCCGAACATCAAAGTTCAGGTCAAGTACCTGACCGAACCGCCGGACTTCAACGGCTTCGGTGATCCGGCC
>CAYMNG010000126.1:4501-6727 GCA_964391765.1 uncultured Bifidobacteriaceae bacterium | reverse complement strand
CTACTTGAGACCGGCGGATTCAGACCCCACCTACACCCCGGATTGTGAAGAGCCATCGACCCCGTCCACACCGCGGCCGACCCCGACGTCCGGCGCGTCTTCGGGGCACTGGGCGGGCTACCCACAGCCGCCGCCGTATGGCACAGTGGCGGGCATGCGCGATGGTCACGACACGGTCGAGCATGTGCCCGGCGAGCGCCGCGGACGCCGCCGAGAACGGCAGGAGCAACCACCGCGGGAGCCGGACACCGCTTATCAGGCAACGGTTCGGGCGATCGCGACGGCGCGGGCGGACGAGCCCGGTTCGCTGCTGCCGATCCTGCACGACGTGATGGCCGAGTTCGGCTGGATCGACCCGGTCGCGATCCCCGTCATCGCCGAGGTCCTCAACCGCACCCGCGCCGAGGTGTCCGGCGTCGTCAGCTTCTACCGCGACTTCCGCATGACCCCGCCGGGCCGCGAGACCGTGCGGATCTGCCGGGCGGAGGCCTGCCAGGCGAACGGGTGCCAAGCGCTGGTCGACCACGCCACCGCGCGGCTGGGGATCGCCGTCGGCGAGACGACCGCGGACGGCGCGATCACGCTCGACGAGGTCTTCTGCCTCGGCAACTGCGCACTGGGCCCTAGCGTCCGGGTCGGCAACGAGGTCGTGGGACGCGTCGACGTCGAGCGGCTGGACGTGATCCTCGATCGCGCGCAGGCCATGCCGGCAGCGGAGTCGCAGGCGGCCGAACCCGTGCGGACCGCGGCCGCATCGTCGCTGACCGTCTTCGTCCCGAGCGACACCGCCGCGGTCGCGGTCGGCGCGGACGATGTCGCGGCGGCGGCACGTGCCGTCGGCGCGCATGTCATACGAACCGGCAGCCGCGGCCTGTTGTCGCTCGAGCCACTGCTGGAGGTCTCCACGCCGGCCGGTCGGATCGGATACGGGCCACTGACGGCTGCCGATGTCGTCGACGTCCTGTCGACGCACGGAATCGCGGACGGTCGGACCGACCATCCGAGATGCGTCGGGCCGGTAGAGGAGATCTGGTGGCTGGCGCACCAGCGCCGCGTCACGTTCAACCGGGTCGGGATCATCGATCCGCGATCCTTCGCCGACTTCGAGGCGCACGGCGGCCTCGTCGGTCTTCGCCGCGCGCTGACCATGACGCCGGCAGAGGTCATCGACGAGGTGACCGCGTCCGGACTGCGTGGCCGAGGCGGTGCCGGCTTCCCCACGGGGGTGAAGTGGAAAACGGTTCGCGACGCGGCTGGCGACCAGAAGTACGTGTGCTGCAACGCCGACGAAGGAGACAGCGGGTCGTTCGCCGACCGGATGCTCCTGGAGGGAGATCCCTTCTCGACGATCGAGGGGATGGCGATCGCGGCGTACGCGGTCGGTGCGACCCAGGGGTACGTCTACCTGCGCTCGGAATATCCCGCTGCGGCGCACGAGCTTCGCGAAGCGATCGCCTCGGCGTACGAGCACGGACTCCTCGGCGAGAGCGTGCTCGGCAGCGGCATGCGATTCGATCTCACCCTTCGGATGGGCGCCGGCGCCTACATCTGCGGTGAGGAGACCTCGATGCTGGACAGCCTCGAGGGCAAGCGCGGGCAGATCCGACCCAAGCCGCCGATCCCCGCGATCGCCGGCCTGTTCGGCCGGCCGACGGTGGTCAACAACCTCGTGTCGTTGGCGACGGTTCCGGCGATCCTCGCCGACGGAGCCGCCGCGTACGCCGCCCTCGGCACCGGACGAAGTCTCGGCACGAGCATCTTCCAACTCGCCGGAAACGTCGCCCGCGGCGGCATCATCGAAGTTCCGTTCGGTATCACGCTGCGCGATCTCGTCGAGAACTTCGGCGGAGGCACCCGCAGCGGACGCCCCGTCTATGCCGTCCAGGTCGGGGGGCCCCTCGGTGCCTATCTGCCGGCATCGCAACTCGATACACCCCTCGACTACGAGTCGCTCACCGCCATCGAGGCGATGCTCGGCCACGGTGGGGTCGTGGTCTTCGACGACACCGTCGACATGGCCGCCCAGGCCCGGTTCGCGATGGAGTTCTGCGCCCACGAGTCGTGCGGCAAGTGCACCCCGTGCCGCGTCGGGGCGGTCCGGGGGGTCGAGGTGATCGACCGGATCACCGCCGGCGTCGACCGCGCCGCGAACCTCGCGCTGCTCGACGACCTGTGCGAGGTGATGACCGACGGCTCGCTGTGCGCGCTGGGCGGACTGACGCCGAT
>CAYMNG010000126.1:4188-4491 GCA_964391765.1 uncultured Bifidobacteriaceae bacterium | reverse complement strand
CGCAGCGCGCTGCGGCACTTCGCCGAGGACTTCGACCGCGATGGGCCGGCCCGAACGGAGGAGACGCCGCGATGACCGTGATCCACGAACCCGATCTCGGCACGCCCGCACGCCCCGGTGCGCCGACGGTCGAGTTGACCGTCGACGGTGCCGCCGTGTCCGTCCCACCGGGTACGTCCGTGATGCGCGCGGCCGCGCTGGCCGGGATCGACATCCCCCGGCTGTGTGCCACCGACCGCCTCGACGCGTTCGGCTCCTGTCGCTTGTGCCTGGTGGAGATCGAGGGCGGGCGCGTCACGCCGG
>CAYMNG010000126.1:0-4169 GCA_964391765.1 uncultured Bifidobacteriaceae bacterium | reverse complement strand
CTGTCGCCTGTGCCTGGTGTAGATCTCGGTGGTCGCCGTATCATTAAAAAAGTGCACGACACCGGCGACCGCGGGCATGGTCGTGCGCACGACGTCGCCGAAGCTGGACCGCCTGCGGCGCGGAGTTGTCGAGCTGTACCTGTCCGATCACCCGGCCGACTGCATCCCCGACGGCCGGTGCGAGATGCACGAGATGGCCGAGCGGGTCGGCGTCGCCGACGTCCGGTACACCCGCGACGGCGCCAACCACCTGGCCGACGCCTCGGACTGCTCGAACCCGTACTTCGACTACAACCCGGCCGCGTGCATCCTGTGCTCGCGCTGCGTGCGCGCGTGCGACGACATCCAGGGGACCTACGCGCTGACGATCCACGGCACCGGCTTCGACTCCCGGGTCAGCGCCGGGACGGCATCGGACGACTTCCTGAGTTCGGAGTGCGTCTCGTGCGGCGCCTGCGTGCAGGCCTGCCCGACCGACGCCCTGCAAGAGCGCAGCATCGTCGACCTGGGCATGCCCACGCGCAGCGTGCTGACGACGTGCGCGTACTGCGGCGTCGGCTGCTCGTTCCGAGCGGAGCTGGCGGTCGGCGCCGACGGGGCCGAGCACCTCGTCCGGATGGTCCCGGCCAAGGCCGGCGGCGCGAACGAGGGCCACTCGTGCGTCAAGGGCCGGTTCGCCTACGGGTACGCGATGCACCCCGACCGCGTGCTCACCCCGCGCGTCCGCGACCGGATCACCGACCCGTGGCGCGAGGTCGGCTGGGACGAGGCGATCACGCACGTCGCGCACCGCCTGCGCGAGATCCAGGCCGAGCACGGCCCCGGGTCGATCGGCGCCATCGCGTCGTCCCGGTGCACCGACGAAGAGGTCTTCGTCATGCAGAAGCTCGTCCGGGCCGCCTTCGGCAACAACAACATCGACACCTGCGCGCGGGTCTGCCACTCCCCGACCGGCTACGGGCTCAGCCAGACGTTCGGCACGTCCGCGGGGACGCAGGACTTCGCGTCGGTCGACGAGACCGACCTCATCCTCGTGATCGGCGCGAACCCCACCGACGCCCATCCGGTGTTCGGGTCCCGGATCAAGCGCCGGTTGCGGCAGGGGGCCCGGCTCATCGTCGTCGACCCTCGACGTACCGACCTCGTCCGGTCCCCGCACGTCGAGGCCGACTACCACCTGCCGGTGCGCCCGGGGACGAACGTCGCCGTCGTCAACGCCTTCGGGCACGTCGTGGTGACCGAGGGCCTGGTCGACGTCGACTTCGTCACCGCGCGCTGCGAGGGGTTCGCCGAGTGGGCGGCGTTCATCGCCGAGCCGGAGCACAGCCCCGAGGCCGTCGCCGACGTCACCGGCATCCCCGCCGCCGACCTGCGGGCCGCCGCGCGGCTGTACGCGACGGCTCCGAACGCCTCGATCTACTACGGCCTCGGCGTCACCGAGCACTCCCAAGGGTCGACGATGGTCATGGCCATGGCGAACCTCGCCATGGCCACCGGGAACATCGGCCGCCCCGGCGTGGGCGTGAACCCGTTGCGCGGGCAGAACAACGTCCAGGGATCCTGCGACATGGGCTCGTTCCCGCACGAGTACCCCGGCTACCGGCACGTCAGCGGGGACGACGTCCGCGAGATCTACGAGCGCGCGTGGGGCGTCCCGCTGATCTCCGACCCGGGCCTGCGGATCCCCAACATGTTCGACGCGTCGCTCGACGGCAGCTTCCGCGCCCTGTTCGTGCAGGGCGAGGACGTCGCGCAGTCCGATCCCAACCTCGCGCACGTGCGGGCCGCCCTGGCGAACCTCGACTTCCTCGTCGTCCAGGACCTGTTCGAGAACGAGACCGCGAAGCTCGCGCACGTGCTCCTGCCCGGGACCTCGTTCCTGGAGAAGGACGGCACGTTCATCAACTCCGAGCGGCGGATCAACCGCGTCCGACCGATCATGGACTCCCGCTGCGGCAAGCAGGAATGGCAGGTCACCTGCGAGATCGCCCAGGCGATGGGGTATCCCATGCACTACGACGACGCCGCGCAGATCATGGACGAGGTCGCGCGGACGACGCCGACGTTCGCCGGGGTCTCCTTCGACCTGCTCGACCGGGTCGGCAGCGTCCAGTGGCCGTGCAACGACGCCGCACCGCTGGGCACCCCGGTCATGCACGTCGACGGGTTCGTTCGCGGCAAGGGCCGGTTCATCGAGACGACCTACGTGCCCACACTGGAACGCACCACGCGCCGGTACCCGCTCATCCTGACGACCGGGCGGATCCTGTCGCAGTACAACGTCGGCGCGCAGACCCGGCGGACGGACAACACCGCGTGGTACGAGCGGGACGTCCTCGAACTGCATCCGCACGACGCGGACGACCGGGGGATCCGCGACGGCGACCTGGTGCGCCTGGAGAGCCGGACCGGGTCGACGACGATGGCGACCCGGGTGACCGAACGCATGCCGGTCGGGGTGTGCTACACGACCTTCCACCATCCGGAGACCACGGCGAACGTCGTCACGACCGAACTGTCGGACTGGGCGACGAACTGCCCGGAGTACAAGGTCACCGCGGTGCAGGTCGAACTCGCCGGCGTCGGCGATGACCGCTGAGCCGACGGCGGCCCAGGCCGCGCACCTGCCGCCGCCGGTCCGGCTGGCGAACGAACTGTCCGTGCAGTTCCCGCACCTGTCGTCGACGGCCGCGGCGGCCGCGGTCGCCGCGCACATCCGCCGGTTCTGGGATCCACGGCTGCGCACCGCCCTGCAGGGGTTCTTCCTGTCCGACGAAGCAGCCCTGACCCCGGTCGCACGCGGCGCCGCGCAGTTGCTGTACGACGAGAAATAGGACCCGACCTCGGCATGGCCCGGCTCACCAAGCGCGTCCGGATCACGCGCATCCGGGGCGACGAGTCCGTCGACCGCGAGGACGCGATCGTCGCCGAGGAGCCGTTCGAGCTGCGGGTGGGCGGGCGACCGCTGACCGTGACGATGCGGACCCCGGGCCACGATGTCGAACTCGCGCATGGCTTCCTGCTCACCGAGGGGGTGATCCGGGAGCGGACCGACGTCATCACCGCGACGTTCTGCGGATCGCTGGACGACGAGGGCAACAACACCTACAACGTGCTCAACGTGACCCTCGCCGACCACGTCCCCCCACCGACCACCGACGTCGAGCGCAACTTCTACACGACCTCCTCGTGCGGGGTCTGCGGCAAGGCGTCGCTGGAGTCGATCCGGACCCGGTCCGCCTACGACGTCGGAGTCGACCGCGCGTCGATCACGGCGGCGACGCTGGCGGCGCTGCCCGCGGCGCTGCGGTCCGCGCAACGCACGTTCGCCGCGACCGGCGGGCTGCACGCCGCGGGGCTGTTCACCACCGACGGTCGCCCGCTCGTCGTCCGCGAGGACGTCGGCCGGCACAACGCGGTCGACAAGGTGCTCGGCTGGGCGTTGATGTCCGGTCGGGTGCCGCTGCGCGGGACCGTGCTGCTCGTCTCGGGCCGGGCGTCGTTCGAGCTGGCGCAGAAGGCCGTCATGGCCGCGGTCCCCGTGCTCGCCGCGGTGTCGGCCCCGTCGTCGTTGGCCGTCGACCTCGCGCAGGACGCCGGCCTGACCCTCGTCGGCTTCCTGCGCGGTTCGGCGATGAACGTCTACGCCCACGGCGATCGCGTCCGCATGTGATCGCCGTCGGTGCCGGCCGCTACCCTCGTCGGACCGACGACCGCGACCGGAAGGGCGGCACCTTCGTGTCCGACGGACCCACGACGTACGCCACGCTCACGACGCATTCCACGCTCACGATGTACTCCACGCCCTGGTGCGGCTACTGCCAGCGACTCAAGGCGCAGATGACCCGCGCGGGGATCGCGTTCACCGAGGTCGACATCGAGCAGGACCCGGCTGCCGCGGCACTCGTCGAGTCGGTCAACGGCGGGAACCAGACCGTGCCCACCGTCGTGTTCGCCGACGGCACCGCGCTGACGAACCCCGCCATCGCCGAGGTGAAGGCCCGGTTGGGCGTGTCCTGACCGAAGCCGGCCGCCGAGTGCGCGACGGATCGCTAGCCTTCGGCTTCGTGGTCCGTCCGGCTTTCATGCTACGGCCACCACCGAGATCTACACTCTGTCCCTACACGACGCTCTTCCGATCGGTCGTCCTCGCGCAGGACGCCGGCCTG
>CAYMNG010000125.1:5896-6823 GCA_964391765.1 uncultured Bifidobacteriaceae bacterium | reverse complement strand
CCTGTTCCGGGGCGCCGGGTGGAACGTCATCAAGGTCGTGTGGGGCAGGCGGTGGGACGAACTGCTGGCCCGGGACCGCGACGGCGCGCTCGTGAGCCTGATGAACAACACCCTCGACGGGGACTACCAGACCTACAAGAGCGAGGACGGCGCGTTCGTCCGCGAGCACTTCTTCGGCCGGGACCCACGCACCGCCAAACTCGTCGAGGCGTGGACCGACGCGGAGGTCTGGGGTCTGCAGCGCGGCGGGCACGACTACCGCAAGATGTTCGCCGCGTACGACGCCGCCACCCGGGTCAAGGGCCAGCCGACCGTCATCTTGGCCAAGACCATCAAGGGATGGACGCTGGGCTCGCACTTCGAGGCGTGCAACTCCACGCACCAGATGAAGAAACTGACGCTGGAGGACCTGAAGGCGTTCCGCGACACGATCCACATCCCGATCACCGACGCGCAGTTGGAGGAGAACCCCTACCTGCCGCCGTACTACCACCCCGGCCCGGCCGACGAGGCGATCGAGTACATGGTGCACCTGCGCCGCGAACTGGGCGGATCGGTGCCGTCGCGTCGGTCACATGCGGCCCCGCTGGCCCTCCCCGAGCCCGACGCGTACGCGGTGGCGCGGCGCGGCTCGGGCAAGCAGGAGGTCGCCACGACGATGGCGTTCGTCCGCCTGCTGAAGGACCTCATGAAGGATCCGCAGATCGGCCACCGGTTCGTGCCCATCATCCCCGACGAGGCCCGGACCTTCGGGATGGACTCCCTGTTCCCGACCGCGAAGATCTACTCCCCGCACGGGCAGCAGTACGTGTCGGTCGACCGCGACCTCATGCTCAGCTACAAGGAGTCCACGACCGGTCAGATCCTCCACGAGGGGATCAACGAGGCCGGCTCGGTCGCGTCGTTCACCGCCGTGGGCACGTCGTA
>CAYMNG010000125.1:0-5886 GCA_964391765.1 uncultured Bifidobacteriaceae bacterium | reverse complement strand
GTACGCGACGCACGGCGAACCGATGCACCCCGTCTACATCTTCTACTCGATGTTCGGCTTCCAGCGCACCGGCGACGGGTTCTGGGCCGCGGCCGACCAGATGGCCCGCGGGTTCGTGATCGGCGCCACGGCCGGCCGCACGACGCTCAACGGCGAGGGCCTGCAGCACGAGGACGGACACTCGCACCTGCTGGCGTCGACGAACCCGGCCGTCGTCGCGTACGACCCGGCGTACGGCTACGAGATCGGCCACATCGTCCGTGACGGCCTGCGACGCATGTACGGACCGGCGCCGGAGAACGTCTACTTCTACCTGACGATGTACAACGAGCCGTACGTCCAACCGGCCGAGCCGGCGGACGTCGACGTCGAGGGCATCCTGCGCGGCATGTACCTGGTCGCCGCCGCGCCGGACATCGACGGCGCACCCCGCGCGCAGCTCCTGGCCAGCGGGGTCGCGGTCAACTCCGCTCGTCGGGCCCAGGACCTGCTGGCGACCGACTGGGGGGTTGCGGCCGACGTGTGGTCGGTGACGTCGTGGAACGAGTTGCGCCGCGACGGTCTGGCCGCCGACCGGCACAACCTGCTCGAGCCCGACGGCGAGCCACGGACCGCCTATGTGACGCAGCGTCTGGCCGACCGGCCCGGACCGGTCGTCGCGGTGTCGGACTACCTGCGCGCGGTCCAGGACCAGATCCGCGACTGGGTGCCCGGTGACTTCGTGTCGTTGGGCACCGACGGCTGGGGCATGTCCGACACCCGAGGGGCGCTGCGTCGGCACTTCCTGGTCGACGCGGAGGCGATCACCGTGCAGACCCTGGCCCGCCTCGCCGCGGCCGACCGGTTCGACCCGGCGCGGCTGCGCGAGGCGACCGACCGCTACCGCCTCGACGACCCGACCGCGGCCGACGCCGGCAACACCGAGGGCAGCGGCTGAGGATGCGTGACGACCCCCGTCGGTTCCTGCGCTACCTGGAGGCCGAGCGCAACGCGTCGATGCTCTACCGCGCGCTCGCCGAGACCGTCGACGGCGAGCGCCGAGCCGCCCTCGTCGAGCTCGCCGACATCGAGGACGAGCATGCGGCGCACTGGATCGCGAAACTGCAGGCCAACGGCGTCCCGGTGCCGCCGGCCCCGCGCGAACTCGATCCGACCGACGCCGCCCTCGTCGCCCGCGCCCGCGGCGCCGGCTTCGCCGACGTCCTGCGGCACCTCGAGGACGCCGAGAGCGCCGATGCCGGCGTGTACGACGCCGAGCCGGAGGCCCCGACGTCGATGTCCGAGGACGAGCGCGAGCACCTGGAGGTGTTCGCCCGCATGCGGACCCAGCTCGTCGATCCCAGCGCCGCACTGCCCGCCGTCCGGCGACCGCTCACGGCGGTCCGCGGTGAGCCGTGGCACCGCGGCGACAAGTCGGGCTCGGCGCGCGCGGCCGTGTTCGGCGCGAGCGACGGCCTGGTGTCCAACACTGCGCTGGTGATGGGGTTCGCCGGTGCCGCGCCGGCGAACTCGACCGTCCTGTTCGCCGGTCTCGCCGGCCTGCTGGCCGGCGCGTTCAGTATGGCCGCCGGGGAGTACGTGAGCGTCGCCAGCCAACGGGACCTGTTCCGGCGCGAGATCGACCTCGAGGCGGCCGAGCTCCGCGACCACCCCGAGGAGGAGCAGAAGGAGCTCGAGCTCATCTACCGCGCCAAGGGCCTGGACCGCGAGTCGGCGGCCGCGACGGCGGCCCAACTGATGGCCAACCCCGCTGCCGCGCTGGACACCCTCGCCCGCGAGGAGCTCGGCCTGGACCCGACGGAGCTCGGGTCGCCGACCAAGGCCGCCGCGTCGAGCTTCGGTGCGTTCGCCGTCGGCGCGAGCGTCGTCGTCGTGCCGTACCTGTTCTTCACCGCTCCCGGGGCGTCGACGACGACCCCGCTGGTCATCGCGGTCGTCGCGGCGATCGTCGCCCTGCTGGTCGTCGGCGGTGTCGTCGGCCGGCTGTCCGGGCGCAGCGTCGTCTTCGCCGCGATGCGTCAGGTGCTGTGGGGGGTCGGCGCCGCGACGGTCACGTTCGTCCTGGGCCGTGTCATCGGCACCGCAATCGGTTGATGCGGCGACGTACCCGATGACCGCGCCCCAGCCGCGCGCCCGAGCCGCGGCAGCGGCGGAGCTGACCCGCGCGAGCGGGACGCTGGCGACCGAGGCGACCCGCCGGATGGAGGCCACGCTGCCGTGGTTCCGCGGGCTCGGCCCGCAGGAACGGTCCTGGGTCGCACTGGTCGCGCAGGCCGGCATCAGCGCGTTCATCGAGTGGTGCGACACCGACCGCCCGTCGTCCGCGCTGACCGACGACGTGTTCGGGGCGGCCCCGCGCGAACTGGCCCGCGTCATCTCGTTGGAACAGACCGTCGACCTGGTCCGCACGACGATCGACGTCGTCGAGTCCGCGATCGAGAGCCTGATCCCCGACGCCGACCGACCCGACCTGCGGCTGGCCGCACTGCGCTACTCCCGCGAGATCGCGTTCTCCGCCGCCGAGGTCTACGCGCGCGCCGCCGAGGCGCGCGGCGCGTGGGACGCCCGCCTGGAGTCCCTCGTCGTGGACGCCCTGCTGCGCGACGAGGTCGACGGCGATCTCGTCGGCCGGATCGGCGCACTGGGCTGGGCCGCACACGGGTCGGTCATCGTCCTGGCGGGGCCGGCGCCCCTGGGGGATCCGGAGACGGCGTTGGACGTCCTGCGCCGCGCGGCCACCCACCACGGGCTCGATCTGCTCACCGGCGTGCACGGCACGACCCTGCTGGCGATCGTCGGCGGCGCGGAGCCCGTCCGCTCGGCTCGACTGCTCGCACCGCACTTCGGTCCCGGACCGGTCGTCGTCAGCTCGCCGGTCACCGCGCTCGCGCACGTGCCGCGAGCGGCGCGGTCGGCGCTGTCGGGCCTGCACGCGGCGTGGGGCTGGTCCGACGCGCCGCGGCCGGTGTTCGCCGACGAACTCCTGCCCGAGCGCGCGCTGTCCGGCGACGTGGAGGCCCACCGGGCGCTCCTGGCCCACGTTCACCGCCCGTTGCTGGCGGATGCGGCCCTGTACGACACCGCCTGCGCGTACCTGGAGCGGACGAACTCGCTCGAGGCGACGGCCCGGGCGCTGTTCATCCACCCCAACACCGTCCGCTACCGGCTCCGACGCATCGCCGACCTCACCGGCTCCAGCCCGACCGATCCGCGTGGCGCGTTCACACTGCGGGTCGGCCTGGTCCTGGGCCGACTGTCGCCGACCGAGTTCGACGCCGACGCCCCGTGACCGCAGTCGACCGACGGCCTTTGTAGGATCCCTCCAACCAGGTGCCGCCGACATTGGCGATTTCGATGGCGTACTCCGCTCCGCCGCACGGAAGGCTACGAACGTGCTCGTCGTCGTCGCGCCCGGCCAGGGCTCCCAGACCCCCGGTTTCCTTGCTCCCTGGCTGGAGCTGCCCGAAGTCGCCGAACGACTGCATTGGCTGTCGGCCGTCGCCGGGATCGACCTGGTCGAGCACGGCACGACGTCCGACGCCGACACGATCAAGGACACCGCGGTCGCGCAACCGCTCATCGTCGGCGCTGGTCTGGTGACGTTGCTGAACCTGTTCCCGCACCCGGCCGCGGCCTTCGCCCGGGTCGGGGCGGGCGCCGGTCATTCGGTCGGCGAGATCACCGCAGCGGTCGGCGCCGGCGTCCTGACCGCCGAGCAGGCGATGGTGTTCGTCCGCGAACGCGGCCGTGGGATGGCTGCGGCCTCGGCGGTCACGCCGACCGGGATGTCCGCCGTACTCGGCGGCGACGCCGAGGTCGTCGAGGCCAAGGCGACCGAGCACGGCCTGACGGCGGCGAACCAGAACGCCGCCGGGTAGATCGTCGTCGCCGGCACGCTCGCCCAGCTCGCGGCCTTCGCCGGCGACCCGCCGGCCGGAACTCGGGTCCGCCCGCTCGAGGTCGCCGGCGCCTTCCACACCGCGCACATGCAACCGGCGGTCGCCACGCTGGCCGGCTACTCCCGCGCGATCAGCACCCACGACCCACGCGTGCCGCTGATCTCCAACGCCGACGGCCGGGTCGTCCACGACGGCCGCGACGTCCTGCGCCGACTCGTCACGCAGGTCAGCAACCCGGTCCGGTGGGACCTGTGCATGGCCACGATGGCCGATCTCGGCGTCACCGCGATCTTGGAGATCCCGCCGGCCGGGACGCTCGTCGGACTGGCCAAGCGGGCCCTTCCCGGCGTGCGGACCCTCGCCCTCCGTACGCCGGACGACCTGCCGGCCGCCTGGGCGCTCATCGAGGAACACGGCCGACCCGCGCAGCTGGACCGCAACCCCACCTGGCGGCTGACGGTCGCCCCGATCAAGGGCACGTTCCGCCGCCGCAGCGCCGCCGAGGTCGGCACCGACCTGGTCACCGGTGCCGAGGTCGGGGTCGTCGAGACGCTGCGGGAGTCCGTGTCCGTGGTCGCGCCCCATGGCGGCACGGTCGTCGAGTGGCTCGTGGAGGACGGCGATCCGGTCGCTCCCGGGCAGCCGATCGTGCGGTTGCACCCCCTCTCCCCGGAAGCAGGTGACCAGTGAGCCCCGCGATCCGCGCGTCCGTCGGCGCGCCCTACTCCCGGATCCTCGCCGTCGGCGGATACCGGCCCGAGCGGGTCGTGACCAACGCCGAGGTCTGCGAGCGCATCGAGTCCTCCGACGAGTGGATCCGCGAGCGCTCGGGCATCGTCGAGCGGCGCTACGCCGCCGCGGACGAGACCGTCGTCGACCTCAGCGTCAACGCCGCCCGCGTGGCCCTGGACCGGGCCGGCGTCGACCCGGCCGACGTCGGGATGGTGCTGATCGCCACCGTCACCCACCCGTACCAGACCCCGTCCGCGGCCGCCGAGATCGCGACGGCGCTGGGCACCGTGAACGCCGGCGCGATCGACATCGGTGCGGCGTGCGCCGGGTTCTGCTACGGCCTGGGGTTGGCCGACGGCCTGGTCCGATCCGGGGCCGCCCGGTACGTCCTGCTCGTCGGCGTCGAGAAGCTGACCGACTGGGTGGACCCGACCGACCGCGGCACCGCGTTCTTGTTCGCCGACGGAGCCGGCGCGGTCGTCGTCGGGCCCTCGGACGTGCCCGCGATCGGGCCGGTCGTGTGGGGAGCCGACGGCGCGCAGAAGGACGCGATCACGATGACCCAGTCCATGGTCGACTACCGCGACCACGGCGGGGAGAAGTTCCCGACCCTGACGATGCAGGGTCAGCAGGTGTTCCGCTGGGCCGTCGGCGAGATGTCGAAGGTCTGCCAGCAGGCGATCGACGTCGCGGGAATCGACGCGGGCGACCTCGACGCGTTCATCCCCCACCAGGCGAACATGCGGATCACCGACGCGATGATCCGCGCCCTGCGGCTGCCGGCACACGTCCCCGTCGCACGCGACATCGCCTACACCGGAAACACCTCGGCCGCATCGGTCCCCCTGGCGATGGAGCGCATGCTCGACGCCGGCGAGGCGCCGCACGGCGGGACGGCACTGCTCATCGGCTTCGGCGCCGGCCTGGTCTACGCGGCCCAGGTCGTCACGCTGCCATAGCCACCCACCTTCCTACCCTCCTACCCTCCTACCCCTCCTGCCCACGAACCACCCACGAACCACCCACGAACCACCCGAACCCCGTCACCACTGGAAAGGAAAAGCGAATGAGCCAGGAGATCCTGGAAGGCCTTGCCGCCATCGTCAACGAGGTCGCCGGCGTCCCGGTCGAGGACGTGCAGTCCGACAAGTCCTTCGTCGACGACCTCGACATCGACTCGCTGTCGATGGTCGAGGTCGTGATGGCGGCCGAGGACAAGTGGGGCGTCAAGATCCCCGACAGCGAGGTCAAGAAC
>CAYMNG010000124.1:2638-6864 GCA_964391765.1 uncultured Bifidobacteriaceae bacterium | reverse complement strand
GACGCCGTCCTTGTCGGCCTTGGGCGGGTCGAAGTGCCAGAACCCGTTGCACTCGATGGCACCGTACGCGCTGGCCAGCGGCGCGAACCGGGTGTCGCCGGAGGACTTCCAGTCCACGTACTCCAGGTCCAGCCACTGCGCCGGGTCGATCACGCCGCCGTAGGAGTCCAGGACGACGTATCCGGTCTCTTCGAGGATGGGCATGCGGTAGTGCGACACGAGCGCCTCCGGGGGTCGGTGTTCGTCCCATTGTCGAAGGGTCGAAACGCGGCGCCTGCGCCCGAACGACCCGCGCGCGTAGGGCCGTTGGTCCCGGCCTGGTCCGGTGTGGTCGGGTATCGGGGTCCGGCCTGGTCGGGCGTCGGTGTCGGGGTCAGGGGCGATCGACGATCGCGCGCACGAGCGCCGCGGCGAGTCGATCGGCGGCGCCGTCGGCGTAGCCGAGGAACACCGACGGCTCGGTCAACTCCAGCTCCAGCAGGACCGACGACCCGTCCGGGCCGGGAACGAGGTCGACCCGCGCGTACGTCGGGGCCTGCGCGCCGGGCACCGCGGCCAAGGCGCGCTCCGCCGTCGCGAGTTCCTCGGCCGACGGCGCGCGCGGGCTGATGTCCTCGGCCAGGTACAGGTCGGCGACGCGGGCACCGTCGACCTCCGGCTTGAGCAACGGGCCCTTGCGGATCGCGTGCGAGAAGACTCCGTCGAAGTACAGCAGCGCGGTCTCGCCGAGGTCGTCCACGGCGTCCAGGTAGGGCTGGACCATGACCGTCCGCCCGGCGGCCAGCAGTCGCCCGACGTGCGCCCGAGCCGCCTCGTCACTGCCCGCGCGGTAGCGCATGGTGTCCCGGGACCCGGCCGAGACGGCGGGCTTGACGACGAACCCGGACTCCCCGGCCGGCGGCCGCCAGGCCGCGACGTCGGTCCCCGGGTCCACGAACTGCGTCGGCACGACCGGCACGCCGGCCGCCGCGAGCTCGCGCAGGTACGTCTTGTCGGTGTTCCACGCCACGAGCGGGCGCGGGTTGACGACCCGCGCGTGCGCCTCGACCGCCTCGAGCCAGTCCAGGAACTGCGGCCGGCGATCGAAGTAGTCCCAGGTCGAGCGCAGCACGACCGCGTCGAACGACGACCAGTCGACGGACGCGTCGGTCCACACCGCCGGGATCGCGTCGACCCCGCGCGCGGCCAGCGAGGGCAGCAGCAGGCGATCGTCCTCCTCGAGATCGGGGAACTGCGCGCAGGTGGCGATGGCGACGTGCATGGGCGTCCTCTCCGCTTCGGTTCGACCGGTCCCGCCGAGACGGGCCGCCCTAGACCTCGCCGCGCCCGTGCGTGGCGTCGAGTTCGGCGAGCTCGTCGACCCGCCGGGCGTGGCGGCCGCCTTCGAACTCGGTGGACAAGAACACGGCCAACGCCGCGACCGCGGTGTCCGGGTCGGTGAATCGCTCGCCGAAGCAGGCGACGTTCGCGTTGTTGTGCCGCCGGGTCATCTCCGCGTCCGCGACGTCGCGGATGACTCCGCCGCGCGCCCCGGGGACCTTGTTCGCGGCCATGCAGATCCCTTGGCCGCTGCCGCAGACCGCGACCCCCCGGTCCGCGGCTCCGTCGACGACCGCGCGGGCGACCAGCGCCCCGTACCGCGGGTAGTCGGTCGGCTCGGCGGAGTACGTGCCCAGATCGGTCACCTCGTGGCCGGCGTCGATCAGCCACGCGGCCAGTCGTTGCTTCAGCGCGAATCCGGCGTGGTCCGAACCGATGGCGATCCTCATGACGACCGTCCTTCCCTCTGGGGGCCCATCCTGCCCGACCGGGCCGGCCGTCAGGACGCGGCGGGCAACGGCGTGGTCACCGTCGTGCTGCCACGGGTGATGGTCACGCCGTTCGCATCGATGACGACCGGCACCTGCTCGCCGTCCACGCGCGGGACGAACACCGTGACGGCCGTCTGCGCGTCCCCCCGCACCGACAGCGGGACCGCGCGCGAGAGCACCGTGCCCGGCAGCCGCTCGCCCCACTTCCCGGTGAACCACCCGGCGTTCGAACCGTTGCGTGCGGCCTGCACGGCCCACCCGCCCGGGCCCGCGCGGTAGAGGTCCATCCGCTTGTCGCCGGCCTGCAACGTCACGACGTCGCCGGCGGCCTGCATCCCGACCCCCGGCGGGAGCTGGAACCTCTCGGTGACGATCCGCGGGGCCGCCGCCCGCCGGGCCTTCTTCCCCTTGATCTTCGCGGCCGTCATCTGGTCGACGACGACGAACGCGTCGACCGAGCGGACGTAGACCGCGCATCGCGTGACGGTGACGCTGCCCCACGTGCGGTCCGCGAGGCAGGTGGTGTCGTTCCCGCCGGACTGCCAGTCCGAGCGCCCGGTGACCTTCCGCACGCCGCCGGCCTTCGTCCGGGTGACGCCGCTGACCGTCACGGCGGAGTGCGCCGGGCGGGACATCATGTACCAGCGCAACGAACTGCCGTTCTCGTACCGGTACGGCCCCGGGTCGCCGACCCACTCGACGCCACGGGAGTACAGCGTCATCGCCGTGCCGTCGTCGTGGGTGTGCGCGGTACCAGGCCGGTCGGAGGAGAACCGCAGCGAGTAGAAGGTGTCCGGCCCGCCGGGCTGGGGCTTCCAGCCCGCGCGGCCGAACGCGTAGCCGCCGGCGAAGGCGGTGTAGACCGGGGTCGGCGGCGTGCCGGCCTGCCCGGCGGAGCGGATCCAGTCCGCGCGCCAGTCGCCGATTCCGAAGGTGTCCCGCAGCGACTGGTTGATCGTGTCGCCCAGCGACTCCAGCCGGAAGTCCGGTCGGACGGACTGGGCGACGAACTGGTACAGCGACCCGCGCAGGGCCGGGATCGGATCCGCGGGGATGCCACAGGTCGCGGCCGCCGACTCGATGTTCGTCAGCAGTTTCTCGATGTACATCGCGTACCCGGGCGACCCCTCGACGTCGCTGCCGTCGTCGTGGACGACCCCACGGGAGATGGACACCAGGTTCTGCCAGGCGCGCGCCCGGCCCGGGGCGTCGTTCACCCAGCAGTAGGCGGCCAGCGCGCCGGTCTGGCGGATCAGGTCGGTGTTGTTCGCACCGACACTGACCGTCGCGTGCGAGCGGAAGCCACGGATCATCGTCTGGGAGTCACGCAACGCCGCGGCCGTGATGTACGGATCGTTCAGGGTCTGGGCGGCGCACACGAGCGTCTGCGTGCGCAGACCGCCGTAGATCGACCCGTCGGTCCAGTACGCGCGCGACCCGCGGTGGTCGTAGATCCAGTAGTAGAGCAGTTGCCGGAACCGCTCCACCAGGACCGGGTTCTGCTTGCGGACACCTCGGTACAGCAGCGGCAGCGCCCAGTCCAGCGAGTTGACGTGCCGATCGCCGGAGGTGTCGGTTCCGGCCTGCGGGCGCCAGTCCGGGTGCTCGGACAGGTAGTAGGTTCCGCCCTTACTCAGCTTGACGTGGCCGTTCATCAGGTTCTGCGCCTTGGTGCGCTCCTTCTTCACCGTCTCGACCGGGAAGAGGGCGGTGCACCAGGAGCCCAGGGCCGGCGGCATGGCCAGCGGCGGTGGCGTCGGCACGCCGGCGGGCTTCGGCTCCGGGACCGGCGCGGGTTCGGCCGGCGTGGTCGGTGCGGGCTCGCTGGGGACCGGGGCCGGGTCGTCCGCACTCGCCGTCGGCGCCAGCAGGAGCGCCGCGCAGGTGACGGCGACGGTCGGCAGCGTCCATCGGGCCAGCCGGCCGCGTCGGTCGCGATTCCCCATGAGCAACATCCGCACCATCATGACCCGGCCGGTCGCGTTCGACCAAATCCGGTGGCGAACGTGCGCCGGCCGGCACCCGGGAGGAGGTCGGGTGCCGACCGGCGCGGCGGTGGTCAGCCTGTGGCTGCCACCGGTCCGAGGGTCACGGCTTCGACGCCTTCTGCAGCGTCACCGGGACGTCCTGGGTCGCTCCGTTCCGGTCGATCGTCAAGAGCACGGTGTCGCCCGGGGCCTTGGCCCGGATCGTGACGATGACCTGGGTGCCGTCGGCCATCGCCTGCCCGTCGACCTTGGTGATGACGTCGCCGGGCTGCAGTCCCGCGGCCTCGGCGCCGCTGCCGGGGGAGACCTCCGCGACGCGGGCACCGGGTCCGTCGTACTGCTGGTCGATCGACACCCCGATGACCGGGGTCGACGCGGATCCGGTCTTGACGATCTCGTCGGACACGCGCTTGACGGTGTCGATCGG
>CAYMNG010000124.1:1664-2628 GCA_964391765.1 uncultured Bifidobacteriaceae bacterium | reverse complement strand
GATCGGAATCGCGAAGCCCAGGCCGATCGAACCGGACTGCCCGCCGCCCCTCCCCATCGTCGCGATGGCCGAGTTGACGCCGATGACGTTTCCGTTGCCGTCCAGCAGCGGGCCACCGGAGTTGCCGGGGTTGATCGCCGCGTCGGTCTGGATCGCGTCGATGAACGACGTCTGCCCGTCCGCGGACCCACCGGCCGTGACCGGGCGGTGCAGCGCGCTGACGATCCCGCTCGTCACGGTGCCGGACAGGCCCAGCGGGGAGCCGACGGCGATCACGGAGTCGCCGACCGCGACCGCGGACGACTCGCCCAGGGTCAGCGCCGGCAGGCCGGACTTGTCGACCTTCACGACGGCGATGTCGTAGTCGGCGTTGGCGCCGACGAGCCGACCGGGCGCCGTCGTCCCGTCCGCGAACGCGACCTCGATCGTGCCGCCGTTCGCGGCGACGCCGGCGACGTGGTTGTTCGTGACGATCAGGCCGTCCGAGGACATGATGAAGCCCGATCCGGTGCCGGACTCCTGGCCGCCGCTGACGTTCAGTTGCACGACGGAGGGCTGGACGCGGGCGGCGATCTCGGCGATCGACCCCGGCACGGTGCTCGGCAGCGCCGCCGCACTGGCGCTAGCCGCCGCGACGGGGAGCTGCTCGCGGGCGATGACGTATCCGGTCGCCCCGCCGATCACGCCGGCACTGACCGCGATCAGGCCGGCGCCGGCGAGCAGGCCGACGACCTTCAGCGCGCCCGAGCCGTTGGACCGGGGCGGACGGGGTGCATCGGCGCCCGGACCCAACGGCGGGTACGCGTACGTCGTCGGACCGACGTGGACGATCGGTTCGGGGTACTCGGGGTAGCCGACCGGTCCGCCGACCGGTCCTTGCGGGATGCTCACGGAAGTTCTCCTCACTGGCACCCGCTGGCCGGGCGCGGTCCGATTCTCACCACGTTCGACCGCCGGTCGTGCC
>CAYMNG010000124.1:0-1654 GCA_964391765.1 uncultured Bifidobacteriaceae bacterium | reverse complement strand
TGCCGTGGACGTTCCGTCCTGACCGACTGCGCGCCGAACGCTGACACGTTCCGTACAAAGCCCACCCCCGTGTCGGCCGGGAGCGGGCCGGACGGCCGACAATGGGCGCGTGCGACGGACGACGGACCCGGCGGTGGCAGCGGCCGCACTGGCGGCCGGTCGGCTCTCGGCGTTGCCGACCGAGACGGTCTACGGCCTCGGCGCGCGGGCGGACGTCCCCGGCGCGGTCGCCCGGGTGTACGCCGCGAAGGGGCGGCCCGCGGACCACCCGCTGATCGCCCACGTCCTCGACGCGGCCGCGCTCGACACGTGGGCACGGCAGGTGCCCGACTACGCACGCGCGCTCGCGGACCGGTTCTGGCCGGGCCCGTTGACGATCGTCGTGCCACGCGCGCCGCACGTGGGTGACGCGGTGACCGGGGGGCAGGACACGATCGCGATCCGGGTCCCGGCGCACGCGCTGACCCGCGCCGTTCTGGCCCGGCTCGCGGATCTGACCGGCGATCGATCCGTCGCCGTCGCGGCGCCCAGTGCCAACCGGTTCGGCCGGGTCAGCCCGACGACGGCCGAGCACGTGATCGCCGAGCTCGGCGGGGTGCTGCGCGAGGACGACGTCGTGCTCGACGGCGGCCGGTGCACCGTCGGCGTCGAGTCGACGATCGTCGACTGCACCGGATCTACGCCGGCGATCCTGCGGCCCGGGGGCGTCGACGTGGCGGACGTCGAGGCGATCACGGGCCTGCGCTGCGGCGTGGGGTCCGGCGTCCGCGCCCCCGGGACGTTGGCCGCGCACTACGCGCCGCGGGCCCGTGTCGTGCTCGTGGAGGACCACCACCTCGACGTCGCCGTCGCGAACGCCGGGGTCGACCCGGATCGCATCGGGGTGCTCGCGCTCGTCGACGAAGGGACGCCCGAGGGCGCGGTGCGCCTGGCCGCGCCGGCGTCGGCCGCCGAGTACGCGAAGGTCCTGTACGCCGCGCTGCGCGAGGCGGACGCGCTCGACCTCGAGGTGGTGCTCGCCGTCCCGCCCGGGCCCGACGGGATCGGCGCGGCCGTGACCGACCGCCTGCGTCGGGCGGCGTTCGCCGGTCAGCCGTAGCCGAGTTCGTCCAGCCGTTCGTCGGTGATCCCGAAGTGGTGGGCGACCTCGTGCACGACGGTCGTGCGAACCTGTTCGACGACGTCCGCCGGCGTCCGGCACTGGCGCAGGATGGGCAGTCGGTAGATGTGGATCGTGTCCGGTAGGAGTCCGACGTACGTCGAGCCCCGCTGGGTCAGCGGGACCCCGAAGTACAGGCCCAGCAGGTTCTCCCCCGGCGGCGGATTGTCCTCGACCAGCACGACGACGTTCTCCATGAGTCGGCCGAGCTCCTCGGGGATGCTGTCCAGGGCGACCTCGACGAGCTGCTCGAATGCCGGGCGCGGGACGTCGATCACCGGCCCATCGTGACCCACGCGGGGTCGGTTGCGACACGGTGGGGGCGGTCGTCTATGCTTTGGCGGTCGCCGACGGCACAGGTCGACGGAGATCGCGAGTTGGTCCCCATCGTCTAGCGGTCCAGGACTCCGCCCTTTCAAGGCGGCAGCACGGGTTCGAACCCCGTTGGGGACACGCCTCACCCGAGGCCCCGTAGCGCAGTTGGTTAGCGCGCCG
>CAYMNG010000123.1:0-6873 GCA_964391765.1 uncultured Bifidobacteriaceae bacterium | reverse complement strand
TCCCGGTGCCACTGGCGACCCTCGACGGCCTGGACTCGCTGCTGTCGATCGTCCAGATGCCGGCCGGCGTGCCGGTCGCGACCGTCGCGATCGGCAACGCGCGCAACGCGGGGCTGCTCGCGGTGCGGATCTTGTCGGTCGCCGACGCCGGGCTCGCCGACGCGATGGCGGCCTACCAGGACCGGTTGAACGCCGAGGCCACCGCGAAGAACGCGAACCTCACGCGCTGACCGGTCAGACCGCGCCGCCGTCGATGTTGATCGCCTGGCCGGTCATGAAGGACGACGCCTCGCTCACCAGGTACTCCACGAGCGGCGCGATCTCGTCCGGGCGGCCCTGCCGGCGCATCGGCACGCTGCGCTCGATCATCTCCGTGAGCGCGTCCGGCCCGCCCACGAGGTCGGTGATCGGGTCGTTGAACGCCGACTCGACCCAGCCCGGGCACACGGCGTTGACGCGGATGTTGTCGCCGGCCAGTTCCTTCGCCGCCGACTTGGTGAACGCGATGATCGCCGCCTTGGACGCGGAGTACCCCGACCCGCCCGGGCCGCCGGTCACGCCGGCGAGGGAGGACATGTTGACGATCGCGCCGCCGCCACGCCGGCGCAGGTAGGGCAGCGCGTACTTCGTCGCGAGGAAGCACGAGCGGGGGTTGACCGCGAACAGCGCGTCCCAGTCGGCCTCGCTGAAGTCCTCGATCGTCCCGGCGCGCTGTAGTCCGGCGTTGTTCACGACGATGTCGATCCCGCCGAAGTGCTCGGCGGCCTGGGCCAGCATCGCCCGGACGTCCGCGCCGGAGCCGACGTCGGCACGAACGAAGAACGCCCGGCCGCCGTCGCGCTCGAGCCGGTCGACGGCCGCCCGGCCGCTGGTCTCGTCGCGGTCGACGACGACCACGGCCGCGCCCGCGGCGCTCAGGCGGTCGGCGATCGCGCCGCCGATCTCACCGCCGGCGCCGGTCACGATCGCGACCTTGTCCTCCAGTGGTCGCACGTTGGTCATGTCCGCTCCTGTCGATGTCGTGGTGGGTGAGGTGATCGAGAAGTCGAGGTCGGTCGGTGACTATCGGCCGCGACGGCGGTACTCGATCACCGGGCAGGTGTCCATGACCATCCGCAGGCCGGCGTCGGTGACCCGACGGGCGGCGGCCTCGTCGATCACGCCGAGCTGGAACCACACGGCCCCGGCCCCGACCGCGATCGCCTGGTCGGCGAACTCGCCCGCGCGGTCGGATCGCACGAAGACGTCGACGACGTCCGGGACACCGACCGCGGCCACGGCGTCGGCGATCGTGGGATAGCCCTGCTCGCCGTGGACGACCTGCGCGCGCGGGTGGATCGGGACGATCCTCTTCCCGTGCGCCTGCAGGACGGCGGACACCTCGTACGCGGCCCGGTCCGGGTTGTCGCCGAGGCCGACGACGAACCACGTGGGTGCGTCGTCGAGCAGCGCGTCGATCGTCTCGGGCTCGTTCATCGGCACCGGCTCCTTAGATATTGGGTCGGCCGAGGGCGCGGTACGCCCAGCCGGCCGCGCGCCACGCGACGGGATCGAGCACGTTGCGCGCGTCGACCACGCGCGCGGTCGCGACCAGGTCCGCGACCCGGGCCGGGTCGAGGTCGCGATACTCGCGCCACTCCGTGCCCAGGACGAGGAGTTCGGCACCGGTCAGCGCGCGGTCGATGTCGGGCTCGTACGCCAGGTTCGGGTAGACGCGCTCGGCGTTCACCAGTCCCTTGGGGTCGTGGACGACGACGTCGGCGCCGGCGTTGTCCATCGCGACCGCGACGTCGAGGGAGGGGGAGTCGCGGACGTCGTCGCTGTCCGGCTTGAACGAGGCGCCGAGCACGGTGATGCGGCGACCGCGCAGGCGGCCGTCGAGCATGTCGCGAGCCAGGTCGATCGTCGCGGCGCGCCGCCGCAGGTTGATCTGGTCGACCTCGCGCAAGAACGCGACGGCGTCCTCCGCGCCGAGTTCGCCGGCGCGGGCCATGAACGCGCGGATGTCCTTGGGTAGGCATCCGCCGCCGAAGCCCAGTCCCGCGGCGAGGAACCGGCTGCCGATGCGCGGGTCGAGGCCGATGGCGGCGGCCAGCTGGACGACGTCGGCGCCGGCGGCCTCGCACACCTCCGCCATCGCGTTGATGAACGAGATCTTCGTCGCCAGGAACGAGTTCGCGGCGACCTTGACCAGTTCGGCCGTGGCGAAGTCGGTCACCAGGAACGGCGTCCCGTCGGCGAGGATCGGCGCGTACACCTCGCGAAGCAGGCGCTCGGCCCGGGCGGACGTGACCCCGACGACCAGGCGGTCGGGGTGCACGGTGTCCTCGACGGCGAAGCCCTCGCGGAGGAACTCCGGATTCCACGCGAGCTCGGTCCCCGGCGGGCCGTCACGCCCCACCTGCTCGGCCAGCGCGGCCGCCGTGCCCACCGGCACGGTCGACTTCCCGACGACCAGCGCGTCGGCCCGCAGGTGGGGGAGGAGGGACGTCACCGCGCCGTGCACCTGCGAGGTGTCGGCTCGCTGCGCACCGGCGGCCTGCGGCGTGCCGACGCACACGAAATGGACGTCGGCGAACGCCCCGACGTCGGCGAACGAGGTCGTGAACCGCAGTCGGCCCGCGTCGAGGTTGCGCCGGAGCACCTCGTCGAGTCCGGGCTCGTAGAACGGGACGCGACCGGACTGGAGCACCGCGACCTTCGCCTCGTCGACGTCGAGTCCGACGACGTCGTAGCCGAGGTCGGCCATGCATGCGGCGTGGGTCGCGCCGAGGTACCCGGTTCCGATCACGGAGAGGCGCAACGGCATGCGGACAGGCTAGTAGGGTGCGCCCCATGCCGAGAAACGTGGACTTCCAACAATTCGTCCTGTCCGACGAGCACGAGGCGCTCCGCTCGGCGGTCCGTTCGCTGGCGACGGACAAGATCGCCCCGCGCGCCGCGCAGATCGACGAGAGCGGGGAGTTCCCGTGGGACGTGTACGAGGCGTTGCGCTCCGCGGACTTCCACGCGATCCACATCCCGGAGGAGTACGGCGGGCAGGGGGGTGACGCGCTGGCGGCCTGCGTCGTCGTGGAGGAGGTCGCCCGCGCGTGCGCGTCGAGCAGCCTGATCCCCGCGGTGAACAAGCTCGCCACGGTGCCGCTCCTGCTCGCCGCCGACGAGGAGATGCGATCGCGCTACCTGCCGGCCGTCGCCAGCGGCGAGGCGATGTTCAGCTACGCGCTCAGCGAGCGCGAGGCCGGCAGCGACGCCGCGTCGATGCGGACGCGCGCGGTCGCCGACGGCGACTCCTGGGTGCTCGACGGGCAGAAGAGTTGGATCACCAACGCCGGCATCTCCACGTACTACACGGTCATGGCGGTGACCGACCCCTCGGCCGGGCCGCGGGGCATCTCGGCGTTCGTCGTGCACGCCGACGACGAGGGCTTCTCCCTCGGCGCGCCGGAGCGCAAGCTGGGGATCCACGGATCGCCGACCCGCGAGATCCTCTTCGACCACTGCCGCATTCCGGCCGACCGCATCGTCGGCGCGCCGGGGACCGGCTTCCAGACCGCGATGCGGACCTTGGACCACACCCGGGTGACGATCGGCGCGCAGGCGGTCGGGATCGCGCAGGGCGCCCTCGACGTCGCGACGGAGTACGTCAAGCAGCGGCACCAGTTCGGGCGGCCGATCGCGTCGTTCCAGGGAATGCAGTTCCTGCTCGCCGACATGGCGATGCGCCTGGCGGCCGCCCGCCAGCTGGTGTATGTCGCGGCGGCGAAGAGCGAGCGCGACGACCCGGACCTGACCTTCTTCAGTGCGGCCGCGAAGTGCTTCGCGTCCGATGCGGCGATGCAGATCACGACCGATGCGGTGCAGGCCCTCGGCGGTGCGGGGTACACGAAGGACTGGCCGGTCGAGCGGATGATGCGGGACGCGAAGATCACCCAGATCTACGAGGGCACGAACCAGATCCAGCGCATCGTCATGGCCAAGGCCCTGCTCGGGTAGGACGCGGCTCGACGGGTCGGCGGAGGGCGGGCTAGCCTCGAATCGTGGGCGGCGCGCAGGTGTACCGGATCGCCGACGACCACCGGACGGCCGTCGTCTGGCTGAGCGTCGGCCTGGCCTGCTGCACGCTGGAGGTCGAGGCGGCGGTGCGGGCGGGATTGCTCGTACCCGTCGACGAGCGGCCCGGGGACCTCACCGACGGGCCGGTCGTGGTCCTCGTGGCGGGGACGGTCACCGAGGTCCTCGCGCCGGTCGTGCACCAACTGCTGGCCGACCTGCCGGCGCCGGCGACGGTCGTGTCCGTCGGTGCGTGCGCGGCGACCGGCGGGCCGTACTGGGACGCGCCGACCGTCCTCGACGGCGTGGACCAGCTCGTGCCGGTCGCCGGCTACGTCCCCGGGTGCCCACCGCGACCGGTGGACCTGATCGCGTCCTTGACGCGGATCGCGCAGGAGGTCGCCGCGTGAGTGTCGACACCGTCCGGCCGGTCCCGGTCGAGGACTGGCGGTCGACGGCGGGGTCCGCGGTCGACGACGGCTACGACTACCTGGACCTGCTGGCCGGCACGGACCGGATCGACCGGATCGAGGTCGTCCTGCGCGTGCTGCGCAGCCAGGACCCGGCCGGGCCGGCGCTGCGGCTGGTCACCGCGGTGCCGGTGACCGCGGGCCGGCTGGCTAGCCTCACCCCCGTCCTGCCGGCGGCGAACTGGCACGAGCGTGAACTCGCCGAGATGCTCGGCGTCCGGTTCGACGGCCACCCGAACCCGCGTGCGCTGCTGCTGCGACAGCCCGGCGGTGCCCCGCCCCTGCTGCGGTCGACCGTGCTCGCCGCGCGCGTCGCCCGCGCATGGCCGGGGGCGGCCGGCGCGGGCGAGGACCGGCGCGGGCCGCGGCGTCGGCAGGCGCCACCGGGCGTGCCGGCCCAGTGGCTGGCGGCGGGCCGATGACCGTGAACCCGGGCGAGCGCGCGGCGATCGCGCTGATCCCCGCGGCCTGCACGTCCTGCATGATCTGCGTGCGCGAATGCCCGTCGTGGTGCATCGAGATCGACAGCCACCTGGCCCAGGTCGACGAGCCGGGGGCCCGTCGTCCCCGCTCGGTCAGCGTCTTGGACCGGTTCACCCTCGACTTCGGCCTGTGCATGTACTGCGGGATCTGCATCGACGTGTGCCCGTTCGACGCGCTGGAGTGGACCGACCGGCCGGTGGACCCCGGGTCGCAGCGCCGCGACCTCGTCTGGGCCACCGACCGGCTCGCCGGACTCCGGACGCGCGGCGACACCCCGCCCCCACCCCGCCGGCCTTGAGGTTCCACCGGGTGTTTCGCGCGGTGACCCGGTACAAGCTCAAGGTCGACAGGGCGGGGCGACCACGAACCGCCGCCGCCAAGACGCCCCGATCCCCCCGAGCGGTCATCTGACAGGATGTGCGCCGTCGTCCGGTACGCCCGAAGGAGTTGACCATGACGGTCCTGGCCGCCCGCCGCCTGCTCGCCCCGCTCGTCGTCGCGGCCGCCGCGGCCCTCGTCGTCGGCTGCGCGCCGCAGGAGAGCGCGTCGTCGTCGACCCCGGCCGCGTCCGCCCCGGCGTCGGACGCGACCGCGGAACCCGCCGGCTCGGCGGCGGCGAGTGCCTCGGCCGCGGTGATCGACGAGTGCGCCCGGGACAACCTCACCGTGCTGACCCCGGGCACCTTGACGATCGGCACCGACACCCCGGCGTACGAGCCGTACTTCGTCGACGACGATCCGAGCAACGGCAAGGGCTTCGAGTCGGCGGTCGCGTACGCCGTCGCGGACAAGCTCGGCTTCGCGCCGAACGAGGTCACCTGGGTGACCGTCCCGTTCAACAAGTCGTACGCGCCCGGTGCGAAGGACTTCGACTTCGACATCAACCAGATCTCGATCACCCCGAAGCGGCAGAAGGCCGTGGACTTCTCCGACGGCTACTACACCGTCAACCAGGCGGTCGTGGCCCTGAAGAGTTCCCCGGTCGCCGGCGCGACAACCCTGGCCGAACTCCAGGGGGCCCGGCTGGGCGCCCAGGTGGGCACGACCAGCCTGGACTTCATCAACGACGTCGTGCAGCCGGCGGAGAAGCCGTACGTCTACAACGACACCAACGACGCCAAGAGCGCGCTGAACAACCGCCAGATCGACGCGATCGTCGTGGACCTGCCGACCGCCTACTACATCACCGCCGTGGAGATCCCGAAGGCGAAGATCGTCGGGCAGTTCCAGCCGCAGGCCGACGGCGAGCAGTTCGGCCTGCTGTTCGCCAAGGGGAACCCGCTGGTCACGTGCGTGAACAAGGCGATCGACGCGCTCAGGGCCTCTGGCGAACTGCAGGCCATCCAGGACCAGTGGCTGGCCGGGGAGAACGCGCCGTACATCGCGCAGTAGTTCCCACGCCCCCGGACATCAGCGACGTCGGCCGATGACGACCCCCCTCGCCCCGCCGGTCGCGGGGACCGCGGTCGCCTACAAGGACCCGGTCCGGCAGGCCGGCGTGCGCCGACGCAGCCGGCGGGACGCAGCGGTCGGCATGGCCAGCCTGTTGGCCTTCGTGGTCGTCGTCAGTGCGCTCGTCGTCCGCACACCCGGCTGGTCGACCGTCCAGCAGACGTTCTTCGACCCGGCGCAGTTCGCGGACTCGTTCCCCGGCCTGATCGAGGCGTTCTGGCTCAACGTCCGCATCTTCCTGGTCGCCGAGCCGGTGATCCTCGTCCTGGGCATCGTCGTCGCGCTCGCCCGCACGCTGCGCTCGCCGATCTTCCTGCCGCTGCGCGTGGTCGCGACCGTCTACGTCGACGTCTTCCGCGGGATCCCGACGATCCTCGTCATCTTCCTGCTCGGCTTCGGCGTGCCGGCCCTGAAC
>CAYMNG010000122.1:0-6921 GCA_964391765.1 uncultured Bifidobacteriaceae bacterium | reverse complement strand
TTCCAGGACTTCCGCCTCCTGCCGAACAAGACGGTGTTCGAGAACATCGCGTTCGCGCTCGAGGTGATCGGCAAGCCGTCCTCGCACATCAAGAAGGTCGTGCCGGAGGTGCTCGAGGTCGTCGGCCTGGAGGGCAAGGAGGGCCGACGCCCGGACGAGCTGTCCGGTGGCGAGCAGCAGCGCGTCGCCATCGCGCGGGCGTTCGTCAACCGGCCGATGGTGCTCATCGCCGACGAGCCGACCGGCAACCTGGACCCGGGCACGTCGATCGGCATCATGAAGCTGCTGGACCGGATCAACAAGTTCGGCACGACCGTGGTGATGTCGACGCACGACGCGCAGATCGTCGACCAGATGCGCCGGCGCGTCATCGAGCTCGAGGCCGGCCACGTCGTGCGCGATCAGTCCCGCGGCGTGTACGGATACGCCCGATGAGGGCGACCTTCGTCGCGAGCGAGGTCGGTACCGGCCTGCGACGCAACCTCACCATGACCGTCGCCGTCGTCATCACCGTCGCGGTGTCGCTGGCCCTGTTCGGCGCCAGCCTGCTCGTCCGGGCCCAGGTCTCGACGATGAAGGACTTCTGGTACGACAAGGTCGAGGTGTCGATCTTCTTGTGCAGCAAGGGGAGCGACACGCCGTCGTGCGCCGGTGGCGCGGTGACGGCCGCGCAGCGCGATCAGATCCGGACCGACCTGGAGAGCCTGCGCCCGCTCGTGCAGGACATCTTCTACGAGTCGAAGACCGACGCGTACAAGCGGTTCAAGGACCAGTTCAAGAACTCCCCGATCGTCTCGAACGTCAACGAGAACGCCCTGCCGGAGTCCTTCCGGGTCAAGCTCTCCGACCCGACGAAGTACGACGTCGTGGCGTCGGCCTTCGCCGGTCGGCCCGGGATCGAGCAGGTCAACGACCAGCGGCAGATCCTGGACAAGTTCTTCCGCCTGCTCGGCGGCCTACAGCTGATCGCCCTGCTGATCGCGCTGGTCATGCTCGTGGTGACGGTGCTGCTGATCGTCAACACGATGCGGGTCGCGGCCTTCAGCCGCCGGCGCGAGACGAGCATCATGCGCCTGGTCGGTGCCTCGAACTTCTACATCCAGCTGCCGTTCCTGCTCGAGGCCGCGATCGCGGCTGGCCTGGGGGCGCTGCTGGCGATCGTGGGCCTGGTCGTGATGAAGGCGGTCCTCATCGACCAGGTGCTCGCGCCGTCGTTCCAGTTCACGGCCTTCGTCGGCTGGGACGCCGTGCTGGCGATCGCGCCGGTCATGCTCCTGACCGGTGTCGTGCTCGCGGGTCTGGCGGCGTTCTTCACGCTGCGCAAGTACCTGCGGGTCTGACCGGTGGGTCCGGTCGCGCGGCATACCGGCGGCGCGCTCGGCATCGGGCGGCGTGCGTGGATCAAGCTCGCCGTCGCGGCGGCCGTCCTCGTCGCGCTGTACTTCGTCGTCACCGCGCTGTACGACGCCGAGGGGCAGGTGATCCAGGTCGGTGGCGGGGACGGATCCGCGACCCTGGTCGCGCGGGTGACGCCGATCGCGGTCAACCCCGCGGTGGGGACGGCGAGCGTGCGGGTGACCCTCGCGTCGGTGGGTGATCGCTACGTCGACCACACCGGCCGGTTGGCGCAGAACACGCGCGTCACCGTCGTGACGGGGACCGGGGTCGTGGAGGAGCGCTACCCGGCCGGCACGGTCCCGTCGGCGATCGGGGTCGACGCGGGTGTCGACGGTGACGTCTCGGCCTACCCGTTCGACGACCACGCCGGCGTGCTCGTCATCGTCGTCGACGAGTATGCCGACAACGGCGACGGGTCGATCCGGTCGGTGGCCGCGATGCCCGTGGTGATCACCGCCGGCGGCGGCGTGGGCGGGTGGACGACGACGCTGACCGCGCCGCGCACGCCTGAGCAGGAGGCGGCCGTGGCGCTGGCCTTCGCCCGGGCCTTCTCGACGCGGGCGTTCGCCATCCTCGTGCTCGGCATGTCGGTCCTGCTGGCCGCGCTCAGCGTGACGATCGGCCTGCTCGCCTGGACCCGCAAGCGTGCGGTCGAGGCGACGTTGATGTCCTGGAGCGCGGCGCTGCTGTTCGCGCTGCCGGCGCTGCGCGCGTTCATGCCGGGCGGCCCGCCGATCGGGGTCGCCGTCGACGTCTACGTGTTCTTGTGGGTGATGGTCGCCGCGGTGTGCGGGGCCGCGCTGCTCGCGCTGGCGTGGATCGACCGGCCGCGCTGACGGCGGGTCAGGTCGCGGCGGGTCAGGTCGCGACGGCGCGCACCGTCGGGCCGTGGATGCCGTCCCAGATGTTCTGCACCTGCGAGGGCAGCGCCATCGGGTCGAACGGCTTGGCGATGACGCCGGCGACCCCGAGCAGTCGGTAGCGGTACAGGTCGCGCGGTTGGTGTCGTGCGGTGACGAACGCGACCGGGATCCGAGCGGTTCGCGGGTCCATCCGCATGCGCTGCAGCGTCGCCGGCCCGTCGAGGTCGGGCATCATCACGTCGAGCAGAACCAGGTCGGGGGAGTTCTGCTCGAGGTGGTCCAGGGCCTCGGCGCCGGAGGTGCACACGCTGACCTGGTACCCGCCGATCCGCGACAGCGCGATGTCGGCGACGACGACGACGTCGTGCTCGTCGTCGACGACGAGGATGTCGGTCAAGGGGGGCACGGGGCGGCCTCTCGTGGGTGGTCGTGGGTGACGTCGCACGCGACGTCCGGGTACCCCAGTGTGACCCGGACCGGGGGTGGGCGTCGACCGTTGCCGGCCGGTTCGCGGGCATCGTGCGGCACTCGTGAGGCCATCGTGCGGCCCGGGCCGTGCGCACGGGCGGACCGGCCGCGGCCTCGTAGACTCAGGCGCCCGACGGTGGGTCCGGGAGCGGGTCGAGACAGGGAGGGCGCGATGCCACGCGAGAAGGGACGAACCCTGATCGCGCAGAACAAGCGCGCCCGGCACGACTACGCGATCGAGGACGTGTACGAGGCCGGTCTGGTCCTGACCGGGACGGAGGTCAAGTCGCTACGGGCCGGTCGGGCGTCGCTCACCGACGGGTTCGCGACCATCGACGACGGTGAGGCCTGGCTGCGGGGAGTCCATATCCCCGAGTACGCCCAGGGGACGTGGACCAACCACGAGCCGCGCCGCGCGCGCAAGCTGCTGCTGCGTCGGGAGGAACTGCGCCGGATCGCCGGCAAGGTCGCCGAGTCCGGGGTGACGCTCGTGCCGCTGGCGCTGTACTTCAAGGACGGCTACGCGAAGGTCGACCTGGCCGTCGCCCGGGGGCGCAAGTCGTACGACAAGCGGCAGGCGATCGCCGAACGTGAGTCCCGACGGGAGATCGACCGGGCGGCCGGCCGGCGGTCGAAGGGGATGGACTGACCCGACGCTCGGCCCGTCGTCGGCCGCCCCCCGTCGACCGTGAGCTTGTACCGGGTGAATCGGGTCGGGACCCGGTACGACCTCATGGTCGACGCAGGGGTGCGCGACCCGAGCAGCGCGCGACCCGAGCAGCGCGCGATGCTACGGCGCGAATCGCAGGTCGCGGCGACGCAGCCCCGCGACCCCGGCGACGTACAGCGCCGCGGCGACGACGACCATCGCCAGCACCGGCCACGGGGTGAACGTCTCGGCGGGCAGCATCGGCACCATCGCGAACGGCGACAGGTCCAACGCCCAGTCCGGCAGGCCGAGCAGGCCACCGAGGGTCCCGACGCCGATCGCGTAGCCGACGACGATCCAGGCCAGCCCGGTCAGCCGGGGCAGCCACCCGAACAGGGCGACGACGACGCCGACGACGAGGAGCACGGGCGCGACCTGCACCGCCGCGCCCGCGAGCACGTCGCCGAGGACCGTGGGTCGGCCCAGTGACGCCGCCGCGGTGAGGCCGAGGCCCAGTGCCCCGGCGAACAAGATCGCGACGGCGCCCGCCGCGCCGACGAGGGCGTGGCTGGCGAGCCACCGGGTCCGGGAGACCGGCGTCGCCAAGATCACCTCGGCGCGGGCCGACCGCTCCTCCACCTGCGCCCGTAACGTCCCGACGATCGCGTAGACCGAGGCGGCCATGGCGAGCATCGTGACGAGCAGTGCCAAGAACGCCGGGACCAGGGCGCCGCCGTAGTCGCCGAGGACCTTCGCCACGACCTCGAACTTCGCGGTGAAGTCCTGGGCCGCGCCGAGGAGCGTGCCGTACATGAGCCCGAAGCCCAGGAGCGCGGCGACCCAGGCGACCAGTGCCGTCCGCTGGAGCCGTGCGGCCAGGCCGATCGGGGTGGCGAGGAAGGCGCCGGCGTGCGCGGGACCGGGGCGCGGGTGGCGCAGGCCCGAACCGAGGTCCCGGCGGCGATGCAGGGCGCCGGCGACCGCGACGAGCGCCGCGGTGAGCACGAGCCCGATCGCCAACGGCCACCAGCGGTCGGCGACGAAGGCGTACGTCCGTTGGGCCCACGCGAAGGGCGACAGCCACGACAGCCACGGCAGGTCGCCCGCGTCGCCGACCGCGCGGACCGCGTACGCCAGGCCGAGGATCAACCCGGCCAGGCCCGACGCGCCACGCGCACTGTCGGTGACCTGGGCGGCCACCGCCGCGACGGCGGTGAAGACGACGCCGACGCTGGCCAGCGCCGCCCCGTACAGCACCGACCCGGCCCAGTCCACGCTGGTCAGGCGCAGGCTGCCGAGGCCGACCGCTGCGAGGACGCCGACCGTCGTCGATGCCAGTAGGGCGACGACGATCGCCGCGGCCAGCGGCGCGGACCGGCCGACCGGGTTGGCGAGGACGAGTTCGGTCCGGCCCTCCTCCTCGTCGGCGCGGGTGTGCCGGACGAGGGTGAAGACCGCCATGAGCGCGACGAAGGCGCCCGTCAGCGCGAGCATCTCGTTCGTCAGCATGGCGCCGAAGGTGTAGTCGTGGACGCCGATCCCCGGGCCGCCGATGGCGACGGCCGCGGGGCTGGTCATGATCGCGGCGCGCTGCTGGCGCGTCGCGGCGTCGGGATACAGCGCCGGGAACGAGTTGGCGGTCACCACGAGCGACGCGGTGATGCCGAAGACCCACGCGGGCAGTCGGATCCGGTCCCGGCGCAACGCGAACCGGGTCAACCGCCCGGTTCCCGTGAGGGGCCCACTCCGATCGCCCGGCGCGGTCGCGGCCCGCGACCGGCCCGCGGCGGTCATCGTTGACCGTCCCGGGCGGCGAGGTCGTCGCCGTAGTGCTCGAGGAACAGCTGCTCGAGCGTGGGCGGCCGGCACACCAGCGACTGCAACCCGTGCGCGTGCAGGAGGCCGACCGCGGTGTCGAGCTCGGCCGCGTCGACGCTGAACGACACGGACCGGCCGTCCACCGCGACGTCGTGCACGCCCGGCAGGCGGTCGACGTCGCCGGCCGGCTCGCGGGTCGTCGCGGTCACCGTCGACCGCGTCAGGTGGCGGAGCTCGACGAGCGTTCCGGTCTCGATGGCCCGGCCGAGACGGATGATCGTCACGCGGTCTGCGAGCCGCTCGACCTGGTCGAGGATGTGACTGGACAGCAACACGGTCCGGCCCCGGGCCTTCTCCTCCAGCAGCACCTGCTGGAAGACCGCCTCCATCAACGGATCCAGGCCAGCGGTCGGCTCGTCCAGGACAAGGACGTCGACCGCGCTGGCCAGTGCCGCGACGAGCGCGACCTTCTGGCGATTTCCCTTCGAGTACGTCCGAGCCTTCTTGCTCGGGTCGAGGTCGAACCGGTCGACCATCTCGGCTCGCCGGTTCGCGTCACCGCCGCCGCGCAGGCGGACCAGGAGGTCGATGGCCTGCCCGCCGGTGAGGTTCGGCCACAGGCTCACGTCGCCGGGGACGTAGGCGAGGCGGTGGTGCAGCGCGACCGCGTCCTGCCACGCATCGGCGCCGAGGACGGTCGTGCGGCCCGAGGTCGCCCGCAGCAGGCCGAGCAGGACGCGGATCGCGGTCGACTTGCCCGCCCCGTTCGGGCCGAGGAAGCCGTGGACCTCCCCGGAGCGGACCACGAGGTCGAGTCCGTCGAGGGCTCTGGTCTCCCCGAACGTCTTGACGACGTTGGACATCTCGATCGCGTTCGGCATGGTTCAGCCCTTCGGGGGTCGGGGGCTTGGCGGCTGCGCGGCCCGAGCCGTGGCGAGCGACGTCGCGATCTGGGTGTACGCGGACTCGGTGAGTACCGGGCGACCGAGGATCTCGACGGAGGCCGGCAGGTAGCGGCTGGCTGCCGTCAGGTCGGCGGTGATGTCCTCGCCGAGGATCCGGGTGAGGTGCTCGTGGAGGACCAGCGCGCCCAGCGACCAGATCGTGAGGATGGCGACGCGCGCCTCCTCGTCCGGAGCCGGGTTGACGATTCCCGCCTCGACTCCGTGCCGGGTGACCTCGAGGGCGTCGGCGACCATGGCGTCGACGAGGCGGGCGACCGGCGCGGAGCCGTCGCCGAGGGTCCGGGCCAGGTAGCGCGTCACCGGCGGACCGTCCCGCAGCTCACGGAGCATGCCGAGCGGGTCCACCGGCTCGCCGCTGGCGATCGCTTCGTCCTTTCGGGTCATCACCGTGCGGACGACGTACTCGTCACACGCGGATCGCAGCGCCGCCTTGGAACCGAAGTGATGGATGACCAGGCCGGGTGACACCCCGGCCGCCGCGGCGATCGTGCGGATCGAGGTCCCCGCGACGCCGGTGTCGGCGAAGCAGGCGATGGCCGCGTCCCGGATCCGGGCGGTGGTCGTCCGTTCGTCGTCGTCGGCTGAACGCATGTTCAACATGCTAGACACTCGTTCAGTCGGATGCCAGTGGTTCGCGGTTTGGCGCGGCGGGCGACCGCGGCGTACCATCGAGGTCGTTCGGCTTGCCGGACGGTTGACAACTGCACAGGGGGTGACAGGTTTCGACGGGCAGATGTTCTGACCGGAGAAGCGTGCCGAG
>CAYMNG010000121.1:0-6983 GCA_964391765.1 uncultured Bifidobacteriaceae bacterium | reverse complement strand
AACGAGATCTTGTCGATCGCGATCGTTCCGGTGGACGACGGCCGGATCCGACTGGGGGGCACTTACTATCGCGAGTTGCGTCCCGCTGTCGCGCCGGGACCCGACACCGTCGTCATCCACGGAATCCGCCCAGTCGACGCGGCCGGTGGCGAGGACCCGGCCCGTGCGGTGGGTGAGATCCGCGCAGGCCTTTCCGGTCGCGTACTCGTCGCCCATGTGGCGAGGATCGAAATCGGCTTCCTCCGGCGCCTCGTTCCGGACTATCGACCGCGCCTCGTGGTCGACACGGACGCACTCGCGAAGTACATGATCCGTCGCCGGGGTGGGCCCCGGGTTCACGGTAACGTGGGCCTCGGGGCCGCGGCCGCGGAGTTCGGCCTACCCGAGCACCGTCGACACCATGCGCTCGGCGACGCAATGACGACCGCGCAGCTCTTCATCGCCATCGCGTCCTCGCTGAGTGCGGGGGGTCGACTTCGGACCGGAGACCTCGTTGCACTCGGACGCGAGCCGCGCTTGTGGCAACGGGTGGCGCGTCGTCCCCCTGTTAGAGTCCGAGAATCGACCGGGGACGGGGGAAGGTAGGCAGATGGCCGCGCCCGCAACATCGCCGGCAGCCCGCAGCGCGGTGTTCACGCCGCTGAACGGTGGTGACCGGGTCGGCGCGGTCGTCGACCGGTTGGCCGGCGCGATGGCGATCGGTTTGATCGCTGACGGCGAGCAACTGCCGGGCGAGAGTGAACTCGCGGCCTCGCTCGGCGTTGCGACGGTCACGCTGCGCGAGGCCCTGGCGCGGATGCGGGCCGATGGCGTCATCGAGACCCGGCGGGGGCGCGGCGGCGGCAGTTTCGTGAACCGGCCGCCGAGCGCGGGCGACGCTCGACTCAAGGCTCGTCTGCGGTCGCTCGGGGCCCACGAACTCCGTGATCTGGGCGACCTGCAGTCGGCGATCGGTGGGATGGCCGCCCGCCGTGCGGCCCAGCGTGCGGACGAGGACCAGATCCGACATCTCGGGCGTCTGGCCGACGAGTTGGAGAGCGCTCGCACGGCTGCGGCGAGACGACGGGCGGACGGGCTCTTCCACGTCGAGCTTGCGGCGGCCGGGCAGTCCGTCCGCCTGGCGCTGCTCGAGATGGACCTGCAGAGCGAGCACGGGGACCTTCTGTGGATCCAGGGAGTGGGCGACGCGGCCGAGTGGGACGCATTTCACGCGGAGAGCGTCGCCGCGCATCGGGCGATCGTCGCGGCGGTCCGGAAGGGGCGAGCGCCGGCCGCGCGCAAGGCGGCCGAAGATCACATCGAGCGCAACGTGGACCGATTGTTGGAATTGCACTTCGGGCTGACTGACGCGTGAGCGGCCGTTATCGTGGGGGCGTGGACGAGCTCAGCGAGTCCTGCTGCAGCCACCTGGGGCCGCAATCGCCAGCCGATCGACTCGCCGACGACCGGCGTTGGAACGACGTCGCCGACGCGATCGGGTCGACGTTCTGTGCGGTCATCGACTCCGCCCGTGCCATCGGCGCCGCGGTGCAGACCGTCGCCAGTGGTGTTGAAGGCGGACCGCAGAACACCAGTGCGGCGATCCTCGAGTCGCTCGAGCCGTTCATTGAGAGCGTCATCGAGCGTCACGGTGGGATCCTGATCGGAGCGGGGTTCGTGGCAGACCCCGGCTTCTTGAAGGACGCGAGCCACTGGATGGACTGGCGGCTGGCCGGCGAGGGCGCGTTCGCCCGCCTCGAGGTGTCGCACGACGTGGACGATGTCGCCAACTACGACTACACCACATCCCGGTGGTTCGGCGAACCCAAGCGCGGTGCCGACGTCGCCATCGTCGGACCGTACGTCGACTACGGCGGGACGAACGCGTACGTCGTCACCGTCACCGTCCCCGTGCGGTCCGGCGACCGGTTCCTCGGGGTCGCCGGCGCCGACGTGTCCGTCGACCGGGTCGAGGCGGTCCTGCGCAGGATGACGCGCGACGTGGGCATCGGCGCGATGATCGTCACGAAGGAGGGGCGGATCGTCGCCTCGAGCGCTCCTCGGCACTACCCGGGCACCCTCCTCCGTCATCTGGACGGTCGCCGACGGACCCGTCGCGATGCCCAGGCGTCGACTCGGGTGCTTGATTGCCCGGGGCTCCCGTGGCGCCTGGTCGTGCTCGGGTGTGAGGATCCGAGTGGGTGTAGCCCCGAGTCGGCCTGCTGCGCGCTCGCCTGACCCGCCCGATGTCGGTCCCGGTGGCCGATCGGGCATTGACCTCTGAAATCAGAGGATATAGTCTCAATGCGGCGGGCATGCGAATCCCGGACGCGTGCCGATGCGAGAAGAGGCACTCATGACACGACGTCCGACCTTGGCACTGATCGACGGTGAGTGGATCGCCGGCGCGGCAGGGACCTTCGAGGTCCGCACGCCGCAAGACGGCACGCTCTTGGCGGAGGTCGCTCGCTGCGACATCGATGACGTCCACCGAGCGGTTCGAGCGGCGCGTGCGGCATTTCCGGCCTGGGCCGGGCTGCCGGTGATCGAGCGCGTGCGTGTCCTGCGCAGGATCCACGCACTGCTCGTCGAACGGGCGGAGGACATTGCGCAGACCCTCGTCGTCGAGATCGGCAAGACAGTCGCCGAGGCCAGGGAGGAGGTGCATGAGTACTCGGCGCCGTCGTGGCACAAGGCAGGCGAGGAGGTCCTGCGGCATCGCGGTCTGTCCTTCCCCTCGACACAGGAGCAGACGACCAACAAGCGACTCGTGTTGACACACCGACCGCTTGGTGTCGTCGGTGTCATCACCCCGTACAACTTCCCGACGGACATCTCCTCGATCGCGTTGGCTCATGTCATCGCGGCCGGCAACACCGTCGTATGGAAGCCCTCGGAGTTCGCTCCGATCGCCTGCAACATGATCGCGGACGCCTGCACCGATGCCGGGCTCCCGCCCGGCGTCCTGAACGTCGTGCACGGCTTCGGCGACGTGGGCGAAGCGGTCGTGGCGGACCCCGAGGTCGACGGGCTCTTCTTCACCGGGTCGACGGCGACCGGGAAGTCGATCGCGGCCAAGGCGGCGCTGAGGCCGCACCTGCTCGAGCTCGGCGGAGACGGACCGGTCATCGTGCTCGCCGATGCTGATGTCGACGCCGCTGTCGAGGGTGTGATGAACGCGTGCTTCTACTACGCCGGCCAGGTATGCACCTCGGGGGAGCGGGTCCTCGTCCACACCGATGTCCACGACGAGTTCGTGACCAAACTGCGGGCCCGCGCGGCGCAGATCGTCGTCGGTGATCCCGCCGACGAGCGGACGACAATGGGTCCGCTGCGCAACGAGGCGACGCTGGCGCGCGTCAGGGCGCACGTCGAGGACGCACGCGCGAAGGGCGCGGAGATCACGCAGTACGGACAGGAGACCGGGCTCTTCTATCCGGCCACGATTCTGACCGGAGTCACGAGCCAGATGAGGATCGCGCAGGAGGAGACGTTCGGGCCGGTGGCACCGATCATCGAGGTGGGTTCGATCGCGCAGGCCGTCGAGATCGCGAACTCCACCAGGCTCGGCCTGATCGCGTCGCTGTGGACCCGGGACCTGGCGACCGCCTGGCGGGTGGGGGAGGCGCTGCAGCACGGATCGGTGAACATCAACGAGACGAGCAACTACTGGGACCAGTTGGCGCCCTTCGGTGGGACGGGCGACAGCGGAGTGGGCCGCGAACTGTCCCAGTGGTTCCTGGAGCGATTCACGGAGCAGAAGTTGCTCGTCTTCGACCTGGGGGACACGGACATCAGGTACGACCGGCGCGCCGAGGGCGGTTGGTAGCCCCGGACGGAACCCCTCGGTCACACGTCACTGCGACCTCGGTCGCATCCGAAACCGCCGACACGACCTGAACGGTTGGAATCGAGGGCGAAATGCCCGATTCGCCAACCGTCTGGGTCGTGTCGGCGGTGTAGGAGAGCGCGCAGCGCAGGGTGGGGAGCGCGCAGCGCGGGGCGGGGGAGCGCGCAGCGCGGGGCGGGTGGCGGGCAGCAGGAGCGCGGGAGTTCACACGGGCCTGGGCGGCGTGGTCGCCGGTCAGGACGCGGCGCTGACCACGCGGTCCCAGGCCGGGCCGTCCAGGGCGATCACCGAGGCGGGGAACAACCCGTTCTCCTCCTTGTCGATGTGCCGACGCAGCAGGGACTCCAGGTGCCCGAGCGCGTCGAGGTCGCCGTCGCCGACGCGGCGCAGGACGTCGTCGATGACGCGGTGCTCAGCGCACAGGGCGTCGACGTGGTCGACGAACTCCGGGTCCTGCCGCAACTCGGCGAACAAGGAACGCTCCTCGTTGGCCGTGTGCGGGTCGAGCAGGCCGGCGAGGTCGCGCACCGCGGCGCCGACGGAGTCGGCCGAGCCGGTCGCCGCCGACCGCCGTAGCACTCCCAGAGCGTTGACGATCTCCTCGTGCTCGCCGGTGTAGCGGGCGATGAGGGTGTTCGCCCGGCATCCGCAGTACTCGCACATGATCTGCTCCAACCGATCCGCGTGCTGGTGGATCACCCACGAGTATCCCTCGGCCGCGGCGGCGGCTCGGCGGCGGGGCGCGGGGCGCACGCGGGTGGTCGGCTACCGCACGAGCCGGCGGGTCCTCAGTGCAGGTGCCGCAGGAACCACGACGTCGCCAGGTCCGCCGCACGAGCCGGCGGGTCCTCAGCGCAGGTGCCGCAGGAACCACGACGTCGCCAGGTCCGCCGCCTGGGCCAACGTGCCGGGTTCGGCGAACAGGTGCGTCGCGCCGGGGACGACCGCCAGGTCGCTGGGGCAGCGCAGGCGCGTGCGGGCCTGCCGGTTCAGGTCGAGGACGGCGGCGTCCTGCCCGCCGACGATCAGCAGCGTCGGCGCCGTGACCGCCGGGAGCCAGTCGCCGGCCAGGTCCGGTCGGCCGCCGCGGGAGACGATCGCGGAGACGACGCCGGGGCGCTGGGCGTCGGCGACGAGCGCGGCCGCCGCGCCGGTGGACGCGCCGAAGTAGCCGATCGACGATCCGGTCAGCGCCGACCGGGTGCGCACCCACTGCGTCGCGTCGTGCAGGCGGCGGGCGAGCAGGACGATGTCGAAGGCCGCGGCCCGGTCGTGCTCCTCGGCCGAGGAGAGCAGGTCGAAGAGCAGCGTCGCCAGGCCGGCCCGGGCCAGTGTCGCGGCCACGGCGACGTTGCGCGGGCTCAGTCGGCTGCTGCCGCTGCCGTGGGCGAACACGACGACCCCGCGCGCGAAGCGCGGCGTCGTCAGCGTCCCGGGCAGCAGTTGGCCGTCGGACTCGACGACGACGTCGCGCGGCTCGCCGGCGAGGGCGTCGATCACCTCCTCGTCACTGACCTGCGGGAACGCCTCGTAGTGCGTGCCGACGGCGTAGAAGGGGTCCGGGGTCGCCAGAGCGACGACGTCGTCGGCCGCCCGGCGCAGCCGGGCCAGTGCGGCGAGCGCGGCGACGGGCGTGGCGAACGTGACGTGGGCGGCGCCCATGCGGCGGGCGACTTCGATCGCCGGGGCCGCGGTCGACCCGGTCGCGACGCCGTCGTCGACGACGATCACGTTGCGGCCGACCAGGTCCAGCCGGTCGCGTCCGGCGCGGTACCTGTTCAGCCGTCGGTCGACCTCGGCCTGCTCGTGCGCGACGACCGCGGCGAGCTGCTCGTCGTCGACCCCGAGCCGTCCGCGCAGGGCGTCGTCGACGACGCGGACCCCACCTTCGCCGACGGCGCCCATCGCGAACTCCCGGTCGCCGGGGACGCCGAGCTTGTGGACGACCAGCACGTCGAGGTCGGCGCCGAGCGCGCGGGCGAGCGGCGCGGCGACCGGAACACCGCCGCGCGGCAGGCCGAGCACGACCGGGCGGGTCCGGGGGTAGTCGGCGAACGCGGCGGCGAGGGCGCGGCCGGCGTCGGCGCGGTCGCGGAACGGGACCGAGGACGTCATCGCGCACCTGCCGTGGGGAAGAGGCGGTCCACCTATCGTCGCATCGACGGGTCCGGGTCGCTCGTCGACGGCGGTTGCGCGGGGCGCTTCGGGGCTGGCCCGTAGACTCGACCGGATCCGGCGCGCCGGGGCGTAGCGCAGTGGCTAGCGCGCCTGCTTTGGGAGCAGGAGATCGGGAGTTCGAGTCTCCCCGCCCCGACGAGTCCGGGCTGGATTCCCAGCCATCCTGCACGACGACCACCCGAACCACGACGCGAAAGTTGGAACCACTGTGAAGAGCGACGTCGAGACCTTGTCCCCGACGCGGGTGAAGCTGACCGTCGAGGTGCCCTTCGAGGAGCTGGCGCCGAGCCTGGACGCCGCCTACCGGCGGATCGCCAAGCAGGTCAACGTCCCGGGCTTCCGCAAGGGCAAGGTTCCCGCGCGGGTCATCGAGCAGCGCTTCGGCCGCGGGGCCGTGCTGGAGGAGGCGGTCAACGACGCGCTGCCGAAGGCCCTGGACGAGGCGATCCGCGCGAGCGCGATCGTGCCGGTCGGCCGGCCGGAGGTCGACATCACCGACCTGGCCGACGGCGAGCACCTGACGTTCACCGCCGAGGTCGACGTCCGCCCCGAGTTCGACCTGCCCGACTTCGCGACGCTGAGCGTCGAGGTGGCGCCGGCAGTCCCCTCCGACGAGGACATCGACGGCCAGATCGACGCCCTGCGCACCCGGTTTGCGACGCTGCGCGAGGTCGACCGGGCCGCGGCCGACGGCGACCTGCTGCTGGTGGACCTGTCCGGCGCGACGGCCGAGGGCGACGTCATCGACGACCTCGTCGGCAACGCCCTGTCGTACGAGCTGGGCACCGACGGCATGCTGCCCGGCTTCGACGACGCGGTGCGCGGCGCTGCCAAGGACGAGGTGCGAACGTTCGCGTTCACGCCGCAGAACGGCGACTGGACCGACATCCCGCTGACCGTCACCGTCACGGTGAGCGCGGTGCGCGAGCGCGACCTGCCCGTGCTCGACGACGACTTCGCGCAGCTCGCCGCGGAG
>CAYMNG010000120.1:0-7014 GCA_964391765.1 uncultured Bifidobacteriaceae bacterium | reverse complement strand
CATCTCGGCGACCAGTGGGATGTGGGTGTTGATCCACACGCAGCCGAAGTCCAGCCGCTTGGCCATCCGCATCGCGCGGCCGAAGTCGCGCGTCCACACCGACGAGGCCAGGCCGTAGTTGACGCCGTTGGCCCACGCCAGCGCCGTCTCCTCGTCGGCGAAGCGCTGGATCGTGACGACCGGACCGAAGATCTCGTTCTGGATCATCTCGTCGTCCTGCCGCAGGCCCGCGACGACCGTCGGCTCGATGTAGAAGCCGTGGTCGCCCTGGCGACCGCCGCCGGCGACGACCTCGGCGTGCTTGGGGGTGCGTTCGACGAAACCGAGCACCCGCTCGAACTGGCTGGCGTTGTTCACCGGCGGCACGAGGGCCTCGCCACCGGGACCGTCGGCGTACGTCGTCGCCGTCGCCTTCGCCTGCTCGGCCATCGCCGCGACGAAGTCGTCGTAGACGCGGTCGGCGACGAGCATCCGCGTCGCGGCGGTGCAGTCCTGGCCGGCGTTGAAGTAGCCGGCGACCGCGAGCCACTCGGTCGCCGCGGCGACGTCCGCGTCGTCGAACACCACCACGGGCGCCTTGCCGCCGAGCTCGAGATGGACGCGCTTGACGTCCCGGGAGGCCGTCTCGGCCACCTGCATGCCGGCGCGGACCGAGCCCGTGATCGACACCATCTGCGGCGTCGGGTGCTCGATCATCGCCTGCCCGGTCTGTCGATCACCGCACACGACGTTCAGCGCACCGACCGGCAGGGCGCCGGTCTCGGCGATCAACTGCGCCATGCGAACGGTCGACACCGGTGTGGTGTCGCTGGGCTTGAGGACGACGGTGTTGCCTGCGGCCAGCGCCGGTGCGAACTTCCACACCGCCATCATCATCGGGTAGTTCCACGGCGCGACCTGACCGACGACACCGACCGGCTCGCGGCGGATCATCGAGGTGAACCCTTGCATGTACTCCCCGGCCGCGCGTCCCTCCAGGACCCGGGCCGCGCCGGCGAAGAACCGGATCTGGTCGATCATCGGCGGGATCTCCTCCGCCATCGTCACGGCGATCGGCTTGCCCGTGTTCTGGCTCTCGAGCGCGACGAGCTCCTCGGCGTGCGCCTCGAGCGTGTCGGCGATCGCCAGCAGCGCGGCCTGCCGCTGCGAGGGGGTGCTGTCGCGCCAGGTCTCGAACGCGGTCGCCGCGCTCGCGTAGGCCGCGTCGACGTCGGCGGGCCCGGACAGCCGCGCGGCGGCGAAGACCTCGCCGGTGGACGGATCGACCAGATCGCTCGTCGCCGCGCTCACGGCGCCGACGTTCTCGCCGCCGATGACGTTGTGGATGCTGCGCTTGTCGCTCACGGGTGCCTCCGATGGCTCGTCTGATTGCCCGCAGCCTAGCCGACGTCCAGTGCCGTCGACGAGGGATTCGTGCGAAATCCGTGGTATTGCGCCACAGCGGGAACGAAATCACTTGCCTGGAGGCGCCTGCGTGGCCCAAGATGGCCGCCATGCCCGCGCGCGACCGGACGACCACGCCGGCCTTGGACGACGTCTCCAAGGCGATCATCGAGCAGCTGCAGCAGGACGGACGGCGGCCGTACGCCGCGATCGGGAAGGCCGTCGGCCTGTCCGAGGCCGCGGTCCGCCAGCGCGTCCAGCGGCTCCAGGACGCCGGCGTCATGCAGATCGTCGCCGTCACCGATCCCCTCCAGGTCGGCTTCGCCCGGTCGGCGATGATCGGGATCCGGGTCGCGGGCGACGCCGAGGCGGTGGCGGATGCACTCGCGGCCACCCCCGAGGTCGACTACCTGGTCGTGACGGCCGGCAGCTTCGACATCCTGGCCGAGGTCGTGGCCGAGGACGACGACCACCTGCTGGAGGTCGTCAACCGACGGATCCGCGCGATCGACGGGGTTCGCGACACCCAGACGTTCGTGTACCTGAAGCTGCGCAAGCAGATCTACACCTGGGGCACCCGATGAGCACGACCCCGCAGTTGGTCACCGAACCCGGTGCGGATCGACTCGCCGAGCGCGCCCGGGACCACCTGTGGATGCCGTTCACGCGGCACTCGCACCTGTACGACGGATCCGGGCACGTTCCGGTCATCGTCCGTGGCGAGGGCGCGTACGTGTTCGACGACCAGGGCCGGCGCTACCTCGACGGCCTGGCGGGGCTGTACACGAGTCAACTCGGTCACGGGCGCACCGACATCGCCGACGCGATGGCTCGGCAGGCGCGTGAACTGGCCTACTTCCCCGTGTGGTCCTACGCGCACCCGCGCGCGATCGAACTGGCCGAGCGGCTCGCCCACGAGGCACCCGGCGACCTCGACCGGGTCTTCTTCACGACCGGCGGCGGCGAGGCGGTCGAGTCCGCGTGGAAGCTGGCCAAGCAGTACTACGCCGTCACCGGCCGACCGACGAAGCGCAAGGTCATCAGCCGTGCGGTCGCCTACCACGGGACCCCGCACGGCGCGTTGGCGATCACCGGCATACCTGAGGCGAAGACCCCGTTCGAGCCACTGGTCCCCGGCGCGACGAAGGTGCCCAACACGAACTTCTACCGGGCGCCGGACCCGTACCGCGACGACGAGAAGGCCTTCGGCCGCTGGGCCGCCGACCGGATCGACGAGGCGATCGAGCTCGAGGGTCCCGATACGGTGGCCGCGGTGTTCCTCGAGCCGGTGCAGAACTCCGGGGGGTGCTTCCCGCCACCGCCGGGGTACCTCGAGCGTGTTCGCGAGATCTGCGACGCGCACGACGTCCTGCTCGTCGCCGACGAGACCATCTGCGCGTTCGGCCGCATCGGCGACAGTTTCGCGATGAAGCGTTACGGCGTGCTCCCCGACGTCATCACCTGCGCCAAGGGCCTGACCGCCGGGTACGCGCCGATGGGCGCGATGATCGCCGGCGAACGCCTCTTCGAACCGTTCCGCAGCGGACGGAACACCTTCCTGCACGGGTTCACCTGGAGCGGACACCCGGTGGCGGCCGCCGCCGCCTTGGCGGCCTACGAGGCCGACGGCGTCTACGCCCACGTCCGCGCGAACGAGCACGCCTTCGCGCGGACCCTCGACCGGTTGCGGGACCTGCCCATCGTCGGGGACGTCCGCGGCGTCGGGTACTTCTACGGCATCGAGCTGGTCACGGATCGGGCCACCCGGGCGACACTGGACGACGACCAGTGCGAGCGCGTCCTGCGCGGCTTCTTGTCCAAGGCGCTGTTCGACGCCGGCCTGTACTGCCGCGCCGACGATCGGGGCGACCCGGTCGTCCAGCTCGCCCCGCCCCTGATCATCGGGCAGGCCGAGTTCGACGAGATCGAGCAGATCCTGCGCTCGGTCCTGGCCCAGGCGTGGACGCTGCTGTGACCCTCCCCCTGCCCCAGCCGGGGTCGACGCCGCGCACCCGCGTACGGCGACTGCCCGAGCTCGCCGTCACCGATCGCGCGGTCCTGCACGCCGTCCTCGACGCCGGACGCGTCGCGCACGTCGCGACCGTGGACGAGGACGGCCAGGCGTACGTGCTGCCGGTCGCCTACGCCCGGCGCGGGGACGAGGTCGTCTTCCACGGATCGACCGGATCTCGCCTGTTCCGCGGCCTCGCGGCCGGGGCCCCGACCTGTCTCACGGTGACGATCCTCGACGGATTGGTCGTCGCCCGCTCCGCGTTCGAGTCGAGCATGAACTACCGGTGCGCGATGGTCCTCGGTGTCGCCCGGTGCCTGGCCGGCGACGAGGAACTCGATGCCTTGCGCGACATCACCGAACACCTGCTCCCCGGTCGCTGGGACGAGTGTCGACCGCCGTCGGCGAAGGAACGCGCGGCGACCATGGTGCTCGCCCTGCCGCTGGCGGAGTGCTCGGTGAAGATCCGGACCGGCGACCCCGACGACGGCGACGACGACGTGGTCGACCCGGTGTTCGGCCGGATCTGGGCCGGCCATGTCCCGGTCCGCGAGCAGTACGCCGACCCGGTCGCCAGCGCGGACCTGCCGGTGGACGTCCCCGTTCCCGCCTACGTCACCGCGTGGGGTGCGCGATGATCGTCGACCTGCCAGCGGTGTCGCTGTGGTCCGACACCCTGCCGGCGGACCTGCGCACCCCGATCGGCACACCCCTGACCGGGGGCACCGACGCCGACGTCGCGATCGTCGGCGCCGGCTACACCGGCCTGTGGACCGCGTACTACCTGATCCGCGCGGATCCGACCCTTCGCATCGCCGTGCTCGAAGCCGAGGAGGCCGGCTTCGGCGCCAGCGGCCGCAACGGCGGATGGGCGTCCGCGCTGTTCCCCGCGAGCCTGGCGGCACTGGCTCGCCGCAGTTCACCCGACGCGGCGATCCGGATGAAGCGCGCGATGCACGACACCGTGGACGAGATCGGCGCGGTCGCCGCCGCCGAGGGCTGGCAGATCGACTGGGCCAAGGGCGGCACGGTCGTCGCCGCGCGGACGCCGCTGCAGATGCGACAGGCCCGCGCGGAGATCGACGACCTGCGCAGTTGGGGGTTCGGCGCCGAGGACTACCGCCTGCTCGATCAGGCCGACGCGCAGGCCGTCGTCGGGGCGACCGACGTGCTCGGCGCGACGTTCACGCCGCACTGCGCCGCGATCCATCCGGGCAAGCTCGTCCGGTCACTGGCGCGCACCGTCGTGGACGCCGGCGTCCGCCTCTACGAGCACACGCCGGTCACGGCCATCGCGTCCGGTGTCGTCCGAACCGCCCGCGGCGACGTCCGGGCCCCGATCGTCGTCCGTGCGACCGAGGGGTACACCCGCACGCTCGCCGGGCACGCGCGCACGCTCGCGCCGGTCTACTCGCTGATGATCGCCACCGCACCCCTCAGCGACGCGCAGTGGGAGTCGATCGGCCTTCACGAGCGGGCGACGTTCTCCGACGGACGTCACCTGATCATCTACGGCCAACGCACCGCCGACGGTCGCCTCGCATTCGGTGGCCGCGGGGCGCCCTATCACTTCGCCTCCCGAATATCCCCTGACCAGGACCGCAATCCGGACGTGCACGCGGCGCTGTGGCGGGCCCTGACCGACCTGTTCCCGGCCGTGTGCGACGCCGAGGTCACCCATGCCTGGGGCGGTCCGCTGGGCATCGCCCGCGACTGGTGGGCCTCGTGCGGCCTGGATCGGTCGACCGGCCTGGCCTGGTCCGGCGGGTACGTCGGCGACGGCGTCGGTACCGCGAACCTCGGCGCCCGCACGCTTCGGGACCTGATCCTTCGCCGGTCGAGCGATCTGCTCGACCTGCCGTGGGTCGGCCACGTGTCGCGACGCTGGGAGCCCGAACCGCTGCGCTGGGCCGCGACGAACTTCGGACTGCGGGTCATGGGTTCGGCGGACGCCAGCGAGGAGCGCACCGGCCGGCCGTCGCGTGCGGCGGCGCTGTTCGCCCGCAAGATCGGGCACTGATCGGCCACCGGCGCACGATCGCGTGCGCGCGAGGTACCGTGAGGCGATGGAGATCAAGGAGCTCGGGCACCTGGTCCTGTACGTGCGCGACCTCGAACGGTCCGTGCACTTCTACCGCGACATCCTCGGCTGGCGGCCGATCCTCGGCGGCGACGACCTGCTCGGTGTCCCGGTCGCGGCGTTCTCCGCACCGAACCAGCGAACGCACCACGAACTGCTGCTGATCGAGGTCGGTCCGGACGCCGCGTCGATCCCCGCCGGCCGGCGCGTCGGCCTGTACCACTTCGGGCTGAAGGTGGGCGACAGCGACGACGACCTGCGCGAGGCGCTGCGGACGCTCGCCGAGAACGGTGTTCGGGTGCTCGGCGCGAGTGACCACACCGTCACGCACAGCCTCTACATCGCCGACCCCGACGGCAACGAGATCGAGTTGTTCATCGACGTGCCCGGCGTGGACTGGCGAAGCGATCCGAGCCTGATCGGATCGCCGATCCGGCCGTTGCGCCTCTAGGAGCCAGGGCGCGTGCCGGTCAGGGCAGCCCGGGCGCGGTGTAGGCGGTCTTGGAGACGGTGAAGAACTCCACCGCGGCGGTCCCCTGCTCGCGCGGGCCGTGGCTGCTCTCCCCGCGCCCCCCGAAGGGGACGTGGAAGTCCACGCCCGCGGTCGGCAGGTTCACCATGACCATTCCGGCCTTGGAGTTCCGGCGGAAGTGCGCGGCCTCGGCGAGGTCGGTGGTGACGATCCCCGCCGAGAGGTTCATCGTGCCGGCGTTCGCCGTCGCGAGCGCCTCGGCGTAGTCGCCGACGCGGATCACCGACATGACCGGTCCGAACACCTCCTCGCGGTTGATCGTGTCGTCCGGCGCGGTGTTCAGCGCCAGCGCCGGCGCCAGGTAGTGGCCGGCCGTGCCCGCGTCGAGCCGATCCCCGCCGATGACGTGCGCACCCTGCGCGCGGGCCAGGGACAGGTAGTGCTCGTCCTGCGCGAGTTGCCCGTCGTCGACGACCGGCCCCATGTCGGTGCCCGTCGCGCGCGCGTCCCCGACCCGCCACGCCGCCATCGCCGTCTGCATCGCCTCGACGAACGGGTCGTGGACCGAGTCGGTGACGACGAGGATCGACGACGCGGTGCACCGCTGCCCGGTCGAGCCGAACCCGCCCTGCACCGCCGCGTCGACCGCGACGGCGAGGTCGGCACGATCGGTGACGACCAGCGGGTTCTTGCCCCCCAGCTCGAGTTGCACCCGCACGCCCGAGCCCGCGGTCGAGGACGCGATCCCCCGCCCGGTGAGCACCGATCCGGTGAACGTGACCGCGTTCACCCGCGGGTCGCCGGTGAGGACCGGGCCCACGACCGAGCCCCGACCGAGCACGAGGTTCAGCGCACCGGCCGGCAGGCCCGCCCGGTGGAGGATGTCGACGAGTTCCCAGGCGCTGCTCGGTACGAGGTCAGCGGGCTTGAACACGACGGTGTTGCCGAACGCCAGCGCGGGCGCGATCTTCCACGCGGGAATGGCGATCGGGAAGTTCCACGGCGTGATCACGCCCACGACGCCGACCGGCTCGCGGGTCACGCTGATCTCGATGCCCGGACGGACCG
>CAYMNG010000119.1:2517-7021 GCA_964391765.1 uncultured Bifidobacteriaceae bacterium | reverse complement strand
CGTTCGCCCTCCAGCAGCCGCTGCCGCTCTCGGCGCTCGTCGCCGCGGCCGAGAACGCGTCACTGCCTCTGGCCGTGGGCGTTCCGGTCGACGACCTGCTGATGACCGAGGGTGAGCTCGCGCGCGAGGAGCCCGAGCCGCTGTCGCCCGAACGTGCCGAGCTCCTCCTCGATGTGGCGCCCGAGCTACAGGGCAGTGAACTGCTTCCGCGCCGACGCGCGTCGGACCCGGCGCCACTGTCGTAGGCGACGCCGACGCCCGGCTACCCGAGGACGACGTCGACGGTGAGCCCGGTGTCGGCCGGCCGCAGGGCCAGGTCGGCGACGGTGCCCGCGGCGCGGACGTCCGCCGCCGCTCGACCGACGCGCTCGAGGACGTCCGCCGGTGCGTGGACCGTCACCTGCGCCACGGGTGCGCGCATCGACACCTTCGCCTCGGACTTCGCCTTGCGGACCTGACCGAGCACGGTGGCCGCGTCGGCCAGGAGCGCGTCGTCCGCGTCGCCGGCCAGCGCGTGGAGTCCCGACGCGGTCGGCCAGTCGCTGCGATGGATCGACCCGTCCTGCCACCACGACCAGACCTCCTCGGTCGTGAACGGCAGGAACGGGGCGAACAGGCGCAGCAGCGTGCCCAGCGCGCTGGCCAATGTCGCCCTGGCCGACGCGGCGGCGGCGTCCCCCTGGCCACCGTAGGCCCGGTCCTTGACCAGCTCGACGTAGTCGTCGGTGAAGTCCCAGAAGAACGTCTCGGTCAGCGCCAGCGCCTGCGCGTAGTTGTAGTCCTCGAACGCCGCCGTGGCCTGCTCGACGGTTCGGGCCAGTCGGGCCAGCAGGGCCCGGTCGAGCGGGACGGTGATCGCCGACTCGTCCTCGACCGCCGCCAGGGACAGCGCGAACCTGCTGGCGTTCAGCACCTTGATGGCCAGTCGGCGCCCGATCTTCATCTGGCCGATGTCGAAGGCCGTGTCCGTGCCCGGCCGGCCGGACGCGGCCCAGTAGCGGACGGCGTCGGAGGAGTACTCGTCCAGCAGGTCCATCGGCGTGACGACGTTCCCCTTGGACTTGCTCATCTTCTTGCGATCAGGGTCGAGGATCCAGCCGGAGATGGCGGCGTTCCGCCAGGGCAGGCAGTCGTCCTCCAGGTGGGCGCGGACGACGGAGGAGAACAACCAGGTGCGGATGATCTCGTGTGCCTGGGGACGCAGGTCCATCGGGTAGACGCGCTCCCACAGGTCCGCGTCGCGGCCCCAGCCGCCGGCGATCTGCGGGGTGAGCGAGCTGGTCGCCCAGGTGTCCATCACGTCCGGGTCACCGACGAACCCGCCGGGCTGCCCGCGCTGGGCGTCGGTGAACCCCGGGGGGACGTCGCTGCTGGGATCGACCGGGAGGGCGTCCGGGGACGGCACGATCGGGGTGTCGTAGACCGGCTCGCCGGTCGCGTCGAGCGGGTACCACAGGGGCAGCGGAACGCCGAAGAACCGCTGGCGCGAGATGAGCCAGTCGCCGTTGAGGCCCTGCACCCAGTTCTCGTACCGCACCTGCATGTGCGGCGGGTGCCAGGAGATCTCCCGCCCCCGGTCGACGAGTGCGGAGCGCAGCCGGGGATCGCGTCCGCCGTTGGCGATGTACCACTGGCGGGTCGTGACGATCTCCAAGGGCTTGTCACCCTTCTCGAAGAACTTCACCGGGTGCGTGATCGGCCGCGGCTCGCCGACGAGGTCGCCCGCGGTGGCGAGGAGGGCGACCATGCGCTCCTTGGCGGTGTGCGCGGTCGCGCCGGCGAGGTCGGCGTAGGCGGCGCGACCCGGACCGGTGGTGATCCAGTCCGGCACGTCGGTACGGATCCGGCCGTCCCAGCCGATGACCGGACGCGTGGGCAGCTGCAGTTCACGCCACCAGGTGACGTCGGTCAGGTCACCGAACGTGCAGACCATCGCGATCCCGGACCCCTTCTCGGGGTCGGCCAGGGCGTGTGCGACGACGGGGACCTCGACGCCGAAGACCGGCGTCGTGACGGTGCGGCCGAACAACGGTCGGTAGCGCTCGTCGTCGGGGTGGGCCACGAGCGCGACGCAGGCGGCGAGCAGTTCGGGTCGAGTCGTCTCGACGAACACGCGGGCCGCCGGGTCGGCCGTGGTCGGGAAGCCGATCCGGTGGTACGCACCGGGACGTTCGCGGTCCTCCAGCTCGGCCTGGGCGACCGCGGTGCGGAACGTGACGTCCCACAAGGTGGGCGCCTCGGCCTGGTAGGCCTCCCCGCGCGCGAGGTTGCGCAGGAACGCCGCCTGGCTCACGCGCCGGGCGTTCTCGTCGATCGTCTGGTACGTCTGCGTCCAGTCGACCGACAGGCCCATCCGCCGCCACAGGTGCTCGAACACCTGCTCGTCCTCGATCGTCAGTCGCTCGCACAGTTCGACGAAGTTGCGCCGGGAGATCGCGATCTGGCGCTTGGGATCGGGCTCCGCCGGCGGCTCGAACCCCGGCTCGTAGGGCAGGCTCGGATCGCAGCGGACGCCGAAGTAGTTCTGCACCCGCCGTTCGGTCGGCAGGCCGTTGTCGTCCCAGCCCATGGGGTAGAAGACCTCGAACCCGCGCATGCGCTTGTACCGCGCTATGCAGTCGGTGTGGGTGTAGGAGAAGACGTGGCCGACGTGCAGCGAGCCGCTGACCGTCGGCGGCGGGGTGTCGATCGAGAACACCTCCGCGCGCGACTTCGTCCGGTCGAACGCGTACGTGCCGCTGTCGGCCCAGACCCGCGACCACCGGTCCTCGATGCCGTCGAGCGTGGGCTTGTCGGGCAGGGATCGCGCGGTCATGGGCGCAGAGTCTAGGGAGGACGCCGCCGTAGACTCCGCGCGTGCCCGACGTCGACGAGCTGTCCGCGGTATGGGCCGACCTGGAGCATCGGTGGCCGGAGAACCGGATCGAGCCGAGCCTGGATCGGATCGCCGCGCTGCTGGATCTGCTCGGCGAACCGCAGCGGGCGTACCCCGTCATCCACGTCGCGGGCACGAACGGCAAGACGTCGACGGCTCGGATGACCGAGGCCCTGCTGCGGTCGTTCGGCCTGCGGACGGGGCTGTTCACGTCCCCCCACCTGGTCGATCCGCGCGAGCGGATCGTCATCGACGGCGAGCCGATCGGCGCGGAGCGCGCCCTCGCCGCCTGGCGCGAGATCGAGCCGTACGTCGGCGTCGTCGACGCGCGGTCCGCCGCGACCGGCGGACCGGCGATGTCCTTCTTCGAGGTCATGACGGCGTTGGCCTTCGCGGCGTTCGCCGACGCGCCGGTCGACGTGGCCGTCGTCGAGGTCGGCATGGGCGGGACCTGGGACGCGACGAACGTGGTGGCACCGACGGTGTGCGTCGTGACGCCGATCGGCATCGACCACCGCGACTACCTCGGCGCGACCGTCGAGGAGATCGCCGAGGAGAAGGCCGGGATCCTCAAGCCGGGGGTGATCGCGATCCTCGCGGCGCAGGAGCCGGCCGTGGCGCAGGTCCTCCTCGATCGCGCGGCGCAGGTCGACGCCGCCGTCGCGCGCGAGGGCAGTGAGTTCGCCGTCGCACGGCGCGCGATGGCCGTCGGCGGGCAGGTGCTCGACCTGACCGGGCTGCACGGACGTTACGACGAGGTGTTCGTGCCGTTGTTCGGCGCCCACCAGGCGCGCAACGCCGCGGTCGCCCTCGCCGCCGTCGAGGCGTTCCTCGGGGGGCTGGGGGAACTCGACGCGGACCTGGTCCGGGCGGGACTCGCAGCGGTCTCCTCACCCGGCCGCCTGGAGATCGTCCGACGCGGCCCGACCGTTCTGCTCGACGCCGCGCACAATCCGCACGGTGCGGCGGCGCTCGCCGCGGCGCTGACCGACTCCTTCGACTTCACCGCGCTGGTCGCCGTCGTCGGCGTGCTGGCCGACAAGGACGCGGCGGGGATCGTCGAGGCGTTGTCGCCGGTCGTCGACCGGTTCGTCGTGACGGCGCCGAGATCGCCGCGGGCGCTGGCGGCCGACGACCTGGCCCGCGTCGTCGGCGAGATCGCCGGCGCGGACCGGGTGGAGGTCGAGGCGGACCTCGTCGAGGCCCTGGACCGCGCGGTGGCGGCGGCCGAGGAGGCCGGTCACCACGGTGGCTCGGGCGTCCTGGTGACCGGTTCGATCGCGCTGGTCGGTCAGGCGCGAGCGTTGCTGGTACGTGCGGAGGCGGAACGTTGAGGGTGCTGTGCTCGGCGGTCCTGGCGATGGAGGCGCTGGTCGTGCTGCTCGCGACGGCGCTGGTGACCTCCAACGGCGACGTCGCGCGGCCGACGGCGGCGTGGGTGCTGGGTGCGGCGATCATCGTGGCGTTGCTGGCCGCGATCGGGACGTTGCGTCGGCCGTGGGGGCTGAGCGTGGGGTGGGCGATGCAGGTCCTCGTCCTGGCGACGGCGTTGGTCGTCGGCTGGTCGATGATCGTGGTCGGCGTGCTCTTCGCGATCTTGTGGGCGGTCGCGATCCATCTGGGCTACAC
>CAYMNG010000119.1:0-2507 GCA_964391765.1 uncultured Bifidobacteriaceae bacterium | reverse complement strand
CCGCCGACACGACCTCAATGGTTAGGTCGAGTGCCTCAAAGCGGACATTTCACCCCACCTGCCAACCACTCCGGTCGCGTCGGCGGTTCGTGGGGCGCGGGCTGGCTGGCGTCGCCGGTCACTAGGATCGCCCTGCACCGTCCGACCCCGCACCGCGCGCAGTTCGACCCCGCGCCGACGTGCGGCCCGCACCCAAGGAGATCCCGTGTCCGAGCGCACCCTCGTCCTCATCAAGCCCGACGGCGTCGCCCGCGGCCTCGTCGGTGAGGTGCTGGGTCGGATCGAACGCAAGGGCCTGCGACTGGTCGCGATGGAGCTGCGCACGCTGGACGCCGGCACGGCCGAGGCGCACTACGGCGAGCACAAGGACAAGCCCTTCTTCGCCGACCTGGTCGAGTTCATCACCAGCGGCCCACTGGTCGCGGCCGTGGTCGAGGGGTCGGACGCGATCGTCCAGTGGCGCAACATGATGGGGGCGACGAACCCGGTGAACGCCGCGCTCGGCACGATCCGCGGCGACCTGGCCACGCAGATGCAGAACAACGTCACCCACGGGTCGGACTCCGCGGAGTCGGCGGCCCGTGAGGTCGCGCTGTTCTTCCCCGGTCTGGCGTAGCGATGCGACCGGCGCTGGTCGGACTGGCCGCCGGCATCGGCGTCGGCGGCACCGCGGCGGCCGGTGCGCGCGGGCCGACGCTGGTCGACTGGCCGGCCCCGGTACGAACCGCCTTCCCGTTCGTCGTCGGTGGCCTGGTGGGGGCCGCCGCCGGGGTCAAGGTGGGGTTCGTCGCGTCGACCGCGCGTGCGATCGCCGGTCGGGGCCCGGGTCCGATCACAACCCTCGCGCCGGTCCTCGCCGGTGCGGGCGCGCTGGCGATCGTCGCCGGCGTCGGCGCGGGCGTGGGGCGGCGGGTGCTCGCGGGGCTGGCGCAGAAGGGCCGCGAACTCGACCCGGGCTTCGCCGCGGCGCCGGCTTCGACCTGCCTGTCCGGCGGGGTCGGGTCGGCCGTCACGATGGCCGACCTCGGCCGGGAGGGCGCACGGTTCGTCGGGTCGGTGTCGACCGCCGACGATGTCCGCGCGGTCACCGGCGTGGACCCGGTCGCCGAGCCGGTCCGGGTCTTCGTCGGTGTCGACGCTGCCGCGACCCCCGAGCAGCGCGTCGCGCTGGCGATGGCCGAGCTTCGGCGCACCGGCGCGTTCGAACGCGCCCACCTGCTGATCCAGGCCCCGGCCGGCTCCGGCTACGCGAACTCCTTCCCGGTCGACGTGCTGGAGGTACTCACCGGCGGCGACAGCGCGGCGGTCGCGGTGGGCTACGGGTTGCTTCCGTCGTTCCTGTCGCTGGACCGACGCCGCCTCGCGGCGCTGACCCAGCGGCTGCTGTTGGACGCCGTCGCCGAAGAACTGCACGAGCGGGCGGCGCGGCCGCGGCTGCTGCTGTACGGCGAGAGCCTGGGTGCCGGCGTGCAGCAGATGGCGATCCCGGGCGGCCCGGCGGATCTGGATCGCTACGGCATCGCCGGCGCGCTGTGGGTGGGGACCCCGGGCGGGTCGCGATCGGACGAGTTCCACGAGCTGTGCGCCGGGGAGTCGTACCGGCTGGACCGCGGACAGCAGGTCCCCGATCCACTGCCCGAGCCGCGGCCGCGGGTGTGGTTCCTCGAGCATGACGGCGATCCGGTCGTCCGGTTCCGGCCGTTGCTCGCCTCGCGGCGGCCGGACTGGCTGCCGGCCGACGGGCAACGCGGCCGTAACGTCCCGGCGTCGATGCGATGGCGGCCGGGGATCACCTACGCCCAGGTGTTCGTGGACACGATGTTCGCGACGAACGTCAAGGCCGGCCTGTTCGACAGCCGTGGCCACGACTACCGCGCCGACCTCGGCGCGGTGACCACCGCGGCGTTCGACCTGCCGGCGAGCCCGGAGGTCGCTGAGCGGCTCGAGGCGCATCTGCGGGCGAAGGAGGTCGAGCGCGCGGCCCGCATCGGCGAGGAGTGAGCCCCGGTGGGGGTGAGCCCCGCAGCCGGGGCGGTGTGGGTGCGCATCGGCGAGGAGTGAGCCCCGGTGGGGGTGAGCCCCGCAGCCGGGGCATTCCGGTCTAAACCGGACTAACCGGATCAATCGGGTCGGGCGTGTGATCTGTTCGTGATCCACGCTCTAGGATGGGGTTCCCGCACCCCGCGAGGAAGGCCCCTTCCCCCCATGGCGACTTCGTCGACATTCGGCGGCTCGTCCTTCGTCGGCCGTGATATGGCCGTCGACTTGGGCACCGCCAACACGTTGGTGTACGTGCGCGGCCGCGGAATCGTGCTGAACGAGCCGTCCGTCGTCGCGATCAACAACAACACCGGCGGGATCTTGGCGGTCGGCTCCGAGGCGAAGCGGATGATCGGTCGCACTCCCGGAAACATCGTCGCGATCCGACCGCTCAAGGACGGCGTCATCGCCGACTTCGACACGACCGAGCGGATGTTGCGCTACTTCATCCAGAAGGTGCACAAGCG
>CAYMNG010000118.1:0-7034 GCA_964391765.1 uncultured Bifidobacteriaceae bacterium | reverse complement strand
GTGGAGTACCCGGCCGAGTACCTCGGGGACACGGTCGGCTCCCTGGCGATCGCGATCCGGAACGGGCTGGTCGTCGGGGAGGCACCGGTGACGATGTACTTCCGTGAACACGGCCGGCCGAGCAAGAACGCCGTCTGGTCGACGCTGTACCTCGGGCGGGCCGCGCTGGCCCTGTTCGTCACCGTGTTGCAGCGCAGGTCATTGCCGAGCCGGGGTGACCTCGCATGACGGCGAACGTGCTCGCGGTCGTCGCCGCCGCGATCGTCTTCGTGTTCATCTTGTGGCTGCTGCGTCGCGGTGTGCTCAAGGAGAAGTACGCCGTCTTGTGGCTGTTGGTGTCGGCGGTCGCGGCCTTCTTCGCCCTGGTGCCGGGAGCGGCTCGCTGGCTCGCCGACGTCGTCGGCGTGGAGATCCCGTCGAACCTGCTGTTCTTCGTGACCTTGGTCCTGCTGGTTCTGGTGAACGTCCAGCTCAGTTACGAGCTCAGCCGCCAGGAGAGCAAGATCCGCCGTCTGGCGGAGGAGTCCGCACTACTGGAGGAACGGCTGCGGCGACTGGAGAATCCGGGCGAGCCGGAGTGAGCGCCCCCGTCCTGCTGATCGGGTTCAACCGCCCGGACCTGCTCGCCGAGGTGATCGAGCGCGTCCGGGTCGCGCACCCGGACCGGATCTACCTCGCGGTCGACGGCCCGCGCGCGGACCGCCCGGCGGAGGCGGACATGGTCCGCGAGTGCCACGCACTCGTCGAGCGGCTGGACTGGGGCTGCGACGTGCGAACGCTGTTCCGTCCGGACAACCTCGGCTGCGGCAGGGCGGTGTCGAGCGCGATCTCGTGGTTCTTCGAGCACGAGGAGAGCGGGATCATCCTCGAGGACGACATCCTGCCCGAACCGCAGTTCTTCGACTTCGTCGACGTCATGCTCGTCAGGTACCGCGACGACCCGCGAGTCGCCGCGGTGACGGGCACGAACTTCGTGCCGCCGGAGCACGTCAGCGGCCCGGGGGCGTATCGGTTCTCCCGGGTGCCGGTCGTGTGGGGCTGGGGGACGTGGCGGCGCACCTGGGCGTCGTACCGCTTCGACATCGGCGGGTGGCGACGTCGGCTGCCGCTGCGCCGGGGATGGTCGGCGATGGGTGGGACACTCCCGTCGTTCCTGCTGTGGAGCGCGAACTTCGACCTCATGGCCCGCCACGCGATCGACACGTGGGACCTGCAGTTGGTGTGCGCGGCGATGACGGCGGGCACCTGGACCGTCACACCGAACGCGAACCTGGTTCACAACGCCGGATTCCGCGCGGACGCCACCCACACCCTGCGCCGGCCGGACCATCTGCGGGACGTCGAGCACCTTCGCGGGGGCCTCGACCCGGTGCCGGTAGGGCTGGACGAGCGGGCTGATGCGTGGCTGATGCGCAACGCCTACGGCGCCAGCGTGCCCGGGCTCGCCCGGCAGGGCTGGCGTGCGGTCCGACGGCTGGTGTGAGCGTGCTGTTCCTCACGGTTCCGACGGCCGGCCGGCATCCGGACCTGCTGGCGGGCCTGGTCCGCGACTGCGGGCTGCCGCCGGACCGGATCGTCGTCGTGGCGACGGCGCCGGGTGTCGAGGTCGCGGACGGCGTCGTCGTCGTCCGGGTCGACGGGCCGCTGAACATCCAACGGTGGTGGCTCGCCGGAATCCAGGAGTGCGTGCGACGTGGCGCCACCCAGGTGGCGATCGTCAACGACGACGTGGTCCTGCCCGCCGCCTCCCTCGCGGCGCTGGCTGCCGCGCTCGACGAGACCGGGGCCGCCGTCGCCAGCCCCGGGCCGGCCTACCTGCACGTGACCACCCACCTGCCGGTCGGCCGTGGCCTCGACGGCGCGCTGTGGGTGCTCGACGTGCGGACCGACCTGCGGCCTGATCCGCGCTTCGTCTGGTGGTACGGCGACGACGACGTCGACCTGCGCGCGCGCCGCGATCACGGCGGTCTCGTGCAGGTGCCGGTGGAGTGGGAGCACCGACACGCGTCGTCGGCGACCGACGCATCGCCGGCGCTGCAGGCGTTACTCGCGTCCGACCAGCGGACGTTCCGGCGGATCCACCGCCGGTCGATCATCGCCTCGAGAGCGCTGCTGATCGCGATCGCGCTGAAGGCCCGGGTTCGCGGCGGCGCGGCCGGCCCAACGCGTCGATCTTGAGGTTGAACCGGGTCGCGCCGCGAAACACGCGGTGAAACCTCAAGGTCGGCGGGGTTGGTCGCGCGGTCAGCGGCGGCGCATCCGGCCGCCGAGGCGACGCAGCGGCGCCGTCGCCCGCCAGGTGCGGCTGGACAGGATCGCCGACAACGCGGCGGCGTCGGCCGCGGCGGCGTCCGCGCCCACGACACTGGTCGGGACCTCCGGCAGTGCGCTGACGCGCTCGAAGAACTCCGCCAGACGGGCGGCGAAGTCGGTCCACGACAACCGACGGATCGCGTCGTGCAACTGGTCCAGGCGCTGTGCGCGGGCGGTGTCGTCGGTGAGCAGTGCGGTCAGGTCGGTCGCGTACGCCTCGACCGTCCAGCGGGCGGGTAGCCCGCTGGTGCCGGACACCTCGCGCAGCGGCCCGAAGTCGGTGAAGACGGTGGGCGTGCCCAGGGCGGCCGCCTCGTACGGGACGAAGCCGAATCCCTCTGCGCTGGACGGATACAACACGGCGGCGGCGTTGGCCAGCAGCCAGGTCCGCGTCGCGGACTCGACGTGCCCGAGGGTGTGCAGTCGACCGCGCAGGTCCAGGTGGCGGGCGGCGAGGTCGGCCTCGGCATCGCGGGAGCTGCTGCCCCGCACGTGCAGTCCGGCGAGGACGAGGTCGCACGGCTGGCCGGCGCGCAGCGTCTCCTCCCAGACCCGGATCGCGAAGTCCCGGTTCTTGTGTACGAAGTCGTTGCCCAGCACCAGGACGAACCGCCGGCCGCCGAGCGCGGCGCGCAGGTCCGCGGCGTCCGGGTCCGGTTCGGTCGGGACCGCGGCCGCGCTGATGTGGTCCAGGCCCAGGGGCAGCGCGAGGACGCGCTCGGGGTCGAGCCGGGGTACCTCGGCGAGCAGCCGATCGGCGACGTCCGCGCTGATCGCGGTGATGCCGTCGACGCTGAGCGCGATCCGCCGCTGCAGGCTCCGGTACGTCAACCACGCCTCGCGCGAACCGTGGTAGCGCTCGATGTCGTAGGCGATGAGGTCGAGGTAGGTCGTCACCACGCGGGCACCCAGGCGGCGGGCCATCGAGATGTTGCTGCGCGCGTCGATCTGGTTCGGGTACCACACGATGTCAGCCATGGGGACGTCCGGTTCGGCTGCGCTCACGACGATCCGTGGCCGGCCGGCCAGGTGCGCGGCGTACGGCGGGAGTTCGTCGATGCCGACCAACCGGATCTGGTCGATCCCCGGCTGGTCGGCGAGGGCCGCGACCGCGGCCGTCGTCAGGACCTGTGCACCGGTCTCGTGCGGGCCCAACCAGGTCGCGTCGACCGTCACCGTCAGGCGTCGACCGCGCCGTCGGTGGCTGCGCATGGCCGCATGCACGGCGCTGGCCCGGTCGTCGGCCTCGATCCGCTCGACGTCGGGTGCGGGCAGGACCGCCGGGGCGTGGGCGACATCGGCGTCGGCGGTCACCCACCAGTCGTGCCACAGGCCGCGGGCCGACGCGCGAGCCAGCCACTGCGGCACTGTGTCGAGATCGGCCGCCGGGCCGACGAGATCGTCGAGGTCGCCGGCGACGGCGACCAGCGGGCCGGCCGCGGCGCTGGCGCGCACCCATCGCCCGGGCCGGGCCGGCCCGGGCACCAGCGAGACGGACGCGATCCGCGGGTCGGCGTCCGCACGCTCGGTGAACGCGGCCAGGCGGTCCATCGTCAGCAGCGCCGCGTCGCCGAACACGACGAACTCCCGGCCCCGGCGCGTGCGCAGGACCTGCGGTGCGGCCGCGGCGTCGCCGTCGGCGGCCGTCACAGCGCCTCGTACAGGTGCGGCAGGCGCTGGTCCAGCGCGGGGGAGTAGTACGGATCCACCGGGTACCGGCCCGACCAGCGCTCGCGGAACGCGGCGGCCTCGGCCGGGTCGGGCGCGTGCCGGGCCATCGTCGCCCCCTCGTGGTGGGTCAGGTGCGCGTACGGCGTCCACGCTACGCGATAGCCGGCGTGGTGCGCCCGCAGGCAGAAGTCGACGTCGTTGTAGTCGCTTGCGAAGGCGGTGTCGAAGCCGTCCAGGTCGTCGAACACGCTGGTGCGCACGAGCATCGCGGCCGCGGTGACGGCGAGGTAGTTGCGCGGGGTCAGCGTCGAACCGAAGTAGCCCGGATCGCGGCCCGGTCGACCGATCCAGCAGTGCGTGGGGCCGCTCGGCAGCAGGATCACTCCCGCGTGCTGCAATCGGCCGTCCGGGTAGGTGAGCCGGGCGCCGGTCACGCCGACGTCGTCGACCTGTCCGATCTCCAACAGCCGGGTCACCGGATTCGACGCGGCGACCGTGGTGTCGTCGTTGAGCAGGAGCAGGTAGTCGCCGTTCGCCGCGGAGCGGCCGAGGTTGATCGCCTCGGCGAAGTTGAACCGGCCAGCGTCGTAGACGACGTGTCGGATCGGGTGCACGTTGTGGAAGTCGACCGGGACGTCCGGGATGACGCCGGTCGTGACGATCACGAACTCCAGGCGGGCCTGCGTCTCGCGCTCGATCAGCGACCGGACGGCGTCGTCCACGAAGCGCCCGGTGCCGGTGGTGTTCGGGGTCCCGATCGTGGGGATGACGACCGAGACGAGGGGGTCGCCGCCGACCGTGGCGTGGACCTCGTTCAGGCCGCGGATCGCGCTGGGACCCACGGTGCCGCCGCCGAACGTGCGGTCCAGGTGCTCGGCCTGCACGCGGGCCGCGGCCTCCTGCGCCCACGGCTTGGCCTCGATCGTCAGTGCCGTCGACTCCGCCCAGGCCCGCCAGTGGTACAGCGGCCGGGGCAGGTGCACCACGCGGTGGAGGCGGGGGAGCAGCCGCAGGGCCAGGTCGAAGTCCTGCGCACCGTCCGTCGCGCTGCGCAGGCCGCCGACCGCGTTCATGTCCGAACGGCGGAAGACCGTGAAGTGGCACAGGTACATCTGGGTCGTGAGCAGCTCCGGGGAGAAGTCCGGCTTGCAGTACAGCTCGAAGTGCTGACCGCGGAAGTCGACCTTGTCCTCGTCGGAGTAGATCGCGTCCGGGTGGTCGTGGGCCGCGATGGCCGCGCTGAACTCGTCGATACACCGCGGGTCGAGCAGGTCGTCGGGAGCGAGCATGCCGACGTACTCTCCGGTGGCCTGGTCCAACGCGGCGTTCAGCGCGGCGGAGATCCCGCCGTTCTCCTTGTGCAGGACGGTGATCCGCGAGTCACCCGCATGTTCCGTGGCGAACCGGTCCAAGAACTCCCTGACCTCGGCCCTGGTCGAACCGTCGTCGACGACGACGAGCTCCCAGTTGTCCGCGTGCTGCGCGATCACCGAGTCCAGGCACTCGTGCAGGAACTTCACCGGCGGGTCGTAGACCGGTACGAGGATCGACACGGTGACCGGATGGGTCGCCGCGCCGGGGTCGACGCCGGCGGCCTCGGCGAGCCACGCGCGGTATCGCCGGCCGATCCGACGCTCGTGCAGGCGTCGGCGCAGCCAGCGGCGCGCGCGCCCGGCCCGTCCGCGCGCGCGCCGGTACAGGCTGCGCTCAGCGGCCATCGGGCATCGGCTCGATGGTGATGGCCGCGTCGAGTTGGACGACGCCCTGCCCGATCTCGCCGCGGGGGCTGCGGACGGCGAACTCGACCGCGTCGTTCCACGAGTCCAGCAGCCGTGATCCGGTGAAGTCGAACACGTCGACGTGCACCCGGTACCGCCCGGGCAGCAGTGGATTGTCGGTCAGGGCCATCGACACGAGGTGGTCGCCGCTGATCGTGCCGAAGTCGACCCCGAGCCGGTGGTTGCTGAGCATCGTGACCAGCGTCCCGGAGTCGTGCTGGAGCGCCACGCGCACGTTCGGCCCGAGGACGGGCTCGGGGACGCTGAGGGTCAGTCGCAGTGCGAACGTCGTGCCGGTCTCCGCGTGCGAGATCGGCGTGCCGGTCGAGTCCGTGACCTGCGCGGCCGTCACGCGCACCGACTGGTCCCCGGCGCGGGGGCCCTCGCCGTCCTCGCGGACGGCCTGGACGAGCGGGTTCCGGGCGGCCTCCTGCTCGTTGACCCGGCGCAGGTACGCGGCGATCGTCTCGACCGCGTGCCCGTGCTGTTGCATGACGCCGTGCTCGAGCCAGGCGATCTCGTCGCACAGGCCCTCGAGCTGGCCCAGGCCGTGACTGACGACGATGATCGTCCGGCCGGCCCGGCGTAGCGCGTACAGGTGGTCGAAGCACTTGCGCTGGAACTCCTCGTCGCCGACCGCGAGGACCTCGTCGACCAGGAGCACGTCCGGCTTCATGTGGACCGCGACCGAGAACCCGAGGCGGACGTACATCCCGCTCGAATAGTGCTTGACCGGATCGTCGATGAAGGCATCCAGACCGCTGAACTCGATGATCTCGTCGGTGACGCCCGCGATCTCGCGCCGCGACAGCCCGAGGATCGAGCCGTTCAAGGAGATGTTCTCCCGCCCGGTCATGTCCGGGTGGAAGCCGGCGCCGAGTTCGATAAGGGCCGCAACCCTGCCGTGTGTCACGATCGAGCCGCTGGTCGGTCGGTAGATCCCGCCGATCATCTTCAGTAGCGTCGACTTGCCGGAGCCGTTGTGCCCGATCAGGCCGTAGACGCTGCCCTTGGGGATCTGCAATGTGAGGTCCCGAACGGCCCAGAACTCCTTCGGATTGCGGGCCCGACCACGGACGATCCGCTCCTTCAGCGAGTTGCGGCGATCCGTGTGTCGGCGGAACCGCTTGCCCACTCCCTGCAGGTCGACGGCGATCTGCGCGCCGCCACTCGACGGGGTCGTCACAGCAACTACCCGATGTCCTCGCTCGCCCGGTCGAACACGCGAAGGCCGGCACAGAACACCACCAGTCCGCCGAGCAGGAGCACGGC
>CAYMNG010000117.1:0-7198 GCA_964391765.1 uncultured Bifidobacteriaceae bacterium | reverse complement strand
CGACGCCGACGCCGCCGGCGCCGCCGACGCCGCTGGTGCCGCCGCTGGTGCCGCCGCCGCCGACGCCGACGACGCTGCCGACGCCGCCGCTGGCGCCGCCCCGGCCGACGCCTCGACGACGGCACGCAGGACATGCAGGTGGAGCGCATCCAGGCCGTCGAGGCAGCGGGCGACCGAGGCGCCCGAGGTCGCCCGGGCGGCGAGCGCGGTGATGTCGGTCGGTACGGGATGGATCAGGTCCGGGCGGCGGCGCAGCAGTTCGGCCAGCCGGTCGTCGTCGACGGCGCGAAGGGCGTCGGCCAGGCTGCGCGGTGTCCGTCCGGCCACCGGTCAGCGCCCGCTGCCGCGGCGTCCGCGGGCGGCGAAGGCCAGGCCGACGAACACGACGACGAGGCCGACGGCGAGCAGCATCGCGGCGAACCACATGATGCCGGGCAGGTGGACCGTCGGCGCGACGAGCGGCACGATCGCGACGACCAGACAGACCAGCCCGATCGCCGTGATGACGGCACCGGTGCGCAGGACGGCGTCGGCGCGCCGGGCGCGTGCCGCGCGGACGGCGGGCGCGGTCGCGTCGGCGTTCGTCGGCACGGGACAAGACTGGCACGGTGCCCGAAGACCCGCAGTGGGCGGTAGCCTTGACCGGCGCGGGGGAGGCCCCGTGCCGGCTGCGGGATCTCGCGGCCGTCCCACTGTGACCGTGCGCGGCAGGTGCGCCAGGAACGTGAGCGAGGACGCTGTGCCGACCGGGACCGTGAAGTGGTACGACGCCGACAAGGGGTTCGGCTTCATCAGTTCGGACGAGGGCGACGACGTCTTCGTGCACGTGTCGACCCTGCCGGCGAACGTGACGGCGCTGAAGCCGGGGACGCGCGTGGAGTTCGGTGTCGTCGACGGGCGCAAGGGCAAGCAGGCCCTGTCGTTGTCCGTGCTCGCCGCGGCCCCGTCGGTCGTGAAGGGCACGCGCAAGGACGCCGAGGACATGGCGGTGATCGTCGAGGACCTGATCAAGCTGCTCGACGGGATCTCCAACCAGTTGCGGCGCGGGAAGTACCCGGCTGACGCGATGGCGCGCAAGACCGCCGCCGTGCTCCGGGCGGTCGCCGACGACCTCGACATCTGACGAACGCGGTCGTCCTACCAGCGGTTGCGCACGTCCTCGGCCCAACCGAGGATCGAGTCGAACTCGACGACCTCGCCGCCGGCGGGCGCGAACCGGCCGCGGTAGTGGCCGAAGCACTGGTCGGTCGCGTTCGCCAGCACGCCGAGGTTCGTGCGCGTCACCTTGTCGAAGAACGGCTCGAACGTCACGTCCAGACCGCCGCCGCGGATCCGCCACGGTGCCAGGTAGTCGCGGCGGTCGTACGTCCAGTCCAGGTCAGCGCTGATCTTGTGCAGTCGGCCGTCGACGAGGACCGCGTTCTCGGTCGAGCCGGTCGCGTCGGTCCACCGGCCGCCGACCTGGATGCCGATCGTGTGCCCGCCGGACACCCCGCTGCCGGCACCCCAGTTCCAGTGCACGCGGTACGGCCAGCGCCCGCGGCCGTGGTCGAGCACCGCCCACGCGTCGCCGCCGGCGTCGACCGGCGACACCTGGCCGTCGATGCGCACGGTCCCGCGCGCCGGGCGGGCGACGTCCTTGACGGTGTACTGGAACAGCCGCTCGGTCCAGGGGACGACGACGGCGAGGCACTCGTGGCCGGCGGGACGAGCGGCGACCACGTCGACCTCGACCGGCACGGCGGGCCCCCCGTCGGCCGGGGTGGCCAGGGCGCGGGCCCGCAGGCGCGTGCCGTCGGGGACCTCGTCGATCGCGATCGCCAGGCCGCGGGCTCGCGCCCGGGCCGGACCGGTGCCCAAGGATCCGGGCAGTTCGACGCCGCGGGCCGGCAGCACCGTCCGCGCGAGGCCCCAGCGTCGTCCGGTCGCCCGCTCGTACACCCACACCTCGTGCACCGCGGCGTAGTCCAGGGCCGAGACCGTCAGCGCGACGATGTGGGTCGAGGACGCGATGTTCCAGTACTCCCAGCGCTTGTTGCGGCCGCGGAGCCGGCGGCCGTCGATGCCGTCGGTGTTGACGAGCGGTCGACGGGCCCAGCCGACCGCGGCGGGGTCCAGCAGGCCGTCGGCCCGGGTGAGCGACACCGGCTCGCGCAGTTCGCGTTCTCGCAGTGGCATCGGCCGGACTTCGCCGCGTCGTCGGGTCAGCGCGCGGGCACGGCGCGGAACGTCCAGACCCCGCGCGTGCCGTCCGCGTTGGCGGCGATCACCGACAGCCCGGCCGGCGTGGCGGCCTGTGCCGCGGTGGGCGCGAACCGCCAGTAGGTCGTGGTGACGGGGGCCTCGGTCAACCGGTCTCCGCCGAGGGTGGGGAACCAGCCGATGTCCGCGATCGCCGGGTCGACCGAGATGCCGACGGTCCGGCCGGCCAGCAGGGGGATCTCCCGGTCCTCCGGGGGACGCAACTGGTCGACCGTGCACGTCTCCTCGGTCAGGTACGCACCCGCCGGCGCCCAGCACGCCGCTTGGCGGTGGCTGCTGGTCGTCCCGGAGAACGCGGTCACCCCCGGGGTCGGCTGCTGGCACGCGGTCAGGCCGACGGCCGCGAGGGCGAGGGCGGGGACGACGACGATCGACCGGGCGCGCTTCATGCCCGCAGACTATCTGCGGACCCGCGTGGTGCCGGTGTCGGCCGGTGGGCGACAATCGGCCCGTGAACGCCGCGTCCGTCAAGGCCGATCCGACCCTCGTCGGTGCTGTCGACCTCGCCCGTCAGGCGGTCGTCGACGAAGCCGGCGCCGACCTGGTCGGCGAGCACCTCGGCGTGCACATGGATGCCGACCGGGTGGCGACGCACTCGTTCGCGTGCGCGAACCCGGCCTACGCCGGGTGGCAGTGGGCGGTCACGATCGTGCGGGCGGCGCGGGCGAAGGCCGTCACCGTGAACGACGTCGTCCTGCTGCCCGGCATCGGCGCCCTCGTCGCACCGGACTGGGTGCCGTGGTCGGAGCGGGTGCGACCCGGCGACCTGCGACCGGGCGATGTGCTGCTGACGGCCGCGGACGACCCGCGCCTGGTGGCCGGCCTGACCGGGGAGGACGACCTGGAGTCCGTCGCCACGGCGTCGCCGCTGCACCCCGGTGCGTGGGAGATCGGCCTGGGCCGCCAACGCGTGCTCTCGGCGACCGGCCGGGACCAGGCGGCGCACCGGTGGGTCGACGGTGACTGCGGCCCGGCGACCGCGATGGCCCGCCAGGCCCCCGGTCAGTGTGCGACCTGCGGGTTCCTGCTGACCGTCGGCGGCCCGATGGGCCAGCAGTTCGCGATCTGCGCCAACGAACTGAGCCCGGCCGACGGCCGCGTCGTGGCGATGACGTTCGGCTGTGGCGCCCACTCCGAGGCCCAGGTCGACGAGCCGGCGCGAGCGGTGGCCGCCGCCTACGACGAGACCGGCTGGGATCCCCTGGACCTCGGTCACTCCTGAGGTCGGCGCCAGCGCAGGAAGATCAGGCCGCCGACACCGCTGAGGACCCCGACGGCCGCCGCGCCGATCCACCACTGCTGCCCGGCGAGGTCGGCGCGGCGCAGGACCAGCACGACGAGCACGACGGCCCACGCGGCCGTGCCGATCGCGACCGGGACGATCGCGTCGGCGTCGGATCGGCGCCATCGGGACGGGGACATCGCGAACGCACGCTACCGCGAGGTCGACGTCGGCCGCGGGTCCGCCCGCGGACGGCGTGCGTACGCTGCCGGGCATGGACCCGCGGACTCGACGATTCGTCACGCTCGCCGTCCTGCTGTCGCTGATCGCGGTCGTGGCGGTGGCGGCGGCCGCGGGCCGGGCGCGCGGCGCGCCGGCCGTCGCGCACGCGGTGGACGGCTGGCGCACGGTGTGCCGGTTCACCGACCCGCGGTTCACCGAGATCAGCGGCATGACCTACTCCCAGCGCCATCGTGGCGTGCTCTACCTGCACAACGACTCCTCCGGTGGGCCGTACGTCTACGCGGTCGACGCGACGAGCTGTCGAACCCTGGCCCGGCTGACGATCAGCGATATCGCCGCACGCGACATCGAGGCCATCGGATCGGGTCGGGACGCGAAGGGCCGGCCGATCCTGTGGATCGCCGACATCGGGGACAACCGCGACTCGTGGCCGTTCGTCCGCCTGCACCGGGTGCGTGAACCGGCCGTCCTCGTCGACCAGGTCGTGGCGGCCCGCACGTTCCGGTTCACCTACCCCGACCGCCCGCACAACGCGGAGGCGATCCTCGCCGACCCGCGGTCGGACCGGGTGTGGGTCGTCACGAAGCAGTCGGCGGTCGGCACGCTGTACCGGGTCGATCCCCGTCGTGGCCGGACGGTCGTCGCCGTCCCCGTGCGCCGGCTGGGGGCGTTCGTCACCGACGGGTCGGTCAGCCCCGACGGCAGCCGGTTCGTGCTGCGGGACTACGTGGACGCACTGGTCTACCCGGGGATGCCACCCGGCGGGCGACCGACGCGGGTGTACCTGCCGTACCAGTTGCAGGGTGAGGCGGTGACCTGGACGCCGGACGGGGCGGCGTTGCTGATCGCCGGCGAGCGTGACGATCGGTTGATCCGGGTCGATCCCGTCCTGGCGGCCGCGCCCGTCAGCTGAGCGGCGCGCGCGTCAGCGGACCGGTCGGGCCCACATCGTGGCCAGCGCCACGAGCAGCGCGGCGGGTACCAGCAAGAACGCCAGGTGGAAGCCGATCGTGTCGGCGAGCAGGCCGAGCGCGAACGGCGCGACCGCCATCGATGCGCTGCCCGCGACGGATGCGGCCGCGCTCGCGCGATCGGTCATCCCGCCGGAGGCGCGCACGACGCGGGCGATCCCCAGCGGCCACTGCACGCTCAGGCCGACTCCGGTCACGAACATCCCGGTCAGCACCAGCGGCCACCACGTGGTCGCCCAGGCGACCGCGAACGCGGCCACCGAGACGAGGATCGACCCGACGAGCAGTCGCTCCGGGGCGATCCGCTCGGCCGCGCGAGCGCCGGCGACGCGGCCCAGGAGCATGCCGCCGGTGATCGCGGCGAGCGAGGCCGCCGCGGCCGCCGGCCCGAACCCGCAGCGCTCCCGCAGCAGGTCCGCACCCCAGTACGTCATGCAGAACTCGGCGGCGAGGAAGCACATGATCACGACGAGCGACCAGTAGACCGGGGCACCGAACCGCCCCCCGGTCGACTCGTGCGCCGCGAGTCCGGGCGTGCCGTAGTCGTGGACCGGGCGGCCGCGCAGCACCTCGACGACGATCAGGCCGACGACCATGACCAGCACGCCGGACCGCCAGCCCAGTGCGGTCGCCGCGCCGACGCCGACGGCCAGCGGGGCCAGCAGGCCGGCCAGCGAGGCGAGGGCGTTCCCCTCGGTCAGCGCGGCCGGGCCCGCGGAGTGCTGATGGGCGAGCAGGAACGCGTTGATCGAGATCATCAGCGTGGTGCCGAACAGGCTGGTCAGCGCGATCGCGCCGAGGGTCACCGGGAGCGGTGCGCCCGGTGCGGTGTAGACCACGACGAAGGCGACGACGCCCAGGGCCGTGACGCGCAGGACCACACCGCGCCCCCATCGACCGATCGCCCGAGCGGCGAGCAGTCCGGCGACCAGGCCGCCGACGGACATCGCGGTGCCGTGCAGGGAGGCGACGGTCCGGGTCGTCGCCTGCTCGTCGCGCAGCAGTGCCTGGGTCGCGCCGAAGGCGTACAGGAACCACGCCCAGAACGCCAGCTGCCCGTAGGTGATCCAGGTCGGCCGGTCGCGGACCGGGCGGGTCGCCAGGCCGGTGGTGGGGTCGGCGTCGACCGTCGTCACGCGAGGGCGTCGACGACGAAGTCCACGCAGCCGGTCAGGGCGCGGACGTCGGCCGGCTCGACGGCGGGGAACACGGCGATGCGCAACTGGTTGCGACCGAGCTTGCGGTACGGCTCGGTATCGACGATCCCGTTGGCGCGCAGTGCCTTCGCGATCGCCGTTGCATCGACGGACGCGTCGATGTCGATCGTCGCGACGACGTTTGACCGCAGTGCCGGATCGGTGACGAAGGGGGTCGCGATCGGACTGGCCTGTGCCCAGTCGTACACGATCGCGCTGGACTCGGCCGTGCGCGCGACGCACCAGTCCAGCCCGCCGTTGGCGTTGAACCAGTCGACCTGCTCGGCCATGAGCAGGATCGTGGCCAGTGCCGGGGTGTTGTACGTCTGGTCGAGGCGGGAGTTGTCGATCGCGGTCTGCAGGTCCAAGAAGTCCGGGATCCAGCGGCCGGACGTCGCGATGGACGCGGCGCGCTCGATCGCGGCCGGGGACATCAGGGCGAACCACAGGCCGCCGTCGGAGCCGAACGACTTCTGCGGCGCGAAGTAGTACGTGTCGACCTCGGTGAGGTCGACGGCCAGTCCACCGGCGCCGCTGGTCGCGTCGATGATCGTCAGCGCGTCGGCGTCGGCGCCGGCGACCCGCGTGGGGGTCAGCGCCACGCCCGTGGACGTCTCGTTGTGCGGGCTGCAGTAGGCGTCGACCCCGGCCTCGGCCGCGAACCGCGGGGCCGAACCCGGCTCGGCGGTGCGGATCGTCGGGTCGCCCAGGTGCGGGGCCTTCGCCACCCCGCCGGCGAACTTCGCGCCGAACTCCCCGAAGGACAGGAACTGCGCCCGGTCGCGGATCAGTCCGAACGACGCGACGTCCCAGAAGGCCGTGGAGCCGCCGTTGCCGAGGACGACCTCGTACCCGTCGGGCAGGGCGAACAAGGCGGCCAGCCCCGAGCGCAGCCGAGCGACCTGGGCCTTGACGGTCCGCTGCCGGTGCGAGGTCCCCAGGTAGTGCTGCCAGGCGCCGGCGAGGGCGTCGACCTGGGCCTGGCGGACCTTCGAGGGGCCGGAGCCGAACCGGCCGTCGGCCGGCCGGAGGTCGGCGGGGATTCGGATGTCTTCGGGTGAAACGGCCACGGGCGCGGGTCTCCTGTGCTAGGGCGGTGACGCCAACCCTAGCCAGCCGCGTAGCCCGACGGCGCGACGGCCTGGGCGTCCCAGCCGGGCACCTGCTCCGGCCGGCGCGGGGCGGGCCCCACGTACCGGGCCGTCGGGCGGATCAGCCGGCCGGTCCGCTTCTGCTCGAGCACGTGCGCGCTCCAGCCGGCCAGTCGGGCGCAGGTGAACATCGAGGTGAACATGTTCGACGGG
>CAYMNG010000116.1:0-7244 GCA_964391765.1 uncultured Bifidobacteriaceae bacterium | reverse complement strand
ACCCGTTGTTGACGTAGACGACCGCGTGGAAGTCGGCCCGGTCGTACAGCGCCATCAGCACCTCGTAGCGCGGGACCAGCAGGACGCGCAAGGAGGTCCGGCCCCGCAGTTCGCGGTACGTCTCCACATGGCGAACGACGACGATCGTGCGGACGTCCGGCGAGGCCTCGAAGACCGGCAGCCACTGCGTCAACTGATAGAGCTTGGCCGGACCGTCGGCGAAGTACAGCGCGACGTGGGCGCTGGGCACGTCGTCGAGATCGAATCCGTCGGGCTCGACCTCACCGAACGCGCGCAGGCGCCGGGCGAGGCCGCGAGCGGTTCGCTTCGCGACGGTCCGCATCGGGCCGTCGCTCGGTCGGGCAGTCGCGCTCACGTGCCTCCGTCGCTCGCCGGGATGAGTGACCTATCGTAACGGCCGTGCTCACGCTGTGGCGGCACCGCTCGGTGCTGCGGATGCTGGTCCTGCGGGACCTGCAGCGTCAGTACACGAAGTTCCGGTTGGGCTATCTGTGGACGATCATCGAGCCGCTGGGCATGTCGATCGTGCTCTGGTTCGTCTTCACGATGCTGCTGGGTCCGCGCAAACTCGGCCTCCAGCCGTACCTGCTGTTCTTGTCGGTCGCGATCTTGCCGTGGTGGTGGTTCACGAAGGGGATCGCGGCGATGTCGCGGGTGTTCCGGCGCAACCGGGGTGAGTTGCGCAACAGCCTGCTGCCCACCGAACTGTGGGTGCTGCGCGTCCTGCTGGTGACGATGATGGAGTTCGTCCTGTCGTTGCCGGTCATCCTCGTCGGACTCGCGCTCACCCGGTACTGGCCGGGGCCGTTGATCGTCCTCTTCCCGGTGGGAATCGCGCTGCAGTTCGTCCTCATGTACGGTCTCGGGCTGCTGATCTCGTCCTACGCCGTGGTCATCCCCGACCTCGCGCGGATCGTCCGGATCGCGATGCGGGCGATGTTCTACCTCACCCCGGTCCTGTACTCGATCAGCAACATCCCCGATCGGATCCGGCCGTTCGCGTCGCTGAACCCCCTCGTCGCCCCCCTGGGGCTGTACCGGGTCGGGTGGTGGCCGGAGGAGCACGAGTCGATGACCCACTTCGGGGTGTCCCTCCTGATCTGCCTCGTCGTCTTCGCGGCCGGGTGGCTGGCCTTCCGACGGCTCGAGCCGCGGATCCTCAAGGAGGGCTGAGATGCCCAAGGTCCCGCTCACCCCCGAGCTGGACGCCGTCGTGCGGTTCGACGGTGCCGGCATTCGGCTGCCGAAGATCAAGCGCCGCAAGCGCGGGCAGTCGAACAGTCGCCTGCGGCGGATCGCCGGCGACGTCGCGCGCGACGAGGTCTGGTTCGTGCGCGACGCGACGTTCTCGGTGCAGGCCGGCCAGGCGCTGGCCGTCATCGGCCACCTGGGGTCCGGTCGCGACGAGATCCTCCGCCTCGCGGCGGGCACGCTGGTCTGCGACGAGGGAACCGTGCGACGCAGCGTCCCGATCATCCCGATGGTCGGCCTCGGCGGGGCGTTGAGCGGCGGTTACACCGTCCGGCAGAACATCTACCTGCTCGGAGGGCTCCTCGGCATGACGCCACGGCAGGTCGCCGACCGACTGCCGGGCATCGTCGAACGGGCCGACGTCGCGAAGATCCTGGACAAGTTCCTCGGCGACAGTTCGCGCCTCGTCCGCGGCCGGATCGCGTGGTCGATCGCGATGGCGACCGACGCACCCGCCTACGCGATCTCGCAGGCGCTGACCGTCGGGCAGCCGGCGTTCCAGCAGCAGTGCTGGGAACTGATCGAGGGCCGGCACGCCGCCGGCACCACGTTCCTGGTCGTGTCGGACAAGCCGAGCGAGCTGCGCCGGTTCTGCGAACGGGCGATCGTGCTGGACGCCGGACGCGTCGTCGCCGACACGACGGTCGACGAGGCCCTGGAGATCCTGCGGCAGATCCCGCCGCCGAAGGACCAGGTCCATTTCGTCATCGACGAGGACGACGATGACGACGACGAGGACCTGATCTGACCCGGTCGGTGCCGCCGCGGCGGTCGCTAGGGTTGGCGCCATGAGCGTGGTCGACCCTGCCGCGGCCGCGCACCCGGCGGCGCACCCGGCTGCGGACCCGGCCGCGCGCCTGCTGCCGCCGGTCGCCGCGCTCGCCGACGACGCCGTGCTGCTGCACGTCGGGGTGCACAAGACGGGGACGACGGCGATCCAGGCGGCCCTCGCCGACGCCCGACCCGAGCTGGTCAAGGCCGGCGTCGTCTACCCGGGCAGGAAGAAGGCCCACCATCGGTCGGCGATGGCGGTGACGCAGCGGACCTGGGGCTGGAAGGGCAACGGCGGCGAGGTCGTCGACCCGGCGGTCTACGAGTGGCTCGTGAAGCAGGTCCACCGGCACCGCTCGCGGGTCGCCGTCAGCAGCGAGTTCTTCTGCGAGGGGGACGCCGACGTCGCGCGGAAGGTCGTCGAGGACCTCGGGGCACAGCGCGTCCACGTCGTCATCACGTTGCGCAACCTGGGTCGGCTGCTGCCGTCCTCGTGGCAGCAGTACCTGAAGTACGGCCTGGAGGCCGACTACGAGCGGTGGCTGGGTAACGTCTTCGACGCGAACGGAAAGATGACGCCGTCCTTCTGGCGCCGCAACGACCATGGGGCGGTCGTCGAACGATGGGCCGCGGCCGCCGGGGCGCAGAACGTGTCGGTGCTCGTCCTGGAGGACGTCGACCTCAGCGCGCAGTTCCGGACGTTCGCGCAGTTGCTCGGCGTCCCCGAGGACCTGCTGGTGTCCCGGATGAGTCTGACGTCGAACCGGTCCATGACCGCGCCGGAGGCCGACCTCCTGCTGCGCCTGAACTCCCACGTCAAGCGCGAGATCACGTGGGACGAGTACGTGAAGTACGTGCGCCGTGGCGTCGCCCTCGGCATGGTCGAGAACCGCGAGCCCGGCGCGGACGAGCCACGACTGCACACCCCGGACTGGGCACTGGACGCCGCGGCCGAGCACGGCCGGACTCATGCGGCCGCGATCGCCGGCACGGGAGTGCGCGTCCTCGGCGACCTCGACCTGCTCGCACAGCGGGTCACGTCGGTGGGTCCGGGTGACGACGCGGGCTCCGCCGTGATCGCCACCGAGGCCGCGGTGCAGGCGGTGCTGTCGGTCATCGCGGCCACCCGGGACAACCCCGAGCTCACGGCGCGGCAGTTGCGCGATGAGCTGTGGGCGCGGACGAAGGACGACGTTCGGTTGCGCTGGCGCATGAAGCGCCTGCGCCCGTGACCGTCGTCGTCGCGCTGCCGGCCGCGGGGGACTCGGGCGCTGCCGCGCTCGCGGCGGCCGCCGCGGCCCTGCGGGCCGGCCCGGGGCACGTCGCCTTCGTCGCCGCGGACCTGGTCGTCGCGCCGGCCGCGCTGGCCCCGATCGTCGACGACGGATTCGCGCCCACGAGCCTGCTGGTGCGACCGGCGGCCCGGGGGGGTGACGTGCGCGTGCGCCACCACGTCGTGACCAGCGTGGGCAGCGGGTTCCACCGGGTCGGCGCCGCCGACCATCGGTCGGTGGGCGCACTCGTCGTCGCGCCGGCCGACCGGTCGGCGGCGGCCGCGGCGGTCGCGTCGCTGGCCGACGCCGTCGCGGACGGCTCCGTCCCCAGCGACGGGTCCGACGTGGTCGAGCTCGTCGCGGTCGCGCTCGTGCGGTCCGGGCTGGCGGTCCGGGCGGTCGATCTGGTCGACGTGCCCTGGTTCCGGGCTCCCGCCGACCCGGTCGCGGCCCGAGCGGACGCGGCGCGCGTGCCGGCGGCGCGGATCGCGCAGTTGCAGGCCAACCGGGTCGACGACGGGTTCTACTCCACGTTCGTCGTCCGGCGCCTGTCCAAGCCGCTGACCCGTGGCGCGCTGCGCCTGGGCTGGGCGCCGAACACCGTGACGCTGCTGTCGTTCGTGATCGGCCTGCTGGCCGCGGCGTCGTTCGTGGTCGGCTCGAGGTGGGCGCTGGTCGCCGGTGCGCTGCTGCTCCAGCTGAGCCTCGTCGTGGACTGCGTCGACGGCGAGGTCGCGCGCGCGACGCGGCGCTTCTCCGCGCTGGGCGCGTGGTTGGACGCATCGACCGATCGGGTGAAGGAGTACCTGGCGTACGCCGGGCTGGCGGCCGGCGCCGCGCGGGGCGGTGTCGACCTGTGGTGGCTCGCGCTGGTCCTCGTCGTCCTGCAGACGACCCGGCACCTGACCGACTACGACTTCTCCCGCGTGCAGCGGCTGCGCGAGGCCACCGTCGCCCCACGCGACGTCCGGATCGCCGACGACGGCGTCGAGTCCGGCGCCGGCGGCTGGTCGGTCGCCGGCGCGATGGCCGCGTCGAGCCGGCTCAACCGGCGGGACGTGGTGCGCTGGGCCAAGCGGGCGATCCACCTGCCGATCGGCGAGCGGTGGCTGGTCATCAGCGTGTTCGCCGCGATCCTCGGCGCGGCGTGGGCGCTCGGTGCGTTGCTGGTCCTCGGCCTGGGGGCGGTCGCGTACGTCCTCGTCGGCCGGACGCTTCGAACCCTCACCTGGCGGGGGCCGACGCCGGACGGTGGTGCCGTGCTGCTGGCCCGGCAGGCGGATGCCGGTCCGCTGCTGTCGTTCGTCGCCCTCGCGGTTCCGGCCGGCGTCCGGGCACGGCTGTGGCGGCACCGGGCGGCGTGGGCCGTGCCCGCCGGCCTGCGCCTGGCCGAACTCGGCCTGGTCGCCGCCGTGGTGGTCTGGCTGGCCCCGAGTGCGACGGTGGTCGCGTTCTGGTGGGTCGCCGTGATCGCGTTCCACCACTACGACACCCTCTACCGCGCGCTGCAGGGCAGCGCACCACCGCGGTGGCTGACGTTCGTCGGCCTGGGCTGGGACGGTCGGTCGGTCGTCGTCGTCGCGTTGGCGTGGGCCGGCCCGGGTGCGCTGCACGCGGGCCTGGGTCTGGGCGCGTCGGCGTTGGCCGTCTGGTTCGTCGCCGTCGCCTCCGTACAGTGGCTCCTCATGCAGCGCGGCACGGGCGGACCGGAGGCGGAGCGGTGACGGACGCGTCGGCGCCCCGGCCGGCCCGGCCCACGATCGTCGAGCTGCGTGAGGTCTGCCAGCCGCCGGCGGTGCGGGGGCGTCGGAACTCCGAGCACTGGGTGGCCGACGCGTACCTGCGGTCGGTGTCCCCGTACCTCACCCGGATCCTGTTGCGTACGCCGATCACGGCGAACGGCGTGACGTGGCTCATGGTCGCCACGGGCGCGGGCGCCGCGTGCGCCCTGTTGATCCCGGGCCTGCCCGGTGCGGTCCTCGCGGCGGTGCTCGGCCAACTGCAGATGCTGTGGGACTGCAGCGACGGCGAGGTCGCGCGGTGGCGGCGGACGACCTCGCCGAAGGGGGTGTTCATCGACCGCGTCGGGCACTACACCGCCGAGGGCCTGATCCCCATCGCGTTGGGCCTGCGCGCCGCCGGATTCCCCGACCCCGGCTGGCTGGACACCCCCTGGCCGTTCGTCGGCGCGCTGCTGTCGGTGATCGTGCTGTACAACAAGGCGCTCAACGACATGGTCCACGTGTCTCGGGCCTACAACGGCCTGCCGCGGCTGGCGGAGCAGGCGGACGTGGCGGCACCGCGGGCCGGCGGCCTGCGCCGGCTGCGCGCGGCGGCGCGCTTCGTGCCCTTCCATCGCGCGTACCACTCGGTCGAGTTGACGCTGCTCGCCCTCGTGGCCGCCGTCGTCGACGTCGGGCTCGGCGATCTCGCCGCGACCCGCGTCCTGGTCGCCGCGCTCGCGGTGCTCGGGGTCGTGACGATCGCCGGCCACCTGGCGTCGATCCTGTCCTCGAGCCGGCTGCGATGACGACGGCCGGACCGGACACGGGGCATCGGGTGCGATTCGGCGTCGTCGTCCTGACGATGGGCCGGCGGCCGGCGGACCTCGCGCGTGGGTTGGCGTCGGTCCTCGCCCAGCGTGACGTCGACGTCGACGTCGTGGTGGTGGGCAACTCCTGGGACCCGACCGGCCTGCCCGAGGGCGTGCGCGGCCTGCACCTGCCGGAGAACGTCGGGATCCCCGCCGGCCGCAACGCCGGCGTGCCGCTGGTCGCCGGTGACCTGCTGTTCTTCCTCGACGACGACGCGTGGTTGCCCGACGACCGGTTCCTCGCCAGCGTGGCCGAGCGGTTCGCCCGATACCCGACGCTCGGCCTGGTCCAGCCGCGGGTCGTCGATCCCAGCGGCAAGGCCGCGCCGGGGCGGTGGGTGCCCCGGCTGCGCGTGGGCGATCCGTCGGTCTCCGGGCCGGCGACGTCGCTGTGGGAGGGCGCCGCCGCTACCCGTCGGTCCGTCTTTCAGGCGGTCGGCGGCTGGCCGGCGGAGTTCTTCTACGCCCACGAGGGGATCGACCTCGTGTGGCGGGTCTGGGACGCCGGCTACGTGCCGTGGTACGCCGGGAACCTGGTCGCGTACCACCCGGTGATCGACCCCGCCCGGCACGAGGAGTTCTATCGCCTCAATGCCCGTAACCGGGTCTGGTTGGCTCGCCGCAACCTGCCGGTCGTGCTCGAGCCGGTGTACGTCGGCTCGTGGGTGGGGATGACCCTGCTGCGGGTCCACGACCGTGATGCGCTGCGAGCCTGGTTCGGCGGCCTGCGCGAGGGGATCGACCAGCGGCCGGCCGATCGTCGACCGATGTCGTGGCGGGCGGTCTGGGCGATGACACGCGCCGGCCGGCCGCCGGTGATCTGACCGTCCTCGCCGGCGTGGCACAATGTCGCGGTCGTCGGCAGCCGTCCGGATGCCCGACGCGCCTGCCTCCGGCGAACCATCGAAGCCTCGTGCCGTTCGCACCGCCGATCGCTCCCGAGGAGTCCGCATGTCCATGACCAAGCCCGACGGCACCCCCGACTACAAGGTCGCCGACCTGTCGCTGGCCGACTTCGGCCGCGACGAGATCCGACTCGCCGAGCACGAGATGCCCGGTCTCATGGCGATGCGCGCCGAGTACGGCCAGACCAAGCCGCTGGCCGGTGCGCGGATCTCCGGGTCGTTGCACATGACCGTGCAGACCGCGGTCCTGATCGAGACGCTCGTCGCGCTCGGCGCGCAGGTCCGATGGGTGTCGTGCAACATCTTCTCGACCCAGGACCACGCGGCCGCAGCGGTCGTCGTCGGCCCGACCGGGACGACGGCCGATCCGCGGGGCGTGCCGGTCTTCGCCTGGAAGGGCGAGACGCTGCCGGAGTACTGGTGGTGCAC
>CAYMNG010000115.1:0-7387 GCA_964391765.1 uncultured Bifidobacteriaceae bacterium | reverse complement strand
CCATCAACCGCGGCCTGGCCTCCGACCCCGCCGCCCCCTTCGGCGGCATGAAAGAGTCCGGCCTCGGCCGCGAAGGCGGCTTCGCCGGCATCCACGAATTCCTCGAAACCCAGTACTACGCCGTCGACCTGTAGGACCGGCCGCAAACCACCGCCGACAGTTCGGACCCGGCGGATCAGACTCGCGGAGTCGATTGGAGCATCGCATGCAGATCCAGAACTCGTTCACCGTCCCGGCCGATGTCGACCGAGCGTGGGCGACCCTGCTCGACATCGAGGCGATCGCTCCGTGCATGCCCGGCGCACGGATCGAATCCGTCGACGGAGACGACTTCGTCGCCACGGTCAAGGTGAAACTCGGGCCCGTCACGATGAACTACCGCGGGAACGCGCGTTTCCTCAGCAAGGACGACCAGACCCACACGGCGGTCATCGAAGGATCGGCGAACGAGACCAAGGGCGGCGGCACGGCGAAGGCGACGATCACCACGTCCCTCGCCGCCCAGGGCGCCGACCGGACCCAGGTCGCGGTCACCACCGATCTGGCGATCACCGGGAAGGCGGCCCAGTTCGGCCGCGGCGTCATGCAGGACGTCGCCACGCGGTTGACCGACCAGTTCGCCGCGAACCTCGAGAAACTCATGACCGCACCGACGCCGCCCACGAGCGACTCCTCCTCGGGTCCGGGTGCAACGGGCACCGCGGTGCCCGGCGCCGCGGGCACCGCGTCACCGGCCGCCACGAGCACCGCCGCGCCGACGCCGGACATCCGTGCCGACGACGCGATCGACCTCCTCGGGGCCGCCGGCGCACCGGTCCTTCGTCGCCTGGCGCCGATCGCCGTCGGCATCGTCGTCGTCGCCGTGATCATCTGGTGCGCCCGACGGCGGAGTCGGTAGGTTCCCTCGCCCGGCTCGGCTCGCACGCCGGTCAAGACGTCGAGGAGGTCGTGCCATGAATCCCCGCGCAGATGACGGTCACCGTCCCGCTGGCCCGGCCGGACCAGCGGTCCTGGCCTCGCCCGGCGCATTGGCCCAGGCCCTCGCCGACGTCGGTTACCTGGCCGACGACGGGCTGGCGACCGCGCTGTTCTGCGCCGTTCGCCTCCCGCAGCCGCTCCTCCTCGAGGGCGAACCCGGTGTCGGGAAGACCGAGGCGGCTAAGGCGCTCGCCGCCCTGCTCGACACCCCGATGGTCCGCCTGCAGTGTTACGAGGGGATCGATGCCGCCGAGGCGCTGTACGAGTGGAACTATCCGCGACAGTTGCTCGGCATCCGCGTCGCGGAGGCGCGCGGTGACGCGATGACCGAGTTGGACCTCTTCGATCGTCGCTACCTCGTCGAACGCCCCGTGCTCGCCGCCCTGCAACACCCTGGCCCCCGCCCGGCGGTCCTGCTCGTGGACGAGGTGGACAGATCCGACGAGCAGTTCGAGGCGTTCTTGTTCGAGATGCTCGCCGAATCGTCGGTCACCATCCCGGAGATCGGGACGATCGCCGCGACCGTCCCGCCGATCGTCGTCCTCACCTCGAACCGCACCCGCGACCTGCACGACGCGCTCAAGCGTCGCTGCCTGTACCACTGGATCGACTACCCCGGTCCCGCCGTCGTCACCCGGATCATCCGCAACCGCGTCCCCCACGCGCCGCCCACGCTGGCCGAGCAGATCGCGGCGGCCGTCACACGCATCCGGACGCTGGACGTGCAGAAGCCGCCCGGCGTCGCCGAGGCGATCGACTGGCTGCGCGCCCTGACGGTCCTCGGCCTGGTCCACCTCGACGCCGAGGCCGTCGAAACCACCCTCGGATCGGCACTGAAGTACCGCGAGGACCACGACGTCGCCCGGAGCGAGGGTCTGGCGTGGATCGCGCAGGGCTGAACCCGGACCTCGCCGCGGTCGCCGCCGCATTCGGTGACCGCCTGCACCACGCCGGCGTACCCGCCACCGCCGAGACGGGCGCGCGCTTCGCGGCTGCGATCTCGCTCACCGGGCCCACGACCGTGCGCGAGCTGTACTGGCTGGCACGTGTGACGCTCGTGACGAGCCACGGCCAGCTGACGACGTTCGACGAGACCTTCGAGCAGGTCTTCGGCGCCCCGATGGGGATCGACCTGAATCGCTCCGACGCCCCGCCGACCCGGTCCGAGCCGCACGCGCGAATCGACCGGGACGACGCTACCGACGCAACCGGATCAGCGGAGGCCGCCCGCCCCGCGGGCGGCGCGGGCGCGCCCGAGCCGCAGTCCGACGACGGCGCCGAACCCTCGGCCCGCCACCGCGCCAGTTCCTTCGAGCGCCTGCGGGACACCGCATTCGACGCCTTGACCGACGCTGACCGGCGCATCGTCGAGGACCTCGTCGCTCGCGTGTCGCTGACGGCGCCCGTGCGCCGCGGTCGCCGAACTCGCCCGGCGTCGATCGGCTCCGCGCTGGACCCGCGCGCCACACTGCGCGCCGCGCAGCGCACCGGTGGCGACCCCGTCACGCTCGTGCACCGAACGCGGCCGCCCCGGGCCCGAAAGGTCGTCCTGCTCGCCGACGTGTCCGGTTCGATGGCGGCGACCAGCAGCATCTACCTGCACCTGATGCATCGTGCGGTACGGGAGATCGACGCGGAGGCGTTCGCCTTCGCGACCCGGGTGCACCGACTCACGCACCACCTGCGTGTACGTGAAGCCGATCGAGCACACAGCGCGGGTGTGGCGGCCACACCCGACTGGGCGAGTGGGACGCGGATCGGTGCGTGCCTGAGGGAGTTCCTGGACGATCACGGTCAGCGCGGCATGGCTCGCGGCGCGGTCGTCGTCATCGTCTCGGACGGTTGGGACGCCGGTGACCGTGCGGTGCTCGAACTGGCCATGACACGCCTGGCGCGGATGGCTCATCGGGTGATCTGGGTCAACCCACGATCCGCGGCCGCCGGCTACGCGCCGCTGGCCGGTGGCATGAGCACTGCCCTGCCGTATGTCGACGCGTTCTTGTCCGGGCACTCGCTGGCCGCGTTGCAGGAGGTCGTCGGCGAGATCGCGTCGGCGACCGACGCGGGATCCGGGCCGATCCTCCGCTCGCGACCGCCCGGTCGGCGTTCACCGATCGCGCACCGCGTTCTCGTCGAAGGGAGCAGCCATGCGTGAGCTGGTCGTCGATCTGGCCCGCGAGTACGCGGCCGGACGGCCCGTGGCGATGGCCACCGTCGTGCGGACCTGGCGATCGGCGCCGAGGCCGATCGGGAGCACGATGCTCGTCACCGCCGACGGCGAGGCGATCGGCAGCGTCTCCGGCGGCTGCGTCGAGGGCGCGATCTACGAAGTCGCGCAGGAGGTGCTCGCTGACGGTGTCCCGCGGTACGAGACCTACGGCGTGTCCGACGACGACGCGTTCGCGGTCGGCCTGACCTGCGGCGGGATCCTCGAGGTCTTCGTCGAGTGCGTGGACGAGGTCACCTGGCCCGACCTTCCGCTCGTGCTCGACGAGATCGCCGCGGACCGCCCCGTCGCCACCGCGACGATCGTGCGCGGGCCGGCCGGTGTGGGTCGGAACCTGGTGGTCACGCCCGACACGGCCCGCGGAGATCTCGGCTCGATCCGGATCGACGAGGCCGTACGCGACGACGTCCGCGGGATGCTCGCCGCCGGGACGACCGCGATCGCGCACTACGGGCCGGACGGTGAGCGCCTCGGCGACAGCCTGGACGTCTTCGTCGCCAGCCACGCACCGAAGCCGCAGTTGTTCGTGTTCGGCGCGGTCGACTTCTCTGCCGCGCTCGTGCGCGTCGGCAAACTCCTCGGCTTCGCGGTCACCGTGTGCGACGCGCGGGCCGTGTTCGCCACCACGAAGCGCTTCCCCCAGGCCGACGAGGTGGTCGTCGACTGGCCACACCGGTGGCTCGCGCAGCAGGTCGTCGAGCCGAGTACCGCGATCGTCGTGCTGACCCACGACCCGAAGTTCGACGTCCCCGCACTGGTCGAGGCGCTGCGCACCCCGGCCGGATACATCGGGGCGATGGGCTCGCGGCGTACCCATGACGACCGCACCGCACGACTGCGCGAGGCCGGCGTTCCCGAGGAGGCCCTGGCCCGCATCCACTCCCCGATCGGGCTCGATCTCGGTGCCCGCACCCCCGAGGAGACCGCGATCTCGATCGCCGCGGAGATCATCCAGCAGCGGTGGGGTGGTTCGGGTGGTCGCCTGTCGTCGACGGCCGGGCCGATCCACCGGGACACGCCCCGGTGACCACCGCGGCGCTCGTCCTCGCCGCCGGCGCGGGCCGACGCTTCGGCGGCCCGAAGGCCCCGGCGGTGGTCGACGGCGAACGGCTGGTCGACCGCGCGGTGCGGATCGCGACCGAGGCCGGCTGCGACCCCGTCGTCGTTGTCCTCGGTGCCTGGATCGGGACCGTGCCCGGCGCGACGGTCGTGCCCAACCCGGACTGGGCCGAGGGCATGTCGTCCTCACTGCGCTGCGGGCTGACGTGGCTCGCCGAGCACACCGACGCGACGGCGACGATCGTCACCCTGGTCGACCTCGTCGGCCTGACGCCGGACGCGGTCGCCGCTGTCGCGACGTGTGACGCACCGGTCGCCGCCGCCGCCTACTTCGGCGTACGCGGGCACCCTGTGCGGCTGGCACGGGAACTCTGGTCGGCGGCCGGCACCAGTGCCCACGACGACGTCGGCGCCCGGGACTTCATCGCCGGCCGCCGAGACCTGGTCCTCGTCGAGGTCGGACACCTCGCGGACGGCAGCGACCTGGACAGCCCCTGAGTCGGCCGACTAGCCCGCCGGCGTCGCGGGTGGCGGCGGTTCGACCACCCGCGAACCACCGCCGACCTCGACACGACCAGGGGTCTCGCCGCCCGCGAGGCCCGCGCGGATCGACGCCATCGCCGCCGTCAACTCCGCCGGGACGACCCACACCTTGTTCGCGTCGCCCTTCGCGACCTCGGGCAGCGCCTGCAGGTACCGATGCGCCAACTCGTTCGGTTGCGGGTCGGCCGCCCGCAGGCCTTCGTACACCGCGCGCACCGCCGTGGCCTCGGCGTTCGCGACGATGACCCGGGCCTTCGCCTCACCCTCGGCGCGCAGGACCGCGGCCTGCGCGTCGGCCTCGGCGGCGAGCACCTCGGCCTGCTTGGACCCCTCGGCGTTGAGGATCGCCGCCTGCTTCTGCCCCTCCGCGGTCAAGATCGCCGCGCGCCGCTCCCGCTCGGCCTTGAGCTGCTTCTCCATCGCCTCCTGCACCGAGCTCGGCGGGTCGATCGCCTTCAGCTCGACGCGGTTCACCCGGATCCCCCACTTGCCGGTCGCCTCGTCGAGCACGCCGCGCAACTGGCCGTTGATCTGGTCGCGCGACGTCAGTGCCTGCTCCAGGTCCATCGAGCCGATCACGTTGCGCAGCGTCGTGACGGTCAACTGCTCGATCCCGAGCAGGTAACTGCTGATCTCGTAGGTCGCCGCCTTCGGGTCGGTGACCTGGAAGTAGATGACGGTGTCGATCGAGACGACCAGGTTGTCCTCGGTGATGACCGGCTGCGGGGGGAACGAGGCCACCTGCTCGCGCATGTCGATGCGCTGCCGGATCCGGTCGACGATCGGCACGAGCATGCTCAACCCGGGGTTGAGCGTGCGCTGGTACCGGCCCAGGCGTTCGACGATCGCGGTGTCGGCCTGCTTGACGATGACGACCGTGCGCGTCAGCAGGATCAGTGCGAACAGCACGACCAGGAAGGCCACGCCCGCCGGGACCATGAAGTCCATGTCAACTCCTCGTTCTCGATTGCCGGCGGGCCCGTGCGGGTCCCGCCACGGGTCACATCGGGTCGACCGGATAGACCAGGGCGGTCGCGCCGTCGATCCGGGTGACGACGACCTCGGTGTCGGCCGGCACCGGCTCGGAGGTCACGTCGGTGTCCAGTCGGGCGGACCACTCCTCGCCGCGCAACCGGATCCGCCCGTCGTGCGCGGTGATCTGCGCCGTCGCGCGGGCCCGAGCGCCCGGGAGTGCGTCGACCCCGGTTCGGATCGCCGGCGCCGTCGGGCGCAGGTGCCGCAGGGCGATCGGGCGGACGAACGCGATCCCGGCGCCGGCCGCCGCGACGGCGACGATCGCCTGGAGCAGCACCGGTCCGCCGAGCGCGGCCGTCACCGCCCCCGCGCCGGCGCCGACCGCGATCAGCGCGAAGGTCAGGTCGGCGGTGAGCAGTTCGACGCCGCCGGCGACGAGCGCGGCGACCAGCCACAGCACCGCCGCTGACATATGTCCTCCCACCGCGTCTTCGGCCACCCTACGGACCGACGGCGGCACTAGCCAGCGCGGCCCGGCGGGCCCCGCGGGCAAGGGCTCGCGGATACGGTCTATTCTCGTGTTCTGTGACGTATCTGCGGATCAGTGAAGCGGCGCGCCTCCTGCACGTGAGTGACGACACCGTCCGGCGCTGGGTGGCGGACGGCCGGCTCGCGGCCGGCACGGCGGACGGACCGATGACGGTCGACGCGGCCGGCGTCGCGGCCCTCCTGGCGCAGGACGCCCCCGCACCCGTCGCCCGAACGGCCTCGGCCCGCAACCGCCTGCCGGGGATCGTCACCCGGGTGGAGAAGGACGGGGTCATGGCCCTGGTCGAGATCCAGGCCGGCCCGCACACCGTCACGTCGCTGATGACCCGGGAGTCCGCCGACGAACTCGGGCTGACCCCCGGGGTCCTGGCGACCGCCGTCGTCAAGGCGACCAACGTCGTTGTCGAACTCCCGGAGTCCCCATGAGAAGCCCGAGAACCCGTCGAGCGGGAATCCTCGCGGCGGTCGTCACGCTCGCCGCGGCGCTCGCCCTCACTTCGACCGCGGTCGCCCACGTCGATCGCGCGCCGACGAGCGCACCGACCGGGACGATCAACGTCTTCGCCGCCGCGTCGCTCACCGGTGTCTTCGCCGGCCCGATCAAGGCCGCGTTCGAGAAGCGCTATCCGGGCACGAACGTCGTGTTCACCTTCAACGGCTCGCCGACCCTGGTGACGCAGATCCGGCAAGGGGCCCCGGCCGACGTGCTCGCGACGGCCGACGGGGTGACGATGAACAATGCGATCGCCAACGGTTCGGTCTCCGCGCGACGGACCCTGCCGTTGAATCCGGTGCTGTTCGCGCGCAACACGATGGCGATCGCGATGCCGAGCAACAACCCGGCCCGGATCCGCGGCATCGCGGACCTGGCGCGCCCTGGCGTACGGCTGGGCATGTGCGCGGTCGGCGTCCCGTGCGGGACGAACGCCCGACTGCTGCTGGCCAAGAACGCGGTGAGCGTGACCCCGGTCAACGTGACGACCAGCGTCACCCAGTTGCTGGCGCAGGTGCAGTCCGGGGACCTCGACGCGGGGATCGTCTTCCAGACGGACGTGC
>CAYMNG010000114.1:0-7457 GCA_964391765.1 uncultured Bifidobacteriaceae bacterium | reverse complement strand
CTGCCGGAGGCGCTGCGCAAGCAGCCGTGGGCCAAGCTCGCCGTCGACGTGGACGACCGGTTCCAGGCGTACTACGTCGTGCACGAGTCGAAGAAGAAGACGATCGCCGAGCTGAAGAAGGCGCTCAAGGACGCCGACGAACTGCTGCTGGCCACCGACGAGGACCGCGAGGGCGAGGCGATCTCGTGGCACCTGATGGAGGTCCTGCGCCCCAAGGTGCCGGTCAAGCGGATGGTGTTCAACGAGATCACCGCGGAGGCGATCCGCGAGGCGGTCGAGAACCCGCGCGACCTGGACATGAAACTGGTCGAGGCGCAGGAGACCCGCCGCATCGTCGATCGTCTCTACGGCTACCCGGTCTCGGAGGTGCTGTGGAAGAAGATCGGCCGCGAGGCGAAGTCGGCCGGCCGCGTGCAGTCCGTCGCGGTGCGACTGGTCGTCGACCGCGAGCGCGAGCGCATCGCGTTCACCGCCGCGTCGTACTGGGACCTCACCGGCCGGTTCGCCGCGTCGGCCGGCGCCTTCGAGGCCAGGCTCACCGCGGTGGACGGCACGCGGGTCGCGACCGGCAACGACTTCGATCAGAACGGCCGACTGCGCCGGGACGGCGTCGTCGTCCTGGCCCAGGAACGGGCGCACCTGCTGGCCGAGGAGTTGGCCGGCCGCACGTTCACGGTCCGTTCGGTCGTGGAGAAGCCCGGGCAGCGGCAGCCGAAGGCCCCGTTCATCACCTCGACGCTGCAGCAGGAGGCCTCGAACCGACTGCGCTGGGGTAGCCAGCGCACGATGCGGGTGGCCCAGAGCCTGTACGAGAACGGCTACATCACGTATATGCGGACCGACTCCGTCCACCTGTCCGACCAGGCGATCGGCGCCGCGCGGGCGCAGGCGGGGCAGCTGTACGGCGAGCAGTACGTCGCGGCGGCGCCGCGCACGTACGCCAGCAAGGTGAAGAACGCGCATGAGGCGCACGAGGCGATCCGGCCCGCCGGCGACGTGTTCCGCACCCCCGGCGAGGTGTCCGGCGAGCTCAACGCCGACCAGTTCGCGCTGTACGACCTGATCTGGAAGCGGACCGTGGCCTCGCAGATGGCCAACGCCCAGATCGCGACGACGACGGTCCGGCTGGCCGCGACGGCCGGCGACGGCACGGATGCGGAGTTCACCGCGTCCGGCACGGTCGTGGTGTTCGCCGGCTTCTACGCCGCGCTGAAGGACGTCGTGGAGCCCGACGCCGACGACGACTCCCGTGAGCGCGAGCTGCCGCGCTTGGTCGAGGGCGAGACGGTGACGGCCGATCGCATCGGCGCCGACGGGCACGCGACGACTCCGCCAGCGCGGTATACCGAGGCGAAACTCGTTGCCCGGCTGGAGGAACTCGGCATCGGTCGACCGTCGACGTACGCGTCGATCATGAGCACGATCGTCGATCGCGGCTACGTGTGGAAGAAGGGCTCGGCGCTCGTCCCGTCGTTCACCGCGTTCGCGGTCGTCCGGCTTCTCGAGGAGCACTTCACGGCACTGGTCGACTACCAGTTCACCGCGAACATGGAGGAGGTCCTCGACCTCATCTCCACCGGCGAGGCGGACAAGGTCGACCAGCTCGAGGCCTTCTGGCGCGGTGGCCACAGCGCCGGCGGCGCGGACTTCCCCGGAGTACGGCCGCTGACCGAGGACCTCGGCGCGATCGACGCCCGCGAGATCGCCACCTTCCCGATCGCGGGCACCGACGCCGTCCTGCGGGTTGGCCGGTACGGGGCCTACGTCGAGCGCGGCGAGGAGCGGGCGAACGTCCCGGTCGATCTGACCCCGGACGAGCTGACCGCCCAACGGGCCGAGGAGTTGCTGGCCGAGCCGTCGGGGGACCGCGTGCTGGGGCAGGACCCGGCGACCGGACGCGACATCGTCGCCAAGTCCGGCCGATACGGCCCGTACGTCACCGAGGTGCTCGAGGACGGGTCGCCGAAGTCGGCCAAGGCGCGTACGGCGTCGTTGTTCACCGCGATGTCGATCGCCACGGTGACCCTCGAGGACGCGCTGCGGCTGCTGTCCTTGCCCCGCGTCGTGGGCACGGACCCCGCCGACGGGGTGGAGATCCTCGCGCAGAACGGGCGGTACGGCCCGTACCTGACCAAGGACAAGGACTCCCGCTCCCTGGCCGGCGAGGACGAGATCTTCACCGTCACGCTGGAGCAGGCGCTGGCCCTGTTCGCCCAACCCAAGGCCCGCCGCGGCCGTGGTCAGGCGAAGCCACCGCTGCGCGAACTCGGCGCGGACCCGACCACGGGCCTGCCCATCGTCGTCAAGGACGGTAACTGGGGTCCGTACGTCACCGACGGCGTGACGAACGCGTCGCTGCGCACCGTGGACGACCCGGCGACGGTGTCCATCGACCGGGCCAGCGACCTGCTGTCCGAGCGCCGGGCGAAGGAGGCGCTGGACGCGCTCGAGCCGACGAAGACGACGCGGCGGGTCGTGAAGAAGGCCAAGCGGCCGGCGACGAAGAAGCCCGCACCGCGGGGCACGGCGGCCGCCGCGCGATGACCGGCACCGGCTACTTCGTCACGTTCGAAGGTGGCGAGGGCGCGGGGAAGTCCACGCAGGAGCGACTGCTCGCCCAGGCGCTCACCGAACGCGGGCACGACGTCGTGCGCACCCGCGAGCCCGGCGGTACCCCGGCGGCCGAGGCGATCCGGCACGTCGTCCTGTCACCGCAGTTCGACGGCCTGGACGATCGGGCGGAGGCGCTGCTGTACGCCGCCGCGCGCGGGGAGCACGTCGCCCGCGTCGTCCGGCCCGCGCTGGTGCGCGGCGCGGTCGTCGTGTGCGACCGGTACCTGGACTCCTCGGTCGCCTACCAGGGCTACGGCCGCGGCCTGGGTGCGGACCGGATCCGCGACCTCAGTTCGTGGGCGACCCAGGGGCTGCTGCCCGACCTGTCGATCCTCCTCGACGTCGACCCACGATCGGGGCTTGCCCGGTTCGTCGGCCGCGATCGACTCGAGGCGCAGCCGCTGGAGTTCCACGACCGCGTGCGGGCCGGCTTCGCGACGATCGCCGCCGGTGACCCACAGCGGTACCTCGTGCTCGCCGCCGATCAGCCGATCGACGAGATCGCCGCCGCCGTGCTCGCGCGGGTGCTGGCGGATCTGGCCGCGCGGGGTCGGTCGTGAGCGGGCCGATCTGGGACCGCCTCGTCGGCCAGGACGGTGTCGTCGCCGAACTCGCGCACGCGGTCGCCGACGCTGACCGGGTCCGCCGGGGGCTGCACGGTCCGGCGATGACCCACGCCTGGCTGATCACCGGACCGCCGGGCTCCGGGCGGTCGACGGCGGCGACGTGCTTCGCGACCGCGCTCGTGTGCGCACGGGACGGTTGTGGGGAGTGCGACGTGTGCCGCACCGCACCGGCGGGCGGCCATCCCGACGTCGACCTCGTCGCGACCGACACCTTGAGCTACAAGACCGACGACGCACGCGACCTGGTCGTCCGCTCGACGCTGGCGCCGATCGCCGGCCTGTGGCACGTCATCGTCCTGGAGGACGCCGACCGGCTGACCGACCAGGCGGTCAACGTCTTGCTGAAGGCGCTGGAGGAGCCACCGGCGCACACCGTCTGGGTGCTGTGCGCCCCCAGTGTCGAGGACGTCCTGCCGACGGTCGTCTCGCGCGCCCGACACGTTCCGTTGCGAACGCCGTCGACCCGAGCCGTCGCGGACCTGCTCGTCCGCGACGACGGCGTGGACGAGGCGATGGCGACGTTCGCCGCACGGGCGTCCCAAGGACACATCGGTCGGGCGCGGGCGCTCGCCCGCGACGAGCATGTTCGTCGGCGTCGGCAGGAGGTGCTCGCGGTCCCCGGCCAGTTGACCGACGTCCCCTCGTGCTTCGCCGCGGCCGCGACGCTGCTGGCGTCGGCGACGCAGGACGCGCGGTCGATCACCGACGCGATCGACGCCGCGGAGGACGCGGCGTTGGCGACGGAGTACGGCGAGGGCGCGGGCGGGGTGACCGCGGCGCGCATCAAGCGGCTGATGGCCGCCGCCACCAAGGACCTGGCGGCGCGGCAGAAGACCAGGCGCACCCGGACGGTCCGCGACCAGGTCGATCGTGCCCTGGTCGACCTCACCGGGCTGTACCGCGACGTGCTCGTCCTGCAGGTCGACGGGACGGTCGAGCTGATCAACGACCAGATGCGCCCGCAACTGTCCGCGTTGGCGGCTCGCAGCACCGCGAACGACACCGGTCGCCGGCTCGCCGCGATCGGGCACTGCCGGGCGCAGATCGCGGCGAACGTCACCCCGCAGACCGCGCTGGAGTCGCTGATGGTCGAACTGAAGGACCCCTGGCTCCGGGTCGCGTAGCAACGCCCGGGACACCGCGAGTCTCGTGGCAGGGCGGGTCGGGTGGCAGGCTGGACCGCGTGAGGATCGACGCCGGCGAGTTCGGGACCTGGCTCACCGGCATGCGCGCGGCGCTGGCCGGCGAGGCCGACTCCGACGTCCCGTGCGGGACCTGCACCGCGTGTTGCCGGTCCCGCCAGTTCGTGCACGTCGAGCCCGGCGACGACCGCGCGCTCGCGGTGATCCCGCCGGAGCTGCTGTTCCCCGCGCCCGGTCTCCCGTCGGGCCACTACGTCATGGGTTACGACCAGGACGGCGCGTGCCCGATGCTCGTCGACGACCGATGCACCATCTACGCCGACCGGCCGCGCGCCTGCCGGGTCTTCGACTGCCGGATGTTCGCCGCACTGGGCCGGGTCAACGACGACACCCCGCTCATCGCCGAGCGCATCCGCGCGTGGCGGTTCTCGTACGTCGACGACCGCACCCGTGAGCACGCCGACGCCATCCGTGCGGCCGGCACGCTCCCGAGTTGAGTGGCGCCGGCGAAGCGCCGCCCGTCGACACCACGCGCCGTCCGGGGAACAGGAGACCGACCCATGACCACACCCATCAGCGCCCGCACGTTCCACGACGCCGACGGGGTCGCGGACTGGCGCGTGCTCCACGGCCGGGCGTACGCCTACTTCGCGACCGGGACGTTCGCGGCCGGGGTGCGACTCGTCGACGCGATCGGCGTCCTGGCGGACGCGGCCGACCACCACCCGGACGTCGACCTGCGCTACCGCGGTGTGACCGTCCGGCTCGTGACGCACGACGTCGGCGGACTCAGCGACGCGGACGTCGACCTGGCCCGCGCGATCTCCGCGGCCGCCCGCGAACTCGGAGTCTTGGCCGACACGTCGGGGCTCTCACACGTCGACCTCACCATCGACGCGCACGTCCGAGCGGACGTGATGCCGTTCTGGCGGGCCGTCCTCGGCTACCGCGCAGAGGGCGAGGAGGACCTCGCCGACCCGGGCGGGCGCGGATCGTCGATCTGGTTCCAGCAGATGGACCCTCCGCGCACCGGCCGTAACCGGATCCACCTCGACGTCGCGGTCCCCCACGAACTGGCGGCCGACCGCGTCGCGGCGGCGATCGCGGCCGGCGGCACGCTGGTCGACGACCGGCACGCGCCGTCGTGGTGGGTGCTCGCCGACGCCGAGGGAAACGAGGCCTGCGTCGTGACCTGGGTCGGCCGCTGGTCCGAGGAGCCGGGCACCTGACGCCCGCCCGGTGCGTCGAGCGTCAGGCGGAGACCAGTTCGGCGGTGGGGTCGTCGGCCGGGGCCGAGGTGCGGATCAGGTGGTCGAAGGCCGACAACGACGCGGTCGCGCCGGCGCCCATCGCGATGACGATCTGCTTGAACGGCACCGTCGTGCAGTCCCCGGCCGCGAACACCCCGGGCACCGACGTGTGGCCGCGGTCGTCGATGACGACCTCGCCGCGCGCGGACAACTCCACCGTCCCCGTCAGCCACTCGGTGTTCGGCAACAGGCCGATCTGGACGAACACCCCGTCGAGCTCGACGACATGCCCCTCGCCGGTCGCGCGGTCGTCGTAGGCCAGTGCGGTCACCTTCGCCCCGTCGCCACGGACCTCGGTCGTCAGCGCGCTGACGACGATGTCGACGTTCGGCAGGCTGCGCAGCTTGCGCTGCAGCACGTCGTCGGCGCGCAGTTGGGCGTCGAACTCGATCAGCGTGACGTGGCCGACGACGCCGGCGAGGTCGATGGCGGCCTCGACGCCGGAGTTGCCGCCGCCGATCACGGCGACCCGCTTGCCCTTGAACAGGGGTCCGTCGCAGTGCGGGCAGAACGTCACGCCCTTGTTGCGGTACTCCGCCTCGCCGGGGACTCCCATCGTGCGCCACCGCGCGCCGGTCGACAGCACGACGGTGCGCGCGGAAAGTGTTGCGCCACTAGCCAACTCGACGCCGACCAGGCCGTCCGGACCGGCCGGCACGAGCGCCGCCGCCTCCTGCAGGTGCATGACGTCGACGTCGTACTCCAGGACGTGCTGCTCCATCGCGGTCGCGAGCTTGGGACCCTCGGTGTGCGCCACCGAGACGAAGTTCTCGATCGACATCGTGTCGAGCACCTGCCCGCCGAACCGCTCGGTCGCCACGCCGGTGCGGATCCCCTTGCGAGCGGCGTAGATCGCGGCCGCGGCGCCCGCCGGGCCGCCGCCGACGACGAGCACGTCGAACGGCTCCTTGGCGTCGATCGCCGCCGCTTGGCGGGCGGCCGCACCGGTGTCGAGCTGGCCGACGATCTGCTCGATCGACATCCGGCCGGATCCGAACAGCTCCCCGTTGAGGTAGACGGTCGGGACCGCGAGTACCTGTCGAGCGTCGACCTCGTCCGGGAACAGGGCGCCGTCGATGGCCACGTGCGTGATCCGGGGATTCGTCACGCTCATGGCGTTGAGGGCCTGGACGACGTCGGGGCAGTTCTGGCAGGTCAGCGACATGTAGGTCTCGAACCGCAGGGCGCCGGGTAGGGCGCGGATCTGCTCGAGGGTGTCGTCGCCGGCCTTGACCGGGTGGCCGCCGACCTGGAGCAGGGCAAGCACGTAGGACGTGAACTCGTGCCCCATCGGTAGCGCGGCGAACGTCACGGCGACGTCGGTGCCCCGTCGCTCGATGCGGAAGCTCGGCGTGCGCTCGCCGTCGTCCGCGCGCCGGTAGTCGACGTTGTCCGACAACGACGCGGTCAACGTCAGCAACTGCTCGATCTCGGCGGACTTGGGGCTGTCGTCGAGCGAGGCGACCAGGTCGATGGGCGCAACGACGTTCTCCAGGTAGGTGCGCAGCGAGGTGGTGGTGGCGTCGTCGAGCATGGCGTCCTCCGATCGGCGGTGGTGCCGCAGGGATGCGGCTGGGTCCAGGGGGTTCGTGGCGGGCGGGGAGCCGACCGGGAGCCGGCCCCCCGCCGGGCCACGAGGGGTGAGCAGTGTCAGATCTTGCCGACGAGGTCGATCGACGGTGCCAGCGTCGAGGCGCCCTCTTCCCACTTGGCGGGGCAGACCTCGCCGGGGTGGTTGCGCACGTACTGCGCGGCCTTCACCTTGC
>CAYMNG010000113.1:0-7647 GCA_964391765.1 uncultured Bifidobacteriaceae bacterium | reverse complement strand
GGGCATCGTCTTCCAGACCGACGTGCGGTCCGCGCAGCCCGCGGTGGCTTCCGTGCTCATCCCCGCGGCGAAGAACGTGTTCTCCGACTACCCGATGGCCGTCGTGAACCGGGCGCCCAACCCCGTCGGCGCGCGGGCGTTCGTGGACTACGTCCGGTACACGGTCTCCGCGCAGGGCATCCTTCGGGCGTGGGGCTTCGCGCGACCGTGGTGACGACCGGCGACCACTCCCCGCGGCGGGCGCGCGGTCGCCGTCGCGCCCGTCGCGCCCCGTGGTTCCTGCTGGTGCCCGGGACGGTCGCGCTGGCGTTCCTGGTCGTGCCGATGGCCGGGCTGGTCTCCCAGGTCCCGTGGGGCTCGTTCGTCGAGACGATCACCGCACCGGAGGCGCTGACGGCGCTGCGGCTGTCACTGGTCACCTCGACGATCGCCACGTGCTTCGCCGCGGTCGTCGGGGTGCCGCTCGCCTGGCTCCTGGCCCGCGACATCCTTCCCCTGACCCACCTGTGGCGGGCCCTGGTGCTCGTTCCGCTCCTGCTGCCGCCGGTGGTGTCCGGCGTGGCGCTCCTCGCGGCCTTCGGCCGGTACGGACTCGTCGGGCAGCACGTCTACACGTGGTTCGGGTTCCAGATCCCGTTCACCACACTCGCGGTCGTCCTCGCCATGGCCTTCGTGGCGATGCCGTTCCTGATCATCACGCTCGAGGGGGCCTTCCGCACGCTCGACCGACGCTACGAGGAGGCCGCCGCGACCTTGGGCGCATCCTCGTGGGCGACCTTCCGGCGGGTCACGCTGCCGCTGATCGCGCCGTCGCTGCTCGCCGGCGCCGTGTTGTGCTGGGCGCGCGCGCTCGGGGAGTTCGGCGCGACGATCACGTTCGCCGGCAGCTTCCCGGGGACCACGCAGACCATGCCGATCGCGATCTACTACGCCCTCGACACGAACTGGTCGTCCGCGATCTCCCTGAGCGTCGTGCTGATGGGCGTGTGCATCGTCGTCCTGGTCGCGCTGCGCGGGCGCTACCTGCGGGCCGGGTCATGACGATCCGGCTGCAGGACGCCGTCGTCCGCCGCGGCGGGTTCAGCCTGCGGATCGACACGCGGTTCGAGGACGGGGTCATCACCGCGGTCCTCGGCCCGAACGGCAGCGGCAAGTCGACGTTGCTGCGGGCGGTCGCCGGACTCGAGCCCGTGGACGCCGGGGCGATCCGGATCGACGACCGGGTCGTGGACGCCGCACGCACGTCGTCCACGCGAGCGGTCTTCGTTCCCCCGCGCCGCCGCGACCTCGGGATCGTGTTCCAGGACTACGCGCTGTTCCCCCACCTTTCGGTTCGGCAGAACGTCGCGTTCGGGCCGCGGTCGCGCGGCGCGGGCCGGGCCCGCGCGGGCCGGCTGGCCGACGCGACCCTCGATCGTCTCGGTGTCGCCGACCTGGCCGATCGCCGGCCGGCGGCCCTGTCCGGCGGCCAGGCCCAACGGGTCGCCCTGGCGCGGGCCCTGGCCACCACCCCGCGCACGCTGCTCCTCGACGAACCGCTGGCCGCCCTCGACGCGCAGACCAAGGACGCGGTCCGTGCCGAGCTCGGGACCACCTTGGGCCAGTTCGACGGCTGCACGCTTCTGGTCACGCACGATCCGCTCGACGCCCTCGTCCTCGCCGACCGCGTGCTCGTCCTGGAGGCGGGCACCGTCGCCCAGGACGCGACCCCGAGCGAGCTGGCGCGTCGGCCGGCCACGGACTACGTCGCCGCGCTGGTCGGCGTGACGCTGCTGCGCGGATGGGCGCGGGCCGGCCAGGTCACGCTCGACGCGGGCGGCACGGGCGGCACGGGCGGCACGGGCGGCACGGTGCAGATCGCCGACAATCGCATCAGCGGTCGCGTCCTGTGTGTCGTTCGCCCCGAATCGGTGACGCTGACCCGTTCCGAGCCACACGGCAGTGCCCGCAACTGCTGGCCGGCAACGGTTTCCGCGATCCAACCGGCGACCGACCGCGTCCGCGTCCTCGTGGACGGGCAGCCGTCCGTGGTCGCCGCCGTGACCCCGGCGGCCGTCGCCGACCTCGCCCTGGCGCCGGGAGTGCCGGTCTGGGTCAGCGTCAAGGCGACCGACCTCACGGTCTACCCGGCCCCGGCGACCGACCGGCCCACCACCGCCGTCGACGACCGGTGACCTCGCGGACAGCGATCCCCCGTCAGTAGGTTGTCGGGGTGTCGGATGCGAGTGCGCACCACGCCGAGCGGTACACGCACGGCCACCACGACTCGGTGCTGCGCTCGCATCGCTGGCGCACCGCGGCGAACTCCTGCGGCTACCTGCTCCCGCATCTGAGGCCGACGTTTCGGATCCTCGACATCGGTTGCGGGCCAGGAACGATCACGACCGATCTCGCCGCGATCGTCCCCGACGGCCACGTCACCGGACTCGACCGCACCGAGATCGTCGACCAGGCCCGCCGGCACGCGGCGACCGCCGGCGTCGCGGACATCAGGCCCGTGGCCGTCAAGTGCAAGCACTGCGGAGAGATGCTCCCCGCAAGCTGACCGTGGGGGAAGTCAGTGGTCGTCGTTGACGCAAGCCTTGCCTGTGACGGGTGCGCACGAGTGGGAGAAGAGCCTTACCGAAATGGAGCGCAGAGACCTGCTTGCCTCTGTGTGTCTCGCCGGAACACTGAGCAGTGTGCTAAAAATAGTCCGAATGGCCCAACATTAGTCCACTTGGACTGAAACAGGTCCACTAGATGAGGAGAAGCAGGTGAACCTGTCAACCCCTATCGAGTCTCTCGTGCCAGGCCTCCGAGGACGCGTCCTCACGGCCCTCGTCCGCTCCTCACGGCCCATCTCCCTGCGTGAACTCGCCAGGAGGGTTGGCACAACCGGACACTCGGCTGTCAAGAGCGTTCTTCAAGACCTGGCCGACGAGGGCACGGTCCGCTACGCCCTCGTCTCGAAAGGGAGCCAGTTCTTCGAGCTGAACCACGACCACCTCCTGGTCAAACACCTTGTGGCTATCGACCATGCCAAGGACACCGTCCTGGACGTAATACGTGCCCGGGCTGCGCAATGGCCGCGAGAGCCCCGTGCGCTAGTGCTCTTCGGCTCGGTAGCCCGGGGCCAGGACACGGCTGCTTCAGACATCGACATGCTCGTGGTCTGGAAGACAGACAAGGCGCCGACGGACGACTGGGCCCGAGACCGACTGCGCCTTGTCGAAGCCGTGTACGAGCTCACCGGCAACTCCCTCAACTTGGTCGTGTTCACCGCCTCGGACTGGGAGAAGGCGGTGGAGCGCGGTGAGGCGCTCGTCAACGAAGTTGTACGAGATGGTGTCGTGGTGACCGGCACCAGTTTGAGGACCCTCGTCGGGACCACTCGTGCGACGGTGGCTCGATGACGCTTCCGCAGGACCCGGGTGAAAGCATTGCGCACCTTCGGGATGCGAAGGACTACCTCGACAGTGCGGAGGACGACTTCGCAAGCCTTCGGTTCAAGCCAGCGGCATCCAACGCCTGCCTGCCCACCATCCGCTCATCAGACGCGGTGTGCGTAGCTGAACTCGGCCAACAGTGGAGAGGCGACCACGGAGGGGCCACAACCCTCGTCGCCAAGACCACGGCCGGGCAACGCGGTGCTGAACTCCTCGAACAGGCCGTCGCTGCGAAGAATGACAAGCAATACCGAACCCTCAAGACAACCGAGGAAGAGGCCCTCGCCCTACTCGAAGGCGCACGGGAGCTGTACGACATCGCTCGTGCAGCCCTTGGGCGTGCAGGCGTGACCGCCACCTGACGCCACCGGGTCGTGCCTTGGCTAGCCACCCCGGATGACGCCTTGTGCCCTTGGCGGTTACTCAGCAGTCACCGCCACATAGTGGAGAGGTCAATGCGGACTACGCGAGAATGCTCTGGTATCCGGACACTCCCGGCCTCCAGGAGTGGCGCGCGCTGCACGAGTAGGTCGCTCGGGCGATCGGTGGGGAGCCCGACGCGGGCCGGCGGCTGCACATGTGGGCCCGGCGGCCGGTTTCGACGACATCACCTGCTCGTCGTCGACCCGGACGTACGCGCCCACCGCCGAGCGGGCCTGGTGGGGCGTGGCGCCGGATGCGGGGATCATTGTGCCGGCCGAGGAAATCCTCTGCCGCGCCTGAGAGTTCGGCTGGAGCGACTCACACGGGTCGGCCCGCCGGGGCGTCGACCGCGCACCCCGTAGGGTCGGGTGCATGGCGCAGGCGCTCGAGGAACTCGTCCATCCGTCGTGGGCACCGGCCCTGCGCCCGCTCGCCGAGCACGTCGCGGGCATCGGGGAGTTCCTGCGGGCCGAGACCGCGGCCGGGCGTGCGTGGGCGCCCACCGGTGATCGCATCCTGCGCGCCTTCGCGCAGCCGCTGGCCGACGTGCGCGTCCTGATCGTCGGCCAGGACCCGTACCCGACCCCGGGGCACGCGGTCGGCCTGTCGTTCAGCGTCAGCCCCGAGGTGCGCCCCCTGCCCCGAAGCCTGCAGAACATCCTGCGCGAACTCCACGACGACCTCGGCGTGCCCGCGCCGAGCACGGGGGACCTCACGCCGTGGACGCGCCAGGGCGTGATGCTGCTCAACCGCGTCCTCACCGTGCGCGTCGGCGAGCCGGGCAGCCACCGGGGGATCGGCTGGGAGGCAGTCACTTCCGCCGCTATCGACGCGCTGGTCACCCGGCCCGACGCACCGCTGGTCGCGATCTTGTGGGGCCGCGACGCGCAGTCGCTGACCCCCGCACTGCCCGATGTACCGGTGATCGCGTCCGCACACCCGAGCCCGATGTCCGCCGACCGCGGGTTCTTCGGGTCGCGGCCGTTCAGCCGGGCGAACGACCTGCTCGCCGACCTCGGCGGGGATCCGGTCGACTGGACCCTTCCCTGAGCCGTCGGATCAGTGCGCGGGCGCGAGCCAGCGCAGGTGCTCCACCCCACCGAGCAGTTCCAGCCGCCGCCACAGCGCGCTCCCGGGAACGGCCTGGCTGGGGTGGCAGTACGCCGCGGCGGACTGCCGATCGCGGCGTACGGCAACGACCAGGTCGATCGCGTCGGCCGGCTGCCCGACGAACGGCACCCCGGTCTGCGCCACGAGGTCGCGCGCGAGCTCGTCGGGCAGCGTCCACGCGAGCACGCCGATCGACCGGCGGCGACCGGCGGCGACGGCCGCCTCGGTCGCCCGTCGATGGTCGGGGTGCGAGGTGATCCCGGTCGTGTCGAACACCAGCAGTCCGTCGGCCCGAACCCGGTCGACGGTCGCGACGACGTCGTCGACGAGGGACGGCAGGTCGACGTCGGACAGGCCACCGTCGCGGTGGTCGCGCAACGTGACCGACCCGATGCCCAGGACGTCCGCGGCGGCCCGCAACTCGTCGGCGCGCACGGCCGGCAGGTCCGCCGCGTCGGCACCGAGGGTCGATGCGCCACCACGGGTGAAGCACAGGACGTGGACGCTCGCGCCGGCGCGGGCGAACGCGTCGATCACCGCGCCGAGGCCGAACGACTCGTCGTCCGGGTGCGCGACGACCGCGAGGACGCATTGCCAGTCGGGCAGATCCGTGTCCGTCATGTGCCGCCCCTCCCGCGTCCCGACTTGCGCGACTATACCCCCTGGGGTATCGTTCCGGCATCCCGACGACCTGGAGGTCCGACCCGAATGTGCAGTCCGGCTATCTGCAACCAGTGCCGCAAGGTGACCTACTCCGGCTGCGGCATGCACGTCGAACAGGTCCTGGCCAGCGTCCCGACCGAGAACCGCTGCACCTGCCGGTGACGTCCGTCGCGGCTCGCCGCGGACGTACTCTTGCCGGATGGGACTGTTCCGCCTGACTCCGGCGCACCTCGTCGATCCGGCCGCCGCGCTTCCCGGGCGGTCGACCCCGATCCTCCCCGATCCCGGCGCGCACGCCGTCCTCGGCACGTCCCTGACCGGGCCCTGGCCGGCCGGCACCCGCGTCCTGCACCTGGCGATGGGGTGCTTCTGGGGGGCGGAGGAGATGCTGTGGCACTTGCCCGGCGCCGTCACGACGAGCGTCGGCTACCAGGGCGGCTTCACCCCGAATCCGACGTACGAGCAGGTGTGCACCGGCCTGACCGGGCACGCCGAGGTCGCGACGATCGCCTACGACCCGGTCGTGATCGACGAGTACGCGCTGCTACGGCTCTTCTGGGAGAACCACGATCCGACCCAGGGGTTCCGGCAGGGCAACGACGTCGGCACCCAGTACCGCAGCGCGATCTACTGGACGGTCGACGAGCAGCGTGCGGTCGCGCAGGCCACCCGTGCCGCGTACGACGACGTGCTGCACGCGCGCGGATTCGACGCGATCACGACCGAGATCGCGCCGGCCGCCGACCGGCCGTACTACCTCGCGGAGGGATACCACCAGCAGTACCTGGCCAAGAACCCGGGCGGATACCGCTGCCACGCGAACACCGGGATCGCCCTGCCCTGATCCCCGGCGGTACCGCGTCCTACTGGGCCAGGTAGCCGAGGAGGTCCTGGCGCGTGACGACCCCGACCGGCTTGCCGTCGTCGACGACGACGACCGCGTCGGCGTCGTGCAGCGCGTCGACCGCCGCCTGCACCGGCTCGCCCGCACCGACCATCGGCAGCGCCGGGGACATGTGCGTGTCGACGGCGTCCGCCAACTGCGCGCGACCGTTGAACAGGTCGTCGAGCAGGGTGCGCTCGACGACGGACCCGACCACCTCGGCGGCCATGACCGGCGGTTCGGCCCGCACGACCGGCATCTGCGAGACGCCGTACTCGCGCAGGATGTCGATCGCGTCCCGGATCGTCTCGGTCGGGTGGGTGTGCACGAACGGCGGCAGATGGCCGGCCTTGCCGCGCAGGACGTCACCGACCGTCGACTCCCCGGCGGTGCGCACGAACCCGTACCGGGCCAGCCACTCGTCGTCGAACACCTTCGACAGGTAGCCGCGACCGCCGTCGGGCAGGAGAACGACCACGACGTCGTCGGGGTCCGCCGCCGCCGCGACGCGCAGCGCGGCGACGACCGCCATGCCGCACGACCCGCCCACGAGCAGGCCCTCCTCACGCGCCAGTCGCCGCGTCATCGCGAACGAGTCCGCGTCGCTGACCGCGATCACCTCGTCCGGGACGCTCGCGTCGTACGTGGCCGGCCAGAAGTCCTCGCCGACACCCTCGACCAGGTACGGCCGGCCGCTGCCGCCGGAGTAGACCGACCCCTCGGGATCGGCGGCGACGACGCGCACGCGCCCGCCGCTGACCTCCTTCAGGTAGCGGCCGGTGCCGGAGATCGTGCCGCCGGTCCCCGCGCCGGCGACGAAGTGGGTGATCCGCCCATCGGTCTGCGCCCACAACTCCGGTCCGGTCGTCTCGTAGTGCGACCGCGGGTTGTTCGGGTTCGCGTACTGGTCCGGCTTCCACGCGCCCGGGATCTCGCGGGCCAGCCGGTCGCTGACGCTGTAGTACGACCGCGGGTCCGACGGGTCGACCGCCGTCGGGCACACGACGACCTCGGCGCCGTACGCCGCAAGGACGTTGCGCTTGTCCTCGCTGACCTTGTCCGGGCAGACGAACACCGTCTTGTACCCGCGCTGCTGGGCCACCAGCGCCAACCCGATCCCGGTGTTGCCGCTGGTCGGCT
>CAYMNG010000112.1:0-7674 GCA_964391765.1 uncultured Bifidobacteriaceae bacterium | reverse complement strand
GCCGCCACGTCTCGCTCCATCTCCTCCTGGGTCCCCGCCGACACCGCGGCGCGGCCGTCCTCGTGCACCTGGCGCATGAGCCGCTCGGCGGTCGTCCGGTCGTAGGAGAAGTACTCCATGAACACGAAGGTCACGTACGACATGAGGTTGACCGGGTCGTTCCACACGACGGTGACCCACACCCGGTCCTCGGCGACGACCGGCCGGGGGCGGACGACCTCGGCCGGTGCCGTGGCAGCAGCGAACACGGGGCCATCCTCCCCCACGGCTTCGCCTAGGCTGCGCCCGTGCCGAGCCCACCGGCCTGCCCGAGCCGCCGATCCTCGAGCGGATCCGCCGAGGCGTGATCGGCGACAGCCAGGTCATGCCCGGACCGTTCGGTCCGCGCCGGGTGACCTACGCCGACTACACGGCCAGCGGCCGCGCACTGGACTTCATCGAGGACTTCATCACCGCGGCGGTGCTCCCCCGCTACGCGAACACCCACACCGAGTCCAGCGGAACGGGCCTGCAGACGACGCGGCTGCGCGAGGACGCGCGCGCGATCATCCACGCGAGCGTCAACGGCGACGACGAGACGTGCGTCGTGTTCTGCGGGTCCGGCTCCACCGCGGCCATCGACAAGCTCGTGGGCATCCTCGGACTGCGGCTTCCGGCCGACCTCGACGCGCGATACGGCCTGTCGGACCTGATCCCCGCGGACGAACGACCGGTCGTGTTCATCGGGCCGTTCGAGCACCACAGCAACGAACTGCCCTGGCGCGAATCGATCGCCGACGTCGTGACGATCCACGAGGACGCCGACGGCCACATCGACCTCGACGAACTCGAGCGCCGGCTCGTCGAGTTCGCCGACCGGCCGCTGCGGATCGGGTCGTTCAGCGCGGCCAGCAACGTCACCGGCATCGTCACCGACACCCATCGGGTGTCGCGACTGCTGCACTCCCATGCAGCCCTGTCGTTCTGGGACTTCGCCGCGGCCGGGCCGTACGTCGACATCGAGATGACCCCGGGCGCCGACACGGACCCGTTGGCCTACAAGGACGCGATCTTCCTGTCCCCGCACAAGTTCATCGGCGGACCGGGGACCCCCGGCGTCCTCGTCGTGCGTCGTGCGCTGTTGACGAACGCGGTCCCCGACGTCGTCGGCGGCGGCACCGTCGCGTACGTCAACCCCGAGGAGCACCGCTACCTCACCGACGCCGAGCACCGCGAGGAGGCCGGCACGCCGGCGATCATCGAGTCGATCCGGGCCGGAATGGTGTTCGCGCTGAAGGAGGCCGTCGGGGTCGACGTCATCCGTGCGCACGAGGCGGACTACGTGCGCCGGGCCGTCGCGGCCTGGGCGGGCAACGCCCGCCTGCAGATCCTCGGCAACCTCGACGCCGAACGGCTGTCGATCGCCTCGTTCGTCGTACGTCGCCCGGGCGGTCGGTACCTGCACCACAACCTCGTCGTGGCGATCTTGAACGACCTGTTCGGGATCCAGGCGCGCGGCGGCTGCTCGTGCGCGGGGCCGTACGGTCACCGCCTCCTGGGCATCGACCTGGACCGCTCGCACGAGTTCGAGCGCGAGATCGCCCACGGGTGCGAGGGCATCAAGCCCGGCTGGGTCCGGGTGAACTTCAACTACTTCGTGTCCGAGACCGTGTTCGCCTACATCGTCGCCGCCGTCTCGCTGGTGGCCGATCACGGCTGGCGGCTGCTGCCGCAGTACCGGTTCGATCCGGCGACCGGCCGCTGGCGGCACCACGACGGGCCGGTCGAGCCGCCGCTGCGACTGGCCCAGGTCCACTACGACGCCGAGGGCAACCTGTGCTACCCGCGGCTGGACGACCGCGCGCCGGAATCGGCGCTCGCGGACTACCTGGCGACCGCCCACGACCTCCTGCGCACGTTGCCGGAGGACATCGGCCCGCTCGCCGTCCCCGGGGTCGACGTCTCCGCCGACTTCGGCGCGCTGCAGTGGTTCGAACTGCCCATCGCCAGCCTCCCAACCGCCGACACGACCTGAACGGTTGGCAAATCGGGCGTTTCGCCCGGAAAGCCAACCGTTCAGGTCGTGTCGGCGGTTGACGGGCTACTTCTTCTTGGTGACCTTGACGGTGAACGTCGGCGAGGCGTTGGACAGGAAGTCACCGCGGCCGACCGCGACGACCCGGTAGGTGTACCGGCCCTTCACGGTCGGGGCCTTGCCGGTCAGCCGCACCCGGCCCTTGACGTTGACGACCCCGGTGCGCACGTTCGTCCACGTCCCGTCCGGCCGCTGGATCTGCAGCGCCACGCGCTGGCCGGCCAACGGCGGTCGGACGATCGCCTTCACCGCGATCGCCCCGCCCCGACCCACCTTCGCCTGCAACGGCCGCGCGGTCACCGCGGAGAGCACCTGGGTCGTGAACGGCGCGCTGACGCCCTCGGTCCGGGCGTCGGCGGCCGGGACGACGACCTGCCAGTCCCCCGTCGCGGGCGGGGACACCTGGGTGCTGGCCGTCCCGTCGGCCCCCGTCACCACGGTCGTCACGTCGACCCACTTCTTGGCGCCCGCGCGTCGGAACTGCACGACGGCGTTCGCCCCGACGACCGGCGCGCCGCCGGACGTGACCGTCACCGTCAGCGGAACCGCCGTGCCGAAGACCGCGGTCGGCGTGCCGACGGTCGTCACGTCGGTCGTGGCCGGGGCGAGCGACTGCGCGTACGCGCGCACCAGCGGCCACTGCGCGGGGTCCTCGCCGCCGATCGTCCACAAGGCCACGCCGGCCAGGCCGAACTCCCCGACCAGCTGCGTTCGGGCGAGAACGGCCTGCGGCCCGACCCACCACATGACCCGCTTGGCCGTGCAGGTGCGGCTCACTCCGGACGCGTCCGTCCAGGTCACCTTCTTGTCGTAGTAGACCCAGTTCTCCTGGTCGGACTCCGACCACTGGATGTCGGCGGGCGTGACCCCGGCCGCGGCCAGCGTCGCCGGGATGTTCGCGTCGCTCACCGACGCCATCGCGGTCAGTGACTTGTGCGCCGCCGTGCCGGCGGCCGGGCACGTGCCGGTCAGCTTGTACGACCCGCCGGACTGCCGCGTCCAGGCCCGACCGTACGTCGGCACGCCGATCTGCAGCTTCGCCGGGTCCATCACCGACACCGAGTACTGCACGATCGAGCGGACCCACGGCATCGGCGCGATCGGACCGATTCCGTTCACGTGGTAGTCGTACGCCATGATCCGGATCCGATCGACGGCCGGCGCGATGCCGGCCAGGTTGTAGACCCAGTACCCGCTGCGCGGGCCGCAGGTACCGCCGGTCGTGCACGGCGGCGGGATCGTGACCGAGAGCATCTTCCCCTGGGCGTGCAGCGCGGCGGCGAGTTCGGTGACGAACGCCGTCCAGTTCGGGGCGGTCGCCCCCCAGCTCGCCGAACCGTCGGAGAACGCGAACCCCTCGTAGTCCAGGTCGATCCCGTCGTAGCCGTTCGTCGTGACCAAGGCGACGAGGTCGGCCACGTGCTTGGCGCGCAGTCCCGGGTCGGCGAGGGTCTTCGCCATGCGGCCCTTGCCGGACCCGTCGGCGATCGCGGGCACGATGCGCAGCCCGGCGGCGCGCAACTGACCCACGGCCCAGGCGATGTTCGCCGCGCCGTTGGCGAAACTCGGGTTCACCCGGACCTGGACGCCGCCTCCGGCCGCGGCGGTCGCCGAGTACCAGAACGGGGACACCTCCGACATCAGGTCGGCGTTCTGCGCCGCGGACGTCACCCCGGCCGGGCTGGCCGGCGTCGTGAGCCAGTACGGCAGCCATCCGGTCACGATCTGCTTCGGCGCGGGCCCGTCGGCCCAGGCCGGCGGCAGGCCGACCAGACCGGTCAGCATCGCGACCGCGGCGAGCATTGCGGCGAACCTGACGGCGAGTCTGGCGGCGGAACGACGTGGGGCACGGAGCACCTGGCGGACCTCTCGGCGCGGGGGCAGGTCCGCCCCATTCTGCGACACGCCGGTGCGCACCCCGGCCACCGGGATCCGCGGACCCTGCCGCACGATGGTGGCCATGGCGCTTCCCGCAGTCCGGATCCGGCTCGTCGCGCTCGCCGTGACGGCGGCGGTCCTGACCGCTCCCGTCGCCACGGCCTCGACCGACAACGCGCGCGGGACCGACGACGTCGGCGCGGTCGACACGCTCCTGCACAAGCGGTTGGCGAACCCGCGGCTCGGGTCGCACGTCGGCATGCTCGTCGTCGACGCGCGGACCGGCGCGGACGTGTCCGCGCAGGCCGCCGACCAGCTCCTGCGCCCGGCGTCGAACCTGAAGATCGTCACCGCGGTCGCCGTCCTCGCCCGGGTCGGCGCCGACACCGCGCTGCGCACGACGGTCCGACAGGGCGCGACAGCGACCGATGTCGTGCTCGAGGGCGGCGGCGACCCGCTCCTGACCACGCGCGACCTGCGCCAGCTGGCCGCGCGCGTCGCCAAGAGAATCCCGACGGGCACCCCGGTGACCGTCCACGTCGACGACGACCTGTTCGCCCGCACGGGCCGGGCACCCGGGTGGACCGGCTCGTACCTGGGCGCGGAGGCGGCCCGGGTCGACGCGCTGGCCCGCTTCGGCGACTACAGCCGCGACCCCAGCGGCAACGCCGCCGCGGTCTTCGCCGCCGCGCTCACCAGCCGTGGACTGCCCGCGAGCATCGGCCCCGCGGTCGACGCCGGCGCCGGGCCGGTGCTCGCCCGGACGCCCGGACACACCGTCGCGCAAGCGGTCGCCGTGATGCTCAGCCGCTCGGAGAACAACGTCGCGGAGGTCCTGTTCCGCCAGGTCGCCGTCGCCACCGGGGTGCCGGCCGACTGGGCGGGGTCCCGCGCCGCCGTCGAGCGGACGCTGCGCGAGGCGGGGGTCGACCCGACCGGCCAGGTGATCCGCGACGGCAGCGGCCTGTCCCGCGCGAACCGGGTCTCGCCGCGGTTCCTGGTGAACGTGCTGCGGCTGGCGCGCGTGCAGCGCCCCGCGGTGTTCGCGTCGATGTTCACGTCCGACGCGCTGCCGGTCGCCGGTCAGACCGGGACGCTGATCACCGGCTTCGGCCGGTACGTCACGAAGCAGGCCAGTTGCGCCCGTGGCCTCGTGCAGGCCAAGACCGGCTCCTTGTTCGACACGACCGCGCTGTCCGGCCTGGCGCACACGTCCTCCGGTGCCGAGCGGATCTTCTCCGTCCTGGTGAACGACCGCCCGCAGCGCTACCCCGCGCTGGCCACCCGGCAGGCGATCGACGGCCTGACCGCGACGATGACCGGGTGCTGGGCGTAGGCCGCACGCCGCGCGTCAGCGCAACGCCCGGGCGATCTCCCCGGCGGCCCGGGCGACGCGGGGGCCGACGTCGGCGTCGTTGAACTCGCGCAGCGCGAGCACCGCGACGCTCGCCTCCAGGCCCGGGACGCCGAGCACCGGCACGGCGATCCCGTACGCCCCCTGCGGGCCGTCACCGGTCGCGACGACCCACGGCGGGTCCAGCGGTCGACCGGCCATCGTTCGCGCCGCGAGGATCGCCCGCCCCGCCGCGCCGTTCTCCAGCGGCTGGCGCGCCCCGGGCCGGAACGCGACGTGCACGTCGGACCGCGTGGGCTCCACCACGACGGCCGCCTGCGCGTCCTGGCCGTCGACGACGGTGAGGACGGCGGTCGCGTTCACCGCGTCGGCGAGCAGGCGCAGTGCCGGCACCGCGGTGTCGCGCACGACCGGTTGCACCTGCCGACCCATCGCCAGCACACCCAGCCCGAGGCGGCAGCGGCCGTCGGCCGACCGACGCAAGAACGCGTGCTGTTCCAGGGTGACCACCAGTCGGTACACCACGGTGCGGCCGATCCCCAGTGCCGCAGCCAGTTCGGTCACGGTCAGTCCGTCGGGCGCACCCGCGACGACCTCCAGTACCCGCAGTCCCCGGTCGAGGGTCTGCGAGGTCTCGGCGGCCATCGTCGACCGGTCAGGCGGCCTTGGCGGCCGAGCGCAGCTTCATTGCGGCGAAGATCTCGAAGATCCCGCCGATGACCAGCCAGATCCCGACGACCCAGGCCATGACCGCCAGCGAGAGGCCCGGCCAGCCGAAGATCACCAGGCCACCGACGAGCATGACGATTCCGCCGAAGATGTTCCAACCGCGCCCGGCGGAGGACTCGGCCGCGGAGAAGAACTGGCCGAACGCCTGGAACAAGAACGCGATGCCGATCAGGATCGCGAGGATCTCCACCGCCTGGAACACGCTGTCGATCGCGATCAGGCCGAGGATCAGCGACAGCGCGCCGGAGATGAACAGCAGCGCGCGCAGTCCTCCGGACATGCCCCGACGAAAGCCGCGGATGATCTGGAAGACCCCGGACACGATGAGCCAGATCGCGGTGAGGATCGCGACGACGACGACCGTCTTGCCCGGCCAGACCAGCATGATGATCCCCACGAGCAGGCTCGTGACCCCCAGGCCCATGACCAGCCCCCAGTGCCGGCGCAGGCCGTCCTCGATCGCGACGACGTCGACCTCGTCCAACTGGCTCATTGTCCTACCTCCCTGACGGCAGCCCCCGCAGGCTGCGCCGCCGTGTCAACTGTAGTGCGCGGGCACGTCGGTTCGGCCTCCCTCAGGCGAGGACACGGCCGAGGAAGTCGCGCGTGTGCCGGCGCTGCGGGTCGGCGAACACCTGCGCCGGCGGGCCGGACTCGTGGACGACCCCGTCGTGCAGGAAGCACACCGTGTCGGCGACCTCACGGGCGAAGCCCATCTCGTGCGTGGCCATCACGATCGTCAGGCCGCCGGCCTTCAGGTCGCGCACGGCGTCCAGGACCTCGCCGACCAGCAGCGGATCCAGCGCCGACGTGATCTCGTCGAACAGCATGAGTTCGGGCTGCATCGCCAGCGCCCGCACGATCGCGACCCGTTGCGCCTGGCCGCCGGACAGGCGATCGGGGTACTCCTCCGCCTTGCCCGCCAGCCCGAACCGGTCGAGCAGCGCCATCGCCTCGGCCGCGGCCTGTGCGGCCGGGACCTTCGCGACCTTGCGCGGGGCGAGGGTGACGTTGTCGAGGACCGTCTTGTGCGGGAACAGGTTGTACGACTGGAAGACGATCCCGACGCGGCGGCGGACGAGGTCGAGGTCGACGCGAAGGTCGGTGACGTCGACCTCCGCGTCGAGCACGATCCGGCCCGCGTCGACCGACTCCAGGCCGTTCACGCAGCGCAGGAGCGTCGACTTGCCCGACCCCGACGCGCCGATCAGGACGACGACCTCGTGCCGGTCGACCGTGAGGTCCAGTCCACGCAGGACCGCATGCTCCTCGAAGGACTTCCAGACCCCGGTCACCTCCAGCAGTGCGCTCATGCCGTCCCTCCGGCCCGTTGCCGGCCGGCCATCCGGGCCTGCACCCAGTCCGCGAACCGGGTCATGGGGATCGTCAGCGCGATGAAGATCAGCGCCGCAGCGACGTACGGGGTGTAGTTGAACGTCGACGACGCGTCGATCTGCGCCTGCCGCAGCACCTCGATCGGCCCGAGCACGGACACGAGGGCGGTGTCCTTCTGCAACGAGATGAAGTCGTTGAGCAGCGGCGGGACGACGTTACGGACGGCCTGGGGCAGCACGACGTGCCGATTCGTCTGCGCGACCGACAGCCCGAGCGATCGCGCCGCCATCCGCTGGCTCGGGTG
>CAYMNG010000111.1:0-7757 GCA_964391765.1 uncultured Bifidobacteriaceae bacterium | reverse complement strand
CTGCGGACCGCGGCGACCAAGGACGAGGTGAACGCCGTGGTGAAGGCCGCGGCCGAGGGCGAGCTCAAGGGGTACCTGACGTACACCGAGGACCCGATCGTCTCGACCGACATCGTCACCGACCCGGCGTCGTGCATCTTCGACGCCGGGCTGACCCACGCCAACGGCAACATGGTCAAGGTCGTCGGCTGGTACGACAACGAGTGGGGCTACAGCAACCGGCTGGTGGACCTCGTCGAACTCGTCGGCTCGAAGCTCTAGGGCATCTCGATGAAGTCACTCGACGACCTGGCGGTCGCCGGGCGGACGGTGCTCGTCCGCGCCGACTTCAACGTGCCGCTGGCGGACGGCCCGGACGGGCCCGACGACACGAAGGTGATCACCGACGACGGGCGCATCCGGGCCGCGCTGCCGACGCTGACGTACCTGCGTGACCACGGTGCGAAGGTCGTCGTCGTGGCGCACCTGGGCCGGCCGAAGGGAGTCGCCAGCGACGCCCTCGGCCTGCAGCCCGTCGCCGACCGGCTCGGCGAACTCCTCGACGCCGATGTCGAGGTGGCGCACGACATCACCGGCCCGCACGCGCGCGCGCAGGTCGCTGCGCTCGAGCCGGGCGACGTGCTCCTGCTGGAGAACATCCGGTTCGACCCGCGGGAGACGAGCAAGGACCCCGGCCAGCGGGCCGAGCTCGCCGCCGAGCTCGCCGCGCTGGCCGACGTGTACGTGTCCGACGGCTTCGGTGTCGTGCACCGCGAGCAGGCGTCGGTGACGGACGTCGCGCGGCTGCTGCCGAACGCGGCCGGGCGCCTGGTGCACAAGGAGGCCTCGGTCTTCGCCCGGCTCATGGCCGACCCGGCCCGGCCGTTCGTCGTCGTGCTCGGCGGCTCGAAGGTCAGCGACAAGCTCGGCGTCATCGGCAACCTGATCGGGCGGGTCGACCGCCTGCTGATCGGCGGCGGGATGGCCTACACGTTCCTCGCGGCGCAGGGCCACGGTGTCGGCACGTCGCTGCTGGAGGCCGACCAGGTCCCGGCCGTCCGTGGCTTCCTCGCGCAGGCGGCCGAGCGCGGCGTCGAGCTGGTGCTCCCGGTCGACGTCGTGGTCGCTGACGCCTTCGCCGCCGACGCGCGGTCGCAGGTCGTCGCGGCCGACGCGATCCCGGACGGCTGGATGGGCCTGGACATCGGTCCGGTGACGGCGGAACTGTTCGCCGCGAAGATCGCCGACGCGGGCACGGTCGTCTGGAACGGACCGATGGGCGTGTTCGAGATGGCGCCGTTCGCGGCCGGCACCCTCGCCGTCGCACGCGCGATGGCGGCGTCGTCGGCACTCACGGTGATCGGTGGGGGCGACTCCGCCGCGGCGGTCCGCGTCCTCGACGTCGACGAGGACGCATTCACCCACATCAGCACCGGTGGCGGTGCGAGCCTGGAGTTCCTGGAGGGCAGGACCCTGCCCGGACTGGCGGTCTTGGAGGAGAACGACTGATGGCACCCCGCAAGCCGCTCATGGCCGGCAACTGGAAGATGAACCTCAATCACCTCGAGGCCATCGCGCTGGTGCAGAAGTTGGCGTTCGCGCTGAACGAGGATGACTTCGCGGCGGTCGACGTCGCGGTCCTGCCGCCGTTCACCGACATCCGGTCCGTCCAGACGCTCGTCGACGGCGACAGGTACGACCTGCAGTACGGCGGCCAGGACCTCTCGGTCCACGCCGCCGGCGCGTACACCGGCGAGATCAGCGGGCCGATGCTCGCCAAGCTCGGCTGCACGTACGTCACGGTGGGCCACAGCGAACGGCGGGAGTACCACGCCGAGACCGACGAGGTCGTCAACGCGAAGGCGAAGGCCGCGCTGCTGCACGAGATCACGCCGATCGTGTGCATGGGCGAGGGCCTTGCCGTGCGGCAGACCGGCGGCCACGTCGCCCATGTCCTGGGCCAGCTCGACGCCGACCTGGCCGGGCTGACGGCGGAGCAGGTCGCCGGACTGGTCGTCGCGTACGAGCCGGTGTGGGCGATCGGCACCGGCGAGGTGGCCACGCCCGAGGACGCGCAGGAGGTGTGCGCGGCGATCCGCGCCCGGATCGGCGAGACGTTCGGCGCGGTACCGGCCGAGCAGGTGCGGATCCTCTACGGCGGGTCGGTGAAGGCCGCGAACATCGCCGGGATCATGGCGAAGGACGACGTGGACGGTGCGCTCGTCGGCGGGGCGAGCCTGGATCCCGACGAGTTCGTCGGCATCGTGCGGTTCCGCCTGCACCCGCCGCAGTAGCCCGGCCGCTTCGCCCTTGTATCCTTGGCCGGTCGGCCCGGCCGCCATCCCGCCCGTTCGTCCAGGGGAGCCCAGCGCATGATCACCGTGCTCACGATCACCCTCGCGGTGATCCTCGTGATCACCAGCGTCCTGCTGGTCGTCCTGATCCTGCTGCACCGTGGCAAGGGCGGTGGCCTCTCGGACATGTTCGGCGGCGGCGTCTCGTCCTCGATCGGTGGGTCGTCGGTCGCCGAGAAGAACCTCGACCGACTCACGGTCGGCCTCAGCCTGGTCTGGGCGGCGTGCATCGTCGCCGTCGGCCTGCTGGTCAGTTCGGCGAGCTGAACCGCGCGCCGGCCACGAGCGACGCGCACACCCCACGAACAGGAGGCGGCAGATGGCCGGAGGCAGTGCGATCCGCGGTAGCCGAGTCGGCGCCGGGCCGATGGGCGAGGCCGAGCGCGGGGAGGCAGCGCCCCGGATGTGGGTGTCCTTCTGGTGCTCACGCGGGCACGAGGCGCGGCCGAGCTTCGCGGCGGACGCCGCCGTGCCCGACGAGTGGGACTGCCCGCGGTGCGGGCTGCCGGCCGGACCGGACCGCGACAACCCGCCGTCACCACCGAAGATCGAGCCCTACAAGACCCATCTGGCGTACGTCAAGGAACGTCGTTCCGAGGGCGACGGCGCGAGCATCCTCGAAGAGGCGATCGCCAAGCTCCGCGGCGGATCGTAGCCGCGTGCCGACCCGGCGGTGGTCGCGCGGCCGTACGCTGGAGTCGGTCCTCCTCGTCGCCTTCGTCGCGATCGGTCCGTACGTCGCGCGTGCGCTCGTGGCCGTCCTGGCGTCGCCGTTGCGCGGCGCGGGGCTGACCGGTCCGGTCCAGATGTTCGGTTCCGGTGCACCGTTCACCGATATCGGGTGGGAGGTCTCCTCGGCCCGCGCGCTGGTCGACCCCGGCTTCTCGATGTACGCGTCCATCGACGTGATCGCCCGACTGATCGGCATGGACGCCTACGACGTCGGCGCGCACACCCACCCGCCGACGTCGGTGGTGCTGTGGCTTCCCCTCGCCTTCGCCCCGTACGCCCTGTGGCTGCCGCACTACGTGTTCGCGTCACTGGCGTCGATCGGCCTGTCGATGCGGGTCATGGGCGTCGGTGCGTGGATCGCGTACCCCCTGGGCGTCCTGGTCGCGCTCACGCCGTCGGGGTCGTTCGCCCTGACGACCACGTACCCGATCATGGCGGTCGTCCTCGCGCTCGCCTGGCGCTACCGCGACGTCGGCCCCGTCGCCGGTCCCGCGTACGCGATCCTGGCCGCCGCGCGGGGGGTCGGCGGACTCCTCCTGGCGTATCCGCTCCTGCGTCGGCAGTGGCGCACGTTCGGCCTCGCCGTGGCGATCGTGGCCGTCCTGGTCGGCGTAGCCGCCGTGGCTGAGCCGACCGCGCTCGGGGAGTTCCTGCGCCGCGGCGCCGGTGCCGTGGACGCTGCTGGACAGAACCCCAACGTCTTCACCCCGGCCGCGGTGCTGGCCCGGCACGGACTGCCCGGCTGGCTGGCGTACGTTGCGGCCGTCGCACTGGCAGCCCTCGCATTCGCACTGCGTCGCAGTCGATTCTGGGTGCTCTTCTGGGTCAGCCTGGCGGTTTCTCCGCTGGGCTGGGTGCATTCGCTGGTCGGGGTGATCCCGTTCCTGGTCGTCGTGTGGCGCTCCGGCCGGCTGGGCGTGCTGATCGTGCTGGTCAACGCCGTGGTCGCCCTCGGCGTACTCCCCGCGAGTCCGGGCGCGGTCAACGCCTCGTGGCTGTTCCTGATCATGACGACGGCGATCGCGCTGGTCGCGTGTCGCCTCGACGGTGAACGCGAGTCCGACGGGTGGCTCGCTTCGCGGCCGGCAGCCGACGTGGTGCCGAACCGCGCGGCGGGAGTCGATGCGTAGCGACCTGCGGCGCCTGGCCGCCAGCGGCGAGGTGCAGGTCCTGGCCGCGGTCGTCGTCGTGCTGCCGCTGCTGGCGCGCGTCGTCGCGGGCGCCGTCCGGGGGCCGGCCACCGCCGCCGGCCTGGGACGTGTCCTCACCGCGCTCGCCGGTGGCGGCGGGGTGACCGACATCGGCGGTGCGGCCGCGGCCGCCTACGGACTGTGGAGCCGAGCGCTCACGGCGTACGAGCCGTCCGCCGTACTCGACGCGATCGGCGTCGGCGCGTACGGTCCGACCGGCCACACGCACCCACCGACGTCGATCGTGCTCGGCGTGCCGCTGCTCGCCGTCGAGTACACCTGGTGGCTGTCGTACTGGGTCGTCCTGTCGGCCGTGGCGATCGCCGTGTCACTGCGGTTGATGTCGGTGCCCGCCTCGATCGCGTATCCGGTGGCGCTCGGCATCTGCCTGACCGCTCCGGGGGGCGAGTCCTTGGTGACGACGTACCCGGTCTCGGCGCTGCTCATCGCGGCGGCGTGGCGCTTCCGCGATCGCGAGGGCGTCAGCGGAGTGGCGCTGGGGCTCTTCACCGCCGAACGGGGTCTGGGCGGCCTGCTGCTGCTGGAGCCACTGCTGCGCCGGCGCTGGCGCACGGTCGCGGTCGCGACGGCGGTCGTTCTCGGGCTCCTCGCCCTCGCCGTGATCATCGAGCCCGGCGTGATCGGCGGCTTCCTGACCGGTGGTCGGGCCTGGCTGGCGGAGAATCTCGCCCGCACCGACCTGTACACCCCGTACGCGGTGTTCCTTCGACGGGGTTGGCCGATCTGGCTGCTGGTGGTCTGCGTGGTGCTGTGGGCGGCGTGGGCCTGGGTTCGCGGCAGCGACCGGTACTGGGTGCTGGTGTGGGTCGTCGCGGCACTGTCGCCGCTGGCCTGGCACTACACGTCGATCCAACTGCTGCCGCTGGCCGTCGTGGTGTGGCGGGCCGGCCACGTCGGTCGGGTGATCGCGATCATCGCGGCCGCCACGACGTTCGGCCTGTTCCCGCTCGCCCCGATCGCGGCGAACCTGGGCTGGACCGTGGCCGTCGGCCTGTTCGCGGGCGCCCTGGTCCTCACCCCCGTGGGCCGCCCACCGTTTGTCCCGCTTCCTGGGAGGTAGTGCACCAACTACCGGACAAATCGGGCACTTCGTGCCGCACGTCCCAGGAAGCGGGACAAACGGATGGGGCGGGAGAGACGGGCGGGGGGACGGGGTCAGGGGCCGGGACGGGCCAGGGCCGGGGGGAGCTTGCTGGCCGCGGCGTCGTCGAGGAGGAACAGCGTGCGCTCACGACCGCGGGCGGCGGCGGCGGGAACCTGGAGCGCGCCGGCCTCGGGGTCCAGCGCCAGCCGGACCGCAGCGGCCTTCTCGACGCCGGCGGCCAGGATCCAGACCTCCCGCGCGGCCGTCAGCGCGGGCAGGGTCAACGTGATCCGCGTCGGCGGCGGCTTGGGCGCGCCGCGCACGGCGACGACGGGCCGATCGTCGTGGATCGCGGGCAGACCCGGGAACAAGGACGCGACGTGGGCGTCGGGCCCGATCCCGAGCAGGCACACGGCCATCGACGGCACCGCGGCGTGGTCCTCGGGCCGGGCGAACCGGGCCAGCTCGTCGGCGTACGCCGCGGCCGCGGCGTCCACGTCGGCCTGGCCGCCCGCTGCCGGCATCGGGTGCACGTTGCCGGGCGGGATCCGGACGCGGTCCACCAGCGCCGCGCGGGCGCCGGTCTCGTTGCGCTCCAGGTCCCCGGCAGGCAGGAACCGCTCGTCCCCCCACCACAGGTGGACCCGACCCCAGTCGACCGCGTCCCTGGCCGGACCGGCGGCCAGCGCGGCCAGGCTCGCCGTCCCGATCCCGCCGCCGGTCAAGCACACATGAACCGCACCGGCGTCGGTCTGTCGCTCGACCAGGCAGGTGGCCAGGCGGGCGGCGACCGCCTCGGCGAGGGCCACCGCATCCGGGTGCCGGACGACGTCGACGGTCGCCACGACTACCCCCCGTTCCCGCGGTGGGTGATCACGTCGCCGTACACCTCGTCCGGGTCCAGCCGCCGCAGTTCCTCGGCGAGCAGCGCGGCGAGATCACGGCGGGGGAGGGCGACCCGCGACGCCGGCAGGCCGGGACGGGACAAGGACGCGGTCACCCCGTCGCTGCGGCTGACGACGACGTCGCCCTCGGCGGTCCGCAACCGGACCTCGGTGACTCCCGGCCCGTCGGACAGGACCGCGTCGACGCCGATCCGCAGTCGACGGCCCAGCCAGGTGGCGAGCAGGGCCGCGCTGGCGTTCAGCTCCTCGGCCGCGACGGTCGCGCCCGTGATCGGTGGCGTCGGCTGGTCGAGGGTGGCGGCGAGGACCGAGCGCCACGGCGTCAGCCGGGTCCACGCGAGGTCGGTGTCGCCGGGGCGGTAGCCGGTCGCGCGGTCGGCCAGTGCCCGGTCGACGTCGTCGGCGGCCGCGGCGTCGGTGATGCGCCGCTGGGCATGGCGACCGATCGGGTCGTCGGCCGGCACCAGCGGACCGTCGGCCGGCCAGTACGCGACGACGGGGGTGTCGGACAACAGCAGCGGGATGGCGACGGAACTGGCGTGGTCGGCCAGCCCGCCCCGCAGCCGCAGGACCGCGACCTCGCCGGGTCCGTCGTCGCCACCGACGGCGATGTCGGCGTCCAGCCGCGGCTCGTGACGGCTCGGTCGCGGGATCAGCGTCACGATCCGCATCGGGTGCTGGCGGGCCGCGGCGACCGCCGCGGCCGTCGCGTCGGACTGGTGCTCCTCGTCGGACAGGATCAGCAAGGTCAGGACCATCCCCGTCGCCGGCGAGCCCATGCGATGGCGCTCCGCGGCGATCGCCGCGGCGACCGCGCTGCCACTGGTGTCCTCCAGCCGGATCATGGCCGCCGCCAGGCGCGTGCGTCGCGGGCGATCATGTCGTAGCTGGAGGCCGGACCCCAGCCGCCCGAGGAGTACTGCTCCGGGGCGCCGGCCTGCGCCCAGTGCTCCAGCACCGGATCGAGGATCCGCCAGCCCAACTCGACCTCCTCGTGTCGGGGGAACAGCGGCGGGTCGCCGAGGAGGACGTCGAGGATCAGGCGCTCGTACGCCTCGGGGCTGGCGTCGGCGAACGACTCCCCGTACTGGAAGTCCATCGTCACGTCCCGCACCTGCACGGGGGAGGTGTTGGGCACCTTCGAGCCGAATCGCACGGTGATCCCCTCATCGGGCTGGATCCGGAAGACGAACGCGTTGTTCCCCAGCTCCTGCACCGCGGTCCGCGCGAACGGCAGGTGCGGTGCACGCTTGAACACGATCGCGACCTCGGTGACCCGTCGGCCCAGGCGCTTGCCGGTGCGCAGGTAGAACGGCACGCCGGCCCAGCGCCGATTGTCGACGTCGACCCGGATCGCCGCGTAGGTCTCGGTCGTGCTCGACGGATCGATGCCCTGCTCCTGCAGGTAGCCGACGACCGGCACGCCGCCCTGCCAGCCGGCCGCGTACTGCCCCCGGCTGGTGTGCTTGCCCAACTCACGCGGCAGCCGGAC
>CAYMNG010000110.1:0-7834 GCA_964391765.1 uncultured Bifidobacteriaceae bacterium | reverse complement strand
TGCCGTTCACGGTCCACCAGATCACCCGAGCCCGCGACGCCGGCGTCACCCGGATCGTCCTGGCGACCTCGTACCGCGCGGAGGTGTTCCGCGACTTCATCGGCGAGAACGACCTGGGCATCGAGGTCGTCATCGCGACCGAGGACGAGCCGCTCGGTACCGGCGGCGCGAGCCGCTACGCCGTCGACCACCTGTCCGGCGGCATCCTCGCCCGCCTGCGCAGCGGCCCCGACGACCCGGTGCTCGTCTTCAACGGCGACGTGCTCAGCGGCCTGGACATCGCCGGACTGCTCGACCGCCATCGGTCGACCGACAGCGACGTCACCTTGTACCTCACCCGCGTGGCGGACCCGCGTGCGTACGGGCTGGTCCCGACCGACGCCGACGGCCGCGTCCTGGCGTTCCTCGAGAAGCCGACGACCCCCGAGCAGATCGTCACCGACCAGATCAACGCCGGCTGTTATGTGTTCCGGCGCAGCGTGATCGACGCGATCCCGGCGGGGGAGCGGATCTCGGTCGAGCGGGACACGTTCCCCGCGTTGCTCGACGTGGGCGCGAAGGTCACCGGTGTCGTGGACGACGGCTACTGGCTGGACCTGGGGACACCGCTGTCGTTCGTCCAAGGATCGCGTGACCTCGTCCTGGGTCGTGCGCCCTCGCCGGCGGTCCCGCGAACCGGTGAGTCCCTCGTCCTCCCGGGGGCGCGGATCGCGGCCACCGCCGTGCTCAGCGGCGGATCGACGATCGGTCGCAACGCGATCGTCGGCGCCGACTCCGTGACCGACGGCTCGGTCGTGTTCGACGGCGCGCGGATCGAGGCCGGTGCGCGCGTGGCGAACAGCATCGTCGGCGCGGGGGCGTGGATCGGCGAGGACGTCGTCCTCGACGGCGTCGTCGTCGGCGACAACGCCGTGATCGGCGCCGGCAACGAACTGCTCGAGGGCGTGCGCGTGTGGCCCGGGGCGCACCTGGCGCCCGGTGCCGTCCGCTTCTCCAGCGACCAGGCCAGTTCCTGACCGGCGCCGTGCTCAGCGCCAGGTGAGGTGGTCCCGCGCCAGGCGCGCGGGGCGGTCCGCCGGCGGCGCCGCGGGCCGGCCGACGGCGACCGCGCCGAGGGGAACCCAGGAGTCCGGCAGGTCCAGTGCGGCCCGGACGACCGGGGGGCAGAACACTGTCGACGAGATCCACGCCGAACCCCAGCCGTCGGCCGCGAGCGCGACGAGCAGGCTCTGCACGGCGGCGCCGCCGGCGACGACGAACAGGTCCCGCTCGAAGCCGCGGCGGCGTTCGTCGGGGTACGCGTGCGCGGCGCCGGCCAGGTCGACGAACGCCAGGACGACCAGCGGCGCGTCCCGCAGCACGTCCCCGCGCCGCAGCCGGCGCTCGATGGCCCGCTCGTCGAACCCGTCGACCGCGGCGAGGTCGCTGCGCCACTGATCCGCCATCGCGGTGAGGAGCCGGTCGCGTTCGGGTCCGGTCCGCAGGGCGACGAACCGCCACGGGGCGCTGTGGTGCGGAGCCGGGGCGGTGACTGCCGCCGCGACGGCGCGGTCGACGACGTCATCGGGTACCGACTCGTCGGTGAACGCGCGGACCGTGCGCCGGTTGGCCAGCGCCGACCGGCGGCCTTCGGCGATCGCCTCGGCCGTGCCCAGCGCGAACATGTCCTCCGCGGCCGGGCGGATCGCCGAGGACGCGCCCGGGCCGTCCTCGGCGAGCACGTGGTGGGCGAGCCCGCGGACGACGGCGACCGGTCGACCGGCCAGCTTGCCCTTCACCAGGTCGGTCGCGGCGGCGACCTCGTCGGCGACGGCGATGACGGTCATCTCCAGTGGCCGGCCGAACGAGTCGGTGCGCCCGGTGTGGTCGTCGAGGACGACGAGTCCGGCGGCGCCGATCGCGACGTCGCTGACGCCCAGGCGCCAGGGCCGACCCATCGTGTCGGTGACGACGACGGCGACGTCGACGCCGAGGCCGGCGCGCAGGCCGGCCCGCAGTGTGCGCGCCGAGGCGTCCGGATCGGTCGGCAGCAGGACGACCGTGCCGGCCGCGACGTTGCTGGCGTCCACGCCGGCCGCCGCGAGCACCAGGCCGTGTGGGGTCTGGACGATGCGGGTCACCCCGCGCGGGGTCTGCCGCTGCGCGACCACCCGCACGGACTGCTCGGCGATCACCGGGTCCCGTTCGGCGGCGGCGACGATCCGGCCCTCGGCCTTCGCGACGACCTTGCTCGTGACGACGACGACGTCGCCGTCGATCAGGCCGACCGACCCGTCCGGCCACGAGAGGGCGGCCAGCGCCGGGCCCAGCACGGCCGGCAGGTCAGTGCCCGGGGTGATCTCGCCGATCCCGTCCGGCGCGACGATCTGCAGTGCGGTCATCGCTGCCCGGCGGACGGCGCGGCCACCTGGGTGGCCAGGTCCAGGCAGCGCGCGGCCAGCCGCGCGGTCGTGGCGGCGTCGGTCATCATCGCCGGGGCGGCCACGCAGCGGACGCCGGCCTGCTCGACCTGGGGCACGACGGCGGCGTCGACCTCGTCGACCAGCCAGGCGTCGATCAGGCCGCCGGTCGCGCGCGGGCCGTAGTGCAGCGCGACCGCGAGGGCGGACGTGCGCACCCCGATGGCGGTCAGGCACGCGTCGGCCATCCCGCGAACCGGCGCGTCGCCGACGATCGGCGACACGGCGACGACGGGCGCGGACGTGGCGCGCAGGGCGTCGGCGACGCCGGGGACCTGGCAGATCGTCCCGATCGAGACGACCGGGTTGCTCGGGGGCAGGAGGACGACGTCGGCGTCGGTGATCGCGGCGACGACGTCGGGTCCGGGTCGGGCCTGGTCGACGCCGACGAGGACGATCTCGTGGGCGGGAAGCTTCGCCTGGTAGCGGATCCACCACTCCTGGAAGTGGATCGCGGTGCGAAGCGGGGTTCGGTCCGCGGCCGTCGCGCCGCTCGGGTCGTCGACGACGACGTGGGTCTCGGCGCGGTCGTCGGTCATCGGCAGGAGTCGGACGCCGGGCTGCCAGTGCGCGCACAGTGCGGCGGTGACCTCGGTCAGGGTGTACCCGGCGGCCAGGGACTGTGTGCGGACGAGGTGGGTCGCGAGGTCCTTGTCGCCGAGGCCGAACCACGTCGGCTCGACCCCGTAGGCGGCCAGTTCGTCCCGGACGACGAACGTCTCGCCCTCCCGGCCCCAGCCGCGTTCGGCGCTGATGCCGCCGCCGAGGGTGTACATGACGGTGTCCAGGTCCGGGCAGATCCGCAGGCCGTGCAGCCAGATGTCGTCGCCGGTGTTGCCGATCACGGTGATCTCGGCGTCGTCGCCGGCGAGCAGGTGCTTTAGGCCGGTGAGGAAGCGGGCGGCGCCGATCCCGCCGGCCAGTACCGTGACGCGCATCCGGGCATCCTCGCAGACCGCCCCGCAGCCGTTTGTCCCGCTTCCTGGGACGTGCGGCACGAGTTGCCCGATTTGTCCGGGTGTTCGTGCGCGACGTCCCAGGAAGTGGGACGTGCGGCACGAGCTGCCCGATTTGTCCGGGTGTTCGTGCGCGACGTCCCAGGAAGCGGGACGTGCGGCACGAGCTGCCCGATTTGTCCCGGTGTTCGTGCGCGACGTCCCAGGAAGCGGGACGTGCGGCACGAACCGGCGGCGCACAGGGGGTGGGCCTGGCCAAGGCGACACGCCGCGTCTTGCCGGACTTCTTGCCGAAATGTGCGGCGAAAGGTCGCAAATGCCCGAATCCGGCTTGACTAACGCGAATCACATCCCTGTAATACGTCCCAGCGACGGGTTCGGATCGGTGGCTTGCCAGTCGCCGGGTCGCCAGTCGCCGGGTCGTCAGTTGCTGGGTCGAGGAGGGTTCGCGTGCCGGATATTCGCTTGGCCGAGAACGTGGCCGAGAACGTGGTCGTCCCGTCGCCGGACGCGGAGGCGATGTCCTGGCAGGAGCGCGCACTGTGCGCGCAGACCGATCCGGAGGCCTTCTTCCCCGAGAAGGGCGGCAGCACGCGAGAGGCGAAGCGGGTCTGCCTGTCCTGCGAGGTGCGCGCGGAGTGCCTGGAGTACGCCCTCGCCTCCGACGAGCGCTTCGGGATCTGGGGCGGACTGTCCGAGCGCGAGCGCCGGCGCCTGAAGCGACGCGCCGGCTGACCCCTCCCGACCGCGGCTGACCGGCGCGCGCTCACGGCGCACGGCCGGACGGAACGTACAGTGACCCGGTGACCGACGACGCATCGCAGCTCCCCCGCGCGGCGTCCTCGGCGAAGGACGCGACGTCCGCCGACGGCCCGACCGGCCACCGTGCCGACGACCTCGGTGACCAGTTCGCCGACGTCGGCGCGCTGCTCGACGAGGCGACCGGCGACGATCGACCCGACGACGACGCAGCCGCCGACGACGCAGCCGCCGACGGCACGGTCGACCCCGGCCCCCCGACCGGCGGCGAGCAGACCACCGAATGGTTCAACGTCGACGACTTCCTCGCCCTCGACGACGCCGCGCCCGCGCTGCCGCGACGCCGGCACCTGGTCACGACGGTCGTCGTCAGCCACGACGGCGCGGTCTGGCTGCCGGCCGTCCTGACGACCCTGGCCGCGCAGACGCGGCTGCCCGACGTCGCGATCGGCGTCGACACCGGGTCGACCGACGACAGCGCAGCACTGCTGAGGGCCTCGTTCGGCCCGGACCGCACGGTCGACGTGCCGGCGGGCACCGGGTTCGGCGCCGCGGTCGCGGCCGGCCTGGAGCAGGTCGGCCCCGAGCCGTTCCCCGGCGCCGCGATCGAGTGGCTGTGGCTGTTGCACGACGACAGCGCACCGAGCCCGGACTGCCTGGCCGCGCTGCTGGATACCGCCGACGACCACCCCAGCGCCGCGATCCTCGGACCGAAGGTCCTCGGCTGGCACGACCGTCGCCTGCTGCTGGAGGCCGGCGTGACGATCGACGCGGCGGGCCGGCGCGTGACCGGTCTCGAACGTCGCGAGCACGACCAGGGCCAGCACGACGGGGTCCGCGACGTCCTGGCGGTGAGTTCGGCCGGCATGCTCGTCCGCCGGGACGTATGGGACGCGCTGGCCGGCTTCGACCCGGACCTGCCGCTGTTCCGCGACGACCTGGACTTCTGCTGGCGGGCCCACCGGCGCGGCGAGCGGGTGCTCGTCGCCACGGACGCCGTCGTGCACCACCGCGAGGCCTCGGCCCACGGGCGGCGGGTCGCGCCGGCCGCGCCGCGGCCGCACCGCGCCGACCGCGAGGCGTCCGCGCACGTCCTGCTCGCGCACGCCTCGAGCGCGGCGGCGCCGTTCGTCGCGCTGCGCCTGCTGGCCGGCAGCGCGTTCCGGTCCGGCCTGTACCTGCTGGGCAAGGACGTCGCCGCGGCCCGCGACGAGGTCGGCGCCGTCGCCGGGCTGGTGTTCCACCCGGCCCGGGTGCGCCGCTCTCGCGCGCTCGTCGACCGGACCACCGTCGACCCGGCCGGCGTCGTGCGGTCCCTGCGGCCCTCGACCACGAGCCAGATCCGCCACGGGCTGGAGGCGCTGGGCGGGATGGTCACGACGAGCGGGTCGACCGGGCCGAGCACGTCGATCAGCGCCCTGGACAGCGGACCGGTCGGCGACGACGCGGACTTCCTCGTCGACAGCTCCGGCGGGCTGGTCCGTCGGGTCCTGACGACGCCGGCGATCCTGCTCGGCCTGGCGCTGACGGTCCTCGCCGTGATCGGCGCGCGCGGCCTGTGGCTGGGCGACGGCGTCCTGCAAGGCGGTGCGCTGCTGCCGGCGCCGCCGGGGGCCGGCGACCTGTGGGCGACCTACCAGCAGGCGTGGCACGACGTCGGCCCCGGTTCCTCGACCGCCGCGCCGGCCTATCTCGCGCTGGTCGCCGCGGTCGCCACGGTGCTGCTGGGCAAGGCGTCGGCGGCGGTCACGCTGCTGCTGGTGCTCGCGCTGCCGCTGGCCGGCTGGAGCGCCTACGTGTCGTTGCGCGGGCTGGTCCCCGGCCGGGCGGTGCGGGTGTGGGCGGCGGCGGCATATGCGTTGCTGCCGAGCATGACCGGGGCGGTGGCCGCGGGCCGGATCGGCACGACGATCGCCGCGATCGCGCTCCCGCTGGCGATGCGGTCGCTCGTGCGCATCGCCGGGCCGGGCGGGACGATGCGCCGCGCGGGCGGGACCGCGATCCTCGTCGCGATCGTCCTGGCCACGGCGCCCGCGGTGTGGCTGGTCCTCGCCCTCGCCGGCGCGCTCGTCGTCGTCGTCGGGGTGCGGCGCTCGGGTGCCTCCGCCCGCTGGTCGGCCGCCCGCCTGGGGATCGGCCTGCTCGCCCCGGTCGTCGTGCTGCTGCCGTGGTCGGGCCGACTGTTCGTGGACCCGGCCTTGTGGCTGCTGGAGCCGGGACTGTCGACCGGTCCCGTCGCGGATCCGAACCTGCGTCCCTGGCACGTCCTCCTGCTGCATCCCGGTGGCCCGGGCATGACCCCGGTGTGGCTCACGGTCGGGATCGTGCTCGCCGGCCTGCTCGCCCTCCTCCTGCCCGACCGCCTGCAGGTCACCGGGCGGCTCGCCGCGTTCGGCGGCCTGGCGCTGGCGATCGCGCTGGTCCAAAGCGCGGTCCTCGTCACGGTTCCCGGCACGACGATGGCGGTTCGGCCGTGGCCGGGTCAGACGACGTTGGCCTTCGGCGCGGCGTTGATCGCGATGGCCGCGGTCGGGGCCGACGGACTGCGTGACCGCCTGATCGGTACGAGCTTCACGCTCGGCCAGCCGGTCGTGTTCCTCGGCGTGCTCAAGGAATTCCACGTCGCGCTGGACGATCTTGGGAAAGGGCAGTTCGCGCCAGCGCCAGAAAGTCGGCGCCGTGGGACAGGTGACGCGCGCAATCGTCGTGGCGCCGCTGGCATGTTGAATGGTGATGCCGCGCTGCTCATCGGCCGAGAGCGGCGTGGCGCAATTGGTGCAATCCGGCTGGCCGGCAAGCAACTGGCAGGGCGGCTCGCCTGCAACATTTTGCGCCGCCTGGATTTTGCCGGTCAGTTTCTGGGTGATCTCCTCGACATTGGTGCGGCCGAGCGTGGCGACCGAAATGGTCTGTTTGGCGTGATCAATGGTGACCGCTTCGAGCGCCGGTTCTTCCGCCAGCGCAGTGAGCACCGAACGGGCAAGACAGGCAGCGGAAGGTTCCGGCCGGCAATGTTCTTTTTCCGAACTCATCACCCAAGAAATACCACACGGATAAAATTTGCGCGACGCATTTATTGCCAATCCTCGTGCGCGTTTTTTTCTTTTTAAAACAACGGTTTGGTTGATTATTCGGCAAAATTTGCAAAGCCGTCTGGCCGGAACATCCTTACGCTTTGCGCTCGGTTTAGAACCGAAAGGAAGATAATATTTTACAGCTTATGACCAAAACGACACTCGGCAGCAAAAACACCCACCAGCCCGCCGTCATTTCCTGGGTTGAGGAGCAGGTCAAACTCTGCCAGCCGGACAAGGTATTTTGGTGTGACGGCTCGGAAGCCGAAGATAAATTGATGCGCGAACTGATCGTGCAATCCGGTGCCGGCCTCTGGCTCAATCCCAAACTGCGGCCGAACTCGTTGCTGGTCCGCAGCGACCCGCGTGACGTGGCCCGCGTGGAGCAGCGCACGTTCATCTGTTCCAGGTCGCCGAAGGACGCCGGCCCCACGAACAACTGGGAGTCGCCCGTGGCCATGAAAACCAAGCTCCATGGACTGTTCTCCGGCTGCATGAAAGGGCGCACGCTTTACGTCATCCCGTTCAGCATGGGGCCGATCGGCTCGCCTATTGCCCAATACGGCATCGAGCTTTCCGACAGTCC
>CAYMNG010000109.1:4958-7984 GCA_964391765.1 uncultured Bifidobacteriaceae bacterium | reverse complement strand
CCGGCTTCTTCGCCGACGCTGACTGAGCCAAGGGGTGGTGCCTTCCTCGCTGGACCCACGACAAGGGCCCGTGTCAAGCCGACGAGGGCTTGGCAGACGGGCCGATACTTCCCCGCCATTGTGCCACGTCCTGCGCGGAACGCACGCACCGCCCGCCGTCGGCGCGACCGAGCGCTGCCGCGACCTCAACGAGAATCGACCAGCAGCGCCCGGCCCTGACCGATCGGCAGGGCGAATGTCACGACCTGGTGCAGCGTCTGCGGGACGGCGAACGGCCCCAGCCCGTCGACCCGGAAGGTCGCCGACCAGGTCGTCCGGACGGTGACCGTCATCGGCCCCGCACGGCGATACGTGTGCGCGGGTGTCGGGCCGGACCGGTCCGCCGTGGGCGACTCGCCCACCGTCTCGTCACCGAAGGTCCAGGTCCAGGTGGGCACCGCGACGACCTCGACGGTGCGGTCGAGGATCGGCATCGTCCAGCTCGACGGCTCTGCCGGCTGGCCGGCGTCGAACCGCACGGGAAGCTGGGTGATCGCGCCCCGCGCCGGTCGGGTCGTCACGGTGAGCGCCGGCAGTCGGTCCTCGACCCGGTCGGTGACGGCCGCGCCGACCTGCTCGACGGTGACCGGTCGGCCGACGCACACGACGTCGATCGGTCGCCACGACCGGCCCGGTGCCTGGAACCACGCGCGCAGGGTCCGCTGCCGGTTCGGGCAGCCGCGGACGACGGACGTGCAGGCGCGCTGGTCGTCGAACCCCGAGCCCAGCGTCCGATCGGGGACGGCGCAGATCGAGGTCAGGCGCCACCGGCACTCGCCGCACTCGGCGACCCTGCGCCGCTCGCCGACGTCGACCGACCCCGGCAGCAGCAGGCCGCCGGTGCCCACGTAGACGTCACGTTCGTCGTCACCATGGACGTCCGCCGCGCGCGCGGGCGCCACGGCCGTGCCGACGAGTGCCGTCACGAACACGGCCAACAGGCAGGTGACGACACGGCGCATGCCCGCAACGCTAGGTGCCCGACGGGCGTGCGCGCGGTCCCCGGCCCGGGCCTGTGGATGACGGTGGCCGGCACGCGGCCCCGACTCCTGCTCACCGCGGGTCGCGCACGCGGTCCAGGGCGTGGGAGATGAAGGCGCCGACCTGCTCGTCCTCGACGAGGAAGCCGTCGTGGCCGTAGGGGGACGCGAGCAGGTGCAGGCGATCCGCGCCCGGGGCCAGGTCGACGATCTGCTGCTGCAACCGGACCGGGAACAGCCGGTCGCTGTCGATCCCGACGACGGTGAGCGGCGCGGTCACCGCGCCCAGCGCCGCCGCCAGGCCACCACGGCCGCGACCGATGTCGAACAGGCTCATCGCCCGGGTGAGGGCGACATAGGTGTTCGCGTCGAACCGGCGCGCGAGCTTGTCGGCGTGGTGGTCCAGGTACGACTCGACCGCGAACCGCCCGCCGGCGTACGGGTCCTCCCCGTCCTGTTCGTCGCGCCCGAACCGCAGGTCCAGTTCGGTCTCGCAGCGGTACGTCAGGTGCGCGACCTGACGGGCGATCCCCATGCCGACATGGGGACCCTCCCCGTCGGGCGCGTCGTAGTAGTCCCCGCCGCGGAACCTCGGGTCAGCGACGATCGCGCCGATCTGGGCGTAGTGGGTGCCGATCTGGTCGGCCGTCACGGCCGCCGCCGAACCCAGGACCAGGCCGCCGCGAACCCGGTCGGGATATCGCACGAGCCACTCCAGGACCCGCATCCCGCCCAACGACGGCCCGAGCATCAACGCCCACGAGTCGATCCCGAGGTGGTCGGCGAGCATCCGCTCGACCTCCACCATGTCCGCGACGGACACGACCGGGAACCGACTGCCCCAGGGCCGGCCGTCCGGAGCGGTGGATGCCGGTCCGGTCGTGCCCTGGCACCCGCCCAGGACGTTCGCGCAGACGACGAACCACTCGTCTGTGTCGATGTCGGCACCCGGGCCGACCAGACCGTCCCACCAGCCACCGGTCTTGTGGCCGGCGCCGGGGCGGCCGGTCACGTGTGAATCCCCCGTGAGCGCGTGGCAGACGTACACGGCGTTGCTGCCGTCGGCGTTCAACCGCCCCCACGTCTCGTAGGCGACCTGGACCGTGTCGAACCGGTGCCCCGACTCGGTCGTCAACGGCCCGACGTCGGCGAATAAACGGTCACCGACCTCGTCCCCCTCCCGCCAGGCGGCGCTGGCGGGAGGAGGACCGTCGTAGGACAGCGGACCGTAGTCGGGCATCGTCAGGCCTTGGCCGCCCGGAAACCGGCGTCCAGGTCGGCGAGGATGTCGTCGATGTGCTCGATCCCGACCGCGAGGCGGACCAGACCGGGCGTGACGCCGGTCGCCAGCTGCTCCGCCGGCGACAACTGCGAATGGGTCGTCGACGCGGGGTGGATGACCAGGCTGCGAACGTCGCCGATGTTCGCGACGTGGCTGTGCAGTTCGAGGGCCTCGACGAACGCGCGGCCGGCCTCGACCCCGCCCTTGATCTCGAACGCGAGGACCGCACCGCTGCCGCGCGGGACGTACTTGGTCGCCAGCGAGTGCCACGGGCTGGACGGCAGGCTCGCGTAGTTGACCGACTCGACCTCGTCGCGTCCCTCGAGGAACCGCGCGACCGCCAGGGCGTTGTGCACGTGCCGCTACATCCGCAGCGACAACGTCTCCAGGCCCTGGGCGATCAGGAAGGCGTTGAACGGCGCGGCGGACGGGCCGAGGTCACGCAGCAGCTGCACGCGCGCCTTGAGGATGTAGGACAGGTTGGCCCCGAAGGCCGACCCGACTCCGAGGTCACGGGCGTAGACCAGTCCGTGGTAGCTCGGGTCCGGCAGGTTGTAGTTCGGGAAGCGCTCGGGGTACTGCGCGTAGTCGAACGTCCCGCCGTCGACGATCACCCCGGCGATCGCGGTGCCGTGCCCGCCGAGGTACTTCGTCGCCGAGTGGATGACGACGTCGGCCCCCCACGCCAGCGGATTGACCAGGAACGGGGTGCCGACGGTGTTGTC
>CAYMNG010000109.1:0-4948 GCA_964391765.1 uncultured Bifidobacteriaceae bacterium | reverse complement strand
CGCCGCGACCGCCTCGATGTCGAGGATGTCGTTCTTCGGGTTGCCGATCGTCTCGCCGTAGAACGCCTTGGTGTTCGGCTGCACGGCATCTCGCCAGGACTGCGGGTCGGTCGGGTCGGTCACGAACGTCGTCGTGACCCCGAGCTTTGGCAGCGTGTAGTGCAGCAGGTTGTACGTGCCTCCGTACAGGCTCGGGCTGGCGACGATGTGGTCCCCGGCCTCGGCGACGTTCAGGATCGCCAGCGTCTCCGCGGACTGCCCACTGGCCAGCAGCAGCGCCGCCACCCCGCCTTCGAGGGCCGCGATCCGGTCCTCGACCACGGCGGTGGTCGGGTTCATGATGCGCGTGTAGATGTTGCCGAGTTCCTTCAGCCCGAACAGGTTCGCCGCGTGGGTGGTGTCGTTGAAGGTGTACGACGTCGTCTGATAGATCGGCAGGGCGCGTGCGTTCGTCGTGCCGTCGGGCGACTGTCCGGCGTGGATCTGCTTCGTCTCGAATGACCAGGCGGTGCTCATGGGTGCTCCTTGGGGGTGGCCGCGCGGGCGGCAGGGGAAAGGGGGATGTTCGTGGGGTTACTTGCGGTTTCTGCGCGGGTGCGCGCGCCCCGGTCGTTCGGGGCCGGTGGTCCGCTACGACGGCGTCACGACGGACGCGTCGATCAGCGGCACGACATTCGACGGCGACAACAGCACATGATCGGCCTCCCAGTTGTGGGGTCCTGCCCTGTGCAAGACCCGCGCTTGCCCGCCGAGGCGGGCCAGGTCTTCATCCGGAGCACCCCACCGCGGTTGGAGGGTTGCCGTCCAGCAAGCCGGAGCTGATCGACTGGAACTCTTGACCTGCGGGCACTATACCGATTCGCCGGCCGATCGCAAATCTCCGGTCCGGCACGTGTCGCGGTCGAGTTCGCGCACGATGGCCCGCCACCGACTCGGCGGCCAGTTCGCGTGCAGCGCGGCCGCCAGCAACTGGGCGAGCGAGTAGTCCGGCTCCGCGGCCAACGCCCGTTCGACCGCCGCACCGGCGAGGGCGCCGTCGCCGGTCAGCCAGACCGCGATCGCGCAGCAGCTGGCCACCGGCGCGCACACCGGGTCCGGCGCGGATCGCGTGAGTCCGGTCAGGACGTTCGCCGCCTGCCGGCTCGCGTCCCCGGTCAGGCCGGCGACGTCCCACAGGACCGTGTCGCGTACACGGATGTCGGCGAGGTTGCGAAGGATCCGGGCACCGAGGTCGGCCGGCACCGGCCCCGGGCGGCGGGTGAGGACGAACATCACCTCGTCGATCGCGGCGTCCCGCCAGCGGTCGCCGCGCCGCGCGCGCCGTGGATCACGTGGCAGGTGCGCGCTGACCTCGGCGATCCTCGCCGGATCCGGCGCGACCTGGTTGGCCATCGTCTCCCGGTCGGCGAGGACGCGCCGGCCGTCGAAGGCGAAGGCCTCCTCGACCCGTCGGCGCAGGTCGGCCCGGACCGTCCGCCCTTCGGCCGGGCAGCAGGCCGGATCCGCGCACAGCAGGCTCCGCCACCGCGCGCCGCACACGTGGATCTGGTCCAGGACCGGCACGCCGGCGGCGAGGATCTCCGCGATGACGCAGTCCGCGAACGCGACCGCCGCCAGGAGCCGTGGTTCGGCCGCGGTCACGATGATGACGACCGTCGCGTCGCAGGCGTCGACCGCGGTCCGCGGGATGACCTGGCCCGACCAGTCGGGCAGTCGCGGGTCCGTCGGGTCCGTGGTCGGCGGCAGGTCGACCCGCTCGGCGACCAGCACGGCGCCGTCGCGGTACCACAGCACCACGAGGCTGTCGGCCGGGTGGAACCCGAGCAGGTGGGGCATGGCCGCGATGGCGGTCTCGGCGAGGTGGACGTGGATCGCGTCGGTCGGAGTCGTCATGTCCGAAACCGTGTCGACGCCGGCCGCCCGCGCCAACCCCGTCAGTTCGGGCTGTGGACGCTGCCCACCGGTGGGGACGACGGCACCGGGACCCAGTCGGGGTGCTTGGGCACGACGTCGTCGCCGGAGGATCGCCCGCGCATCCGCCGCGCGACCCAGGGCAGCAGATACGCCCGCCCCCAGCGCAGGTTCCCCCTCGCCCGGGTGGCGACCGACGGCCGCGGACCGGGGACCGCGGGGGTGAGCCAGTCACGCTCGGCCGGATCGGCACCGGCCAGGCCCAGGCCGGCGAGGACGGATCGGGCGACCAGCCGGTGACCGGCCGGAGCCAGGTGGAGGCGGTCCGGCGCCCACAGGTGGTCGTCGTCGAACACCGCCAGCTGCCAGAAGCTGACCAGGTAGCAGTCGTGGTGGTCGGCGATCGCCTGCACCGCGGAGTTGAACCGACGGATCCGCTCGCGGACCGGCGACATCAGCGGTGAACGTCGGGACGGATCGCCGAAGGCGAACAGCACGACGTCGACACCCGCCGCACGAAGGGCCCGTACGCCGCGCTCGAGATCCGACGCGACCCGATCGACGTCGTAGTGCAGTCGGATCGAGTCGTTCACCCCGGCCGCGAGCGTGACCAGGTCCGGGCCCAGGTCGAGTGCGGCCGGAACCTGCTCGGCGACCACCTGGTGGACCAATCGGCCGCGGATCGCCAGGTTCGCGTACTGCAGGCCGGGTTCGCCGCGGTCGATCGCGTGCTGGGCGAGCACCGCCGCGACGTCGTCCGCCCAGCCGCGGTGGCGGCCGTCGGGACGAAGGTCGTCCATCATCCCCTCGGTGAAGCTGTCGCCCAACGCGGCGTAACGGCGCCACGGGCGCGGCGAGCATCGAACGGCCATCGGCCCACCCTAGGGACCGGGGCGATCGGCGACGGCGAGCCCGGCCGGGAACCAGTGGTCCCGGCCGTCGCAGGCTTCCCCTCCCGCGACGACCGGGACTTCGCACACCCTACGGATCACGTGTCGTCCGGCCGGGCGCGACACGCCGCCGGTCGCGACAGGCCGCCGGCCGCCGATCGGCGACGAACCCCTACGCGGACGGTGGTGCCGGCGCCGCGGCGCCGGCGAAGGCCCGGTTGGCCCGCCGGAACCACAGCACCAGCGCGAGCACACCGACGACGATCTGCGGCACGTACGACGCCGCCCGCCACACCAGGTCCGCGGCCGTCGCCTCGCCGGCGGAGACACCGACACTTTGCAGCAGCGCGATGATCATCGCGTCGACCGTACCCAGGCCGCCGGGGGTGATCGGCACCATGAGCATGATCTGGCTGGTCGCGAAGGCGCCGAACACCGCGATCGCCGACGTTCCCGGTTCGTCCCAGCCCTGGATGCCGCGCAACGCGACGTAGAGGATGGCGAACTGCGTGAGGATGACCGCGAGCTGGGCCACCGTGATGACGATCCACCGACGGGCGAGCAGATCGTGCATGTCGGTGCGGAACTTGGTGATCGGCTCCACGAGATCCAGGTCGCGAAGCGCCGCGATCCGGGTCCGCAGCGGGTTGAGGATCGTGTTGCCCAGCCCACCCACGCGGCGGGCGAGTCGCTCGGATCGGACGATCAGCACGAGGAGGACGACGATCGTCGCGAGGATCACCAGACCGACCGGCGCGACCCAGGCGTACGACAGCGATCCGCCGGTGGCGTTGAGCGCACCGATGCCGAGCACCGGTAGGCCCAGGCTGACGAACATGCTCCACAGGCCGACCGCCGTGATGGCCGACGTCGCGACCGTGCCGGGCACCTGATGGGTCGCGAGCATCGCGTACTGGACGGCCAGGCCGAACGCGCCGCCGGCCGGCACTCCGTTGCTGATCGCGAACGCCGCCTGGTTCACCTGCTGTGACGGCCAGTACCGCAGCTTCGGGGTCGCCGCCATGAAGGGGAACCCGTAGACGACGAGGTAGATCACGACGGCGACACCCACGGCGACGATCGCGGCCGGCGCCATCGCCTGCAGTGCGGCGAGCGCGTCGGAGTAGCTGCCGATCTGCGGGATGACCTTCCAGAAGATCAGGACGATCACGGCCAGGCCGACGACCCCGAGGATGATCGACTTCTTCTTGTCCAGCTTCGCCGTCACCGATGCGACATCGGGGGCGGATTCGTCCGTCGTCATGGCCGGAGCCTGCCACAGGCCGCGGTCGGCCGGGGGTCACCGCGCGAACGCCGACACCGGTTGGGCAGGATGCGCTCATGCGGCTCGATCACATCTCCTACGCGTGCACGACCGGCGAGGTCGCCGACGTGATCCAGCGGATCGGCAGCGACCTCGGCGGCACGTTCGTCGACGGCGGCCGGCACCCGTCGTTCGGCACCCGCAACTTCATCCTGCCGCTGGCCGGTGGCTGCTACGTCGAGGTCGTCTCGGCGCTGGATCATCCGGCGGCGCAGAAGGCGCCGTTCGGCCGGGCGGTCGCCCAGCACGCCGCCGACGGCGGCGGTTGGTTCAGCTGGGTCTTCGCGGTCGACGACCTGTCCGCGATCGAGACGCGGATGGGCCGCGCGGCGGCCCCCGGCCGGCGGATCCGCCCCGACGGCCACGAACTTCGCTGGCGGCAGATCGGCGTGCTCGACGTCATCGCGTCCCCCGAACTGCCGTTCTTCGTCCATTGGGACAGCCCGCCGGCGGACCACCCGTCGGCCGGCGGGTCCGCCGTCGCCATCGCGGAGATCGAGGTGGCCGGCGACCACGAGGCCGTCTCGACCTGGCTCGCCGGCGACCCGGCCGCCACGGTCACGTGTGTCGACGTCGCGTGGGTGGACGACGAACCGGGCCTGGTCGCCGTATCGTTTGACACACCGCACGGTCGAGTCCGGATCGACTAGCCGACCACCGGCACGTAGCCCGCCCGAGGAGCAGTGATGTCCCAGTTCACCCCGGTCCGCCGCGACCAGCAGGCGTCCGAGCGCAACGTGCTCGGCACGCAGGTCACCCGCCTGCGCACCGACGGGGCGAAGCTCACCGTCGTCCGCGGCCGGGCCGGTGACGTCGTCCCGGC
>CAYMNG010000108.1:0-8020 GCA_964391765.1 uncultured Bifidobacteriaceae bacterium | reverse complement strand
AGAAGAACCGGCGGAACGACCCGGACCGGCTCGAGGTGAAGAAGTTCTGCCCGAACTGCAACAAGCACACCAACCACAAGGAAACCCGCTAGTCGGGTCCGGTCGCGAGCGATGGCGCTGAACGCGGACTTCGTCGGCCGCTCGTACGCCTACCCGGGGACGTACCTCGTCGGGCGGGAGAAGGTGCGGGAGTTCGCCGCGGCGATCGGTGAGCACAGCCCGGTCCACACCGACGTCGCGGCCGCGCGGGCATCGGGGTACTCCGACGTCGTGGCTCCGTTGACCTTCGCCATCGTGCTGGCGCTGGAGGCCAGCGCCGCCGTCGTGCGCGACCCCGAGCTCGGCCTGGACTTCTCCCGGGTCGTGCACGGTGAGCAGTCGTTCGAGTACGTCCGTCCCGTCGTCGCCGGTGACGAGTTGTCGATCGTGACGACGGTCGAGTCCGTCCGTCAGGCGGCCGGCAACGACATCATCGGCACCAGCGGCCACGTGACCGACGCCGCCGGTGGTCACGTCCTCACGACGCGGTCGGTCCTGGTCGCACGGGGGCCGGACGAGCCGGCGGAGGCCGGCCGATGAGCGCGTCGGCGGACGGTGTCGAGGTCGGGACCGAACTCGCGGCGCGAGACTTCGCCGTGACCCGGGCCGACCTCGTCCGGTACGCGGGGGCGTCGGGGGACTTCAACCCGATCCACTGGAACCAGCGCTTCGCGACCGAGGTCGGCCTGCCGGACGTGATCGCGCACGGCATGTTCACGATGGCGTTGGGCGGCCGGGTCGTCGCGGACTGGGCGGGGGATCCGCGGCGTGTGCTGTCCTACGGCGTGCGGTTCACGCGGCCGGTCGTCGTGCCGGACGACGACACCGGGGCGACGGTGAGCGTGCGCGGCACGGTGACCGACGTGACCGACTCGGTGGCCACGATCGCGCTGACGGTGACCTTCGGCGGTCAGACCGTCCTGGGTCGGGCGAACGCCCGCGTCCGCCTGGGCTGATGGACGCCGCGGTCCCGGGGCCGTCCTTCGCCGAGCGCACGACGCTGCGCGTGGGCGGGGCGGCACAGGAGTGGGTCGTCGCGCGGGGTGAGGACGACCTGGTCGCGGCGGTCCGTGCCGCGGACGACGCCGGCCGGTCGGCGCTCATCGTCGGCGGCGGATCGAATCTGCTGGTCGCCGACGCGGGCTTCGCGGGTGTCGCGATCGAGGTCGCCACCCGCGGCGTCGCGGCGACCGCCGGACGCGGCCAGGTCGACGTCCGCGTCGCGGCCGGGCAGGCCTGGTCCGACGTCGTCGACCTCGCGGTGGGCCGTGGGTGGACCGGCATCGAGGCGATGACGGGGATCCCGGGCCGGGTCGGGGCGACGCCGGTGCAGAACGTCGGCGCCTACGGTCAGGACATCTCCGCCGTCCTGCGCTCCGTGCGCGTCCTCGACCGGTCGGCCGCTCAGGTGTGCGAACTGGGCGCCGACGAGTGCGGATTCGGGTACCGGACCAGCCGGTTCAAGGCCGAACCGGACCGTTGGGTCGTGCTCTCGGTCGACCTGCGCCTGGGGGTCGGCGGGCGCAGCCCGGTCCGCTACGCGCAGCTCGCGGACGCCTTGGCGGTCGCGGTCGGCGACGAGGAGGACGTGGCGGCGATCGCCGCGACGGTACGGCGACTGCGCGCCGGCAAGGCGATGATCCTCGACCCCGATGATCACGACTCCTGGAGCGCGGGCTCGTTCTTCACCAATCCGATCGTCGACGCGGGTACGGCCGATCGGGTGCCGGCCGCCTGCCCGCGCTACCCGGCGCCGTCGGGGGTCAAGCTCAGCGCGGCGTGGTTGATCGAGCATTCGGGGATGGGTCCGGGGTTCGCGCTGCCGGGCCCTGGCCGGGCGGCGATCTCGTCCCGGCACACCCTCGCCCTCACCAACCGCGGCGGCGCGACCGCGGCCGAGATCGTCGACCTGGCCCGGGCCGTTCGGGCGCGGGTCGCGGCGAGGTTCGCCATCGTGCTCGACGTCGAGCCCCGCCTCGTCGGCTGTCCGCTCTAACCGGCGCCGATCGCGCGACCGGGTCAGGACGCTGGGGTCAGGACGCGGGGGTCAGGACGCGGGGGTCAGGAGGGCCGCGATCCGGTCGACGCCCTCGGCGATGTCGGCGTCGGACATCGCGTACGACAGCCGCAGGTAGCCGGGGGTGCCGAACGCCTCACCGGGTACGACCGCGACCTCGGCCTGGTCGAGGATGACCGCCGCCAGGTGCGCCGAGGACTCGATCACCTGACCGCGCACGGTACGACCGACGAGCGCCTTGACCGACGGATACGCGTAGAACGCGCCCTCCGGCAGGGGGCAGTCCACCCCGGGGATCGCGTCGAGCCGTTCGACGATCGAACGCCGTCGACGATCGAACGCCGCCCGCATCCGGGCGACGGCGGACAGGTCGCCGCTGACGGCGGCCAGGGCCGCGACCTGCGAGACGTTCGCCACGTTGGACGTGGCGTGGGACTGCAGGTTCGTGGCCGCCTTGACGACGTCCTCGGGTCCCAGCAGCCAGCCAACCCGCCAACCGGTCATGGCGTAGGTCTTGGCGACGCCGTTGACCACGACGCACCGGCCGGCCAGCGAGGGCACGAGCACCGGCATCGAGGAGAACTGCGCGTCGCCGTAGACCAGGTGCTCGTAGATCTCGTCCGTGACGACCCACAGCCCGTGCGCGTCGGCCCACTCCCCGATCGCGCGGACCTGGTCCGGCGGGTACACCGCGCCGGTCGGGTTCGACGGGGACACGAAGACGAGGACCTTCGTGCGATCGGTCCGGGCGGCCTCCAACTGCTCGACGGTCGCGCGGTACCCCGACGTCTCGTCCGTCGACACCGCGACCGGGACGCCGCCGGCGAGTCGGATCGACTCCGGATACGTCGTCCAGTACGGCGCCGGGAGGAGGACCTCGTCGCCGGGGTCGAGCAGCGTGGCGAAGGCGTTGTACAGCGCCTGCTTGCCGCCGTTGGTCACCAGGACCTGACCGGCGCCGACGGCGTAGCCGGAGTCGCGCGCGGTCTTCGCGGCGATCGCGGCCTTGAGTTCGGGTAGGCCGCCGGCCGGGGTGTACCGGTGCCAGCGCGGGTCCGCGCACGCCTCGATCGCGGCGGCGACGATGTAGTCCGGCGTCGGGAAGTCCGGCTCGCCCGCGCCGAAGCCGATGACCGGGCGACCGGCGGCCTTGAGCGCCTTGGCCTTCGCGTCGACCGCCAACGTGGCCGACTCGGCGATCGCGCCGATGCGCCGGGAGATGCGGGGGAGCGTCATGCCGATCATCCTTGCAGGGCGGATTGGACCGCGCCGACGGGGTCACCGTAGACTCACCCCACTGCGTTGTGGGCGGGCGTAAGCGTGCCCATCGACGTGTTCGACCCCGCGTGCGGGGTCGAAGGGTCGTAGCTCAATTGGTAGAGCACCGGTCTCCAAAACCGGCGGTTGGGGGTTCAAGTCCCTCCGGCCCTGCGCAGGACCAGCACGACGGCACGCGGGACGCCCCCGCGCAACGAGGAAGGCGGGACGGCAATGACGGACACCGACGCCGTTTCCGAGCGCGGGTCGGACGGCCGCGGCCGCCAGTCCCGTGACCGGGGCAACGTGTTCGCCCGTATCGCGCTGTTCGTCCGCCAGGTCATCGCCGAACTGCGCAAGGTCATCTGGCCCACGCGCAAGGAACTGATCGCCTACACGACCGTCGTCGTGGTGTTCGTCGTCATCATGGCGGGGATCATCGCGGGCATGGACTACGTCTTCGGCCGGGGAGTGCTGTTCGTCTTCGGCTGAGGACGCCGACGATCGCCACGCACCCACCTACCTACCCTCCTACCCACTAACCCAGCTACCCAGACCCGCGGAGAGCGACGACCGTGCCCGAGCCGGCCGCTGTTGCCGCCGAGGACGCGGTCGACGAGGCCGCTGTTGCCGCCGAGGACGCGGTCGAGTCCGCGGTCGCTGCCGAACCCGCACCCGAGGCGCCGGTCGACGAGGCGCCGGTCGCCGAGGAGCCGGTCGACGAGGACCCGGTCGTGCTCTTCCGCGAGCAGATGCGCACCGCCGCGGGCGACTGGTACGTCGTGCACTCCTACGCCGGATACGAGAACAAGGTCAAGGGCAATATCGAGACCCGCATCACCACGCTGAACATGGAGGACTACGTCTTCCAGGTCGAGGTGCCGATGGAGGAGGTCACCGAGATCAAGGGCGGCGTGCGCAAGCTCGTCAGGCGGAACAAGTTCCCCGGCTACGTCCTGGTCCGGATGGACCTGACCGACGAGTCCTGGGGCGCGATCCGGCACACGCCGGGGGTGACCGGGTTCGTCGGGCACGGCCATCAGCCGGCTCCGCTGTCGCTGGACGAGGTCGTGTCCATCCTCGCGCCGGCACCGGAGAAGAAGCCGGCGGCCGCCACCGGAACGGCGTCGACCGGCGGCGCGGCCCCGGCCCAGGCGATCGAGGTCGACTTCGCGGTCGGCGACTCCGTGACGGTCGTCGACGGCCCGTTCGCGACACTGCACGCGACGATCTCGGAGATCAACGCCGAGGCGCAGAAGGTCACGGGCCTGGTCGAGATCTTCGGCCGGGAGACCCCGGTCGAACTGGCGTTCAGCCAGATCGAGAAGAACTAGCACGATCGCACGGTCCCGAGGGCGCCGCCCGCGGGTTTCAACAAGGCACGAAGGACCCGAAACACCATGGCACCGAAGAAGAAGAAGGTCTCCGGCCTGATCAAGTTGCAGATCCAGGCCGGTGCGGCCAACCCCGCGCCGCCGGTCGGCCCTGCCCTCGGTCAGCACGGCGTCAACATCATGGAGTTCTGCAAGGCGTACAACGCCGCGACGGAGGCCCAGCGGGGCAACGTCATCCCGGTCGAGATCACGGTCTACGAGGACCGCTCGTTCGACTTCGTCCTCAAGACCCCGCCGGCTTCGCGCCTGATCCTCAAGGCCGCCGGCCTGGAGAAGGGATCGGGGACGCCGCCGAAGGTCAAGGCCGGATCGATCACGAAGGCCCAGGTCCGCGAGATCGCCGAGACGAAGATGCCCGACCTGAACGCCAACGACGTCGACGCCGCCATGCGGATCATCGAGGGCACCGCACGTCAGATGGGGATCTCCGTCACCGCCTGACCCGCCCGACGCCTTCGATCCGAACGGATCGAGAACGAACCGACAGCACGTACCGTCACAACGAACGTGGGAGAGCCCGCGCGGCTCGCCGACCACGACCTGCGAAGGAGCAGAGATGAAGCGCAGCAAGGCCTACCGTGCAGCAGTGGAGCAGATCGACCCGGCGGAGCTGTACGCCCCGCTCGACGCCGTCCGCCTGGTCAAGAAGGTGGCGACGACCCGGTTCGACCAGACCGTCGAGGTGTCCTTGCGGCTGGGGGTCGACCCCCGCAAGGCCGACCAGATGGTCCGCGGCACCGTCAACCTCCCGCATGGCACCGGAAAGACCGCTCGGGTCCTGGTCTTCGCCAACGGGGAGAAGGCGGACGAAGCGCGCGCGGCCGGGGCGGACTACGTCGGCGGCGACGACATGATCGAGAAGGTCAAGGGCGGGTGGACCGACTTCGACGCGGCGGTCGCCACGCCCGACCTGATGGGCAAGGTCGGCACGTTGGGCAAGGTGCTCGGCCCGCGCGGTCTCATGCCGAACCCGAAGACCGGGACCGTGACGATGGACGTGGCGAAGGCCGTGTCCGACATCAAGGGCGGCAAGATCGAGTTCCGCGTCGACAAGCACTCGAACATGAACTTCCCGATCGGCAAGGTCTCGTTCTCCGAGCAGTCCCTCGTCGAGAACTACTCCGCGGCGCTCGACGAGATCCTGCGGCTGAAGCCGGCCGCGGCGAAGGGTCGCTACGTGCGCAAGGCGACGATGTCCTCGACGATGGGGCCGGGCATCGCCGTCGATCCGAACCGCGTGCGCAACCTCATGGCCGAGGACGACGCGTAACCGGCACCGGAACCGGCGCCGGGTTCGGCGATTCGTGTTGCAGGCCGTCGGCCCCGACGGCACACTGACCGGACCCCCGTCGGGGCGGTGACGGAAGGGGCGGTGCGTGGCTGCGGATGATGCGCTGCTCGACCTGACCGACATCCGGGTCCGACTCAGCGGCCTGCAGATCCTCGACGGCGTACACCTGAGCGTCCGCCAGGGTTCGGTGACCGGCCTGATCGGACCCAACGGCGCGGGCAAGACGACGGTCTTCAACGTCATCAGCGGGTTCGTGCGGCCGGACTCCGGGACCGTGCGGTACGACGGAACCGGGCTGCGGCGCATCCGACCGCATCGGCTGGCGAGCATGGGCATCGCCCGCACCCTGCAGAACGTCGGCCTGTTCGCGAGCCTGACGGCACTGGAGAACGTCATGCAGGGCGCGTCCGCCCGGGTGCGCAACGGCCCGGTGTCGCAGGCGCTCGCCCTGCCGTGGACCGACGTGCAGACCCAGCGCGCGCGCGAGCGGGCGCTGTCGGCGATGGCCGAGCTCCAGATCGCCGACGAGGCCGACCGATACCCGTCCGAACTGCCCTACCCCGTCCGCAAGAAGGTCGCCCTCGCCCGGGCGCTGGCCGCCGACCCGCAACTGCTGCTGCTGGACGAGCCCGCCGGGGGGATCGGCGCGGGCGACATGGACGAGCTGGCCCGGCTGATCCGCAGTTGGACGCCGCAGCGCACCGTGCTGCTCGTGGAGCACCACATGGAACTGGTCATGGCGGTGTGCGACTTCATCTGGGTGCTCGACGCGGGCAGGGTCATCGCCAGCGGCACGCCCGAGCAGGTGCGGAGCGACCCGGCGGTGCTCGCGGCCTACCTGGGCGAGGACGGGGCCGCCTGATGCTGCGGATCAGCGGGCTCAGCGTCTCGTACGGGCCGGTGCGGGCGTTGTCGGACGTGTCGATCGACGTGCCGCGCGGTGAGGTGACGGCCGTGATCGGGGCGAACGGCGCCGGCAAGTCGACCCTCATGCGCACCCTCGCCGGCCTCGTGCGGCCGACCTCGGGCCAGGTCGACCTCGACGGTGAGCAGATCCTCGGCCGGCGGGCAGAGGACATCGTCCGCGCCGGCATCGCGTTGGTGCCCGAGGGCCGATCGACGATCCCGGAGCTGACGGTCGACGAGAACCTGCGCCTGGGCGGGATGTGGCGCAGCCGCCAGGACCGGGCGGCCAGTCGGGACGAGGTCTTCGCCCTGTTCCCGGTGCTCGCCGAACGGCAGTCGATGTCCGCTTCGACGCTCAGCGGCGGCGAACGCCAGCAGTTGGCGATCGGCCGAGCGCTCATGTGCGACCCGCGGTGCCTGTTGCTGGACGAGCCGTCGCTCGGCCTGGCCCCGCTGATCGTCACCCAGATCCTGGACCTGGTCAGCCGGCTGGCGACCGAGGCCGACGTCGCGGTTCTGCTGGTCGAGCAGAACGCCGTCACGGCGCTGCGCGTCGCCGGTCACGGCGTCGTCCTCAACCTGGGGCAGGTCGTCATGACCGGGCCGGCGGCGCAGATCGCGACGGACGAGGAGTTGCGGCATGCGTACCTGGGGTACTGAGGAGCGGCGATGACGCAGTTCATCGACTACCTGCTCGGCGGGTTGAGCTCGGGTGCGATCTTCGCGCTGTTCGCCCTCGCCCTCGTGCTGACCTGGCGCGCGACCCGCGTGGTGAACTTCGCCCAGGTCGGACAGGCGATGTTCACCACGTTCATCGCGCTGTCACTGCAGAACCTCACCGGGAGCTGGTTCCTCGCCCTGGTGGGTGCGCTGCTCGCAGGTGCCGTGCTCGGAACGGTCGTCCAGATGCTTGTCCTGCGACCGATGAAGCGGATGGACACCTCCGGCGCGATCATCGCGACGTTCGGCGTCCTGATCGCACTGCAGGCGGCGGCCGGCATGATCTGGGGCGGCGACACGCAGGCGTACCCGCAGCCGTTCGCGAACACCGCGATCACGGTCTTCGGCCGGGACTGGCCGCTGACGGTGTACGACATCGTCGTCGTCGCCGCGGCC
>CAYMNG010000107.1:0-8056 GCA_964391765.1 uncultured Bifidobacteriaceae bacterium | reverse complement strand
CTCCCCGTGCTGACCCTCGTCGACGTCCCCGGGTTCCTGCCGGGCACCGACCAGGAGTGGGACGGCATCATCCGCCGTGGGGCGAAGCTGATCTACGCCTACGCCGAGGCGACCGTCCCACTGGTGACCGTCATCACCCGCAAGGCGTACGGCGGTGCGTACGACGTCATGGGCTCCAAGCACCTGGGCGCCGACCTGAACCTGGCCTGGCCGACCGCCGAGATTGCGGTCATGGGCGCGCAGGGCGCGGCGAACATCCTGTACCGCAAGGAGATCGCCGCAGCCGACGATGCCGACGCCGAGCGCAAGCGACTGATCGACGAGTACCAGGACACCCTGGCGAACCCGTACATCGCCGCCGAGCGCGGCTACGTGGACCGGGTGATCTTCCCGCACGAGACGCGCATGATGGTCACGCGTGGCCTGCGCGCGCTGCGGAACAAGCGGGCCAACCGGCCACCGCGCAAGCACGGGAACATCCCGCTGTGACGGCCCACGCGCCCGCCGGGCGACCGCCGAACGCGCCGGACCTGCGCGTCGTCGCCGGCGACCCCACCGCGGAGGAGATCGCGGTGGTGACCGCTCTTCTCACCCGGCCCCGGGCAGCGGCGCAGGCGACCGCGCCGGCGTTCAGCCTGTGGGGCCGCAAGAGCCGGAAGGTCCGGCCCGTCCTGCGCCCGGGCTTCGGCGCCTGGCGCGCCTCCACCATGCCCAGATGAGCCGACCACGGCTGGTCCTCGCGTCGCAGTCCCCGGGCCGATTGACCGTGCTGCGCAACGCCGGCGTGCACCCGCACGTGCACGTCAGCCACGTCGACGAGGAGGCCGTCGAGGCCGCGCTCCCCGATGCCACGCCCGCCGAGCTGTGCCTCGCCCTCGCCCGGGCCAAGGCCGAGGCGGTCGCCGGCGAATACGCGGACGACCCGACGGCGCTCGTGATCGGCTGCGACTCCGTCTTCGACGTCGACGGGCAGGCCTTCAGCAAGCCCGACTCGCCGGAGCAGGCGCTCGCCCGGTGGGCGCAGATGATGGGCCGCAGCGGGACCCTGCGCACCGGGCACTGGCTCGTCCGACCGGCTTCCGGGGAGACCGTCGGCGCGGTCGCCAGCACGCTCGTGCGGATGGGCGACCCGACGCCGCAGGAACTGGCCGCCTACCTGGCCACCGGCGAGCCGCTGCGCGTCGCCGGTGGCTTCACCCTGGACGCCCTCGGCGGGGCGTTCGTCGACGGGGTCGACGGTGATCCGTCGAACGTCGTCGGCCTGTCCCTGCCGCTGCTGCGGCGCCTGCTCGCCGGGTTCGGCGTGCGCTGGACCGACCTGTGGTCGCTGCCGTGACCGACGTGCGCCCGCCTGGCCCGACGACGGCCCGGCGATGTCGATACGCTGCCCCGCGGACGTCGCAGTGTGGCCGCACCCGCAGAGAGGGCCCCGTTCGGTGCATACCGTTCTGATCGCGAACCGTGGCGAGATCGCCGTACGCGTGATCCGCGCCTGCAAGGACGCCGGACTGACCTCGGTCGCGGTGTACGCCGAGCCGGACCGGGACGCCCTGCACGTACGCCTGGCCGACCAGGCGTACGCGCTGGGCGGGTCGACGGCGGCCGAGAGCTACCTGGTCATCGACAAGATCCTCGACGCGGCGCGCGCCGCCGGCGCCGACGCGGTCCACCCCGGGTACGGGTTCTTGTCCGAGAACGCCGAGTTCGCCCAGGCCGTCATCGACGCCGGGCTGACGTGGATCGGCCCGCCGCCGGAAGCGATCCGCTCCCTCGGCGACAAGGTGTCGGCCCGGCACATCGCCCAGCGGGCCGGCGCGCCGCAGGTGCCCGGGACGGCCGATCCGGTCACCGGGGCCGACGAGGTCGTCGCGTTCGCGCGCGAGCACGGACTGCCGGTCGCGATCAAGGCCGCCTTCGGCGGCGGCGGTCGGGGGCTGAAGGTCGCGCGCACGCTCGAGGAGATCCCCGAGCTGTACGACTCGGCCGTCCGCGAGGCGGTCGGCGCGTTCGGTCGCGGCGAGTGCTTCGTCGAGCGGTACCTGGACAACCCACGACACGTGGAGACCCAGGTCCTGGCCGACATGCACGGCAACGTCGTCGTCGTCTCGACCCGCGACTGCTCCCTGCAGCGTCGTCACCAGAAGCTCGTCGAGGAGGCGCCGGCCCCGTACCTCACCGACGACCAGGTGCGCCGGCTGTACGAGGCGAGCAAGGCGATCATCACCGAGGCGGGCTACTACAACGCCGGCACCTGCGAGTTCCTCGTCGGGACCGACGGCACGATCTCGTTCCTGGAGGTCAACACCCGGCTGCAGGTCGAGCACCCCGTGACCGAGGAGGTCGCCGGGATCGACCTGGTCCGCGAGCAGTTCCGGATCGCCGAGGGCGGGCGGATCGACTACCCCGATCCGGTGCTCCGCGGGCACTCGTTCGAGTTCCGGATCAACGGCGAGGACCCCGGTCGTGGTTTCCTGCCCGCGCCCGGCTCGCTGGCGGTCTGGAAGCCCCCGAGCGGGCCGGGGGTCCGCGTGGACGCCGGGTTCGAGGCCGGCGACGTGATCGGCGGGAACTTCGACTCGCTGCTGGCCAAGCTCGTCGTGACCGGCGCGACCCGCGAGGAGGCGCTGGTCCGCGCCCGGCGGGCCCTGGACGAGTTCGAGGTCGACGGCATCGCGACGGCACTGACGTTCCACCGCGTCGTCGTGCGCGACCCGGCGTTCGCGCCCGCCGACGGCGGTCCGTTCGCGGTCCATACCCGGTGGATCGAGACCGAGTTCGACAACACGATCCCCGCCTACCACGGCGCCGGCGGCGACGTCGCCGAACCCGACCAGCGGCAGACCGTCGTCGTCGAGGTCGCCGGCAAGCGGATCGAGGTGACCGTCCCGGCCGCGTTCGGCGCCGCGGGCGCGCCGGCGGGGCCGAACGCGGGGCCGAGGAAGCGGTCGGCCCGCACGAACACGGCCAGCGCCGCGGCGTCCGGCGACGCCGTCGTCGCACCGATGCAGGGCACGATCGTCAAGGTCGAGGTGACCGAGGGCCAGCAGGTGGTCGAGGGCGACCTGGTCGTGGTGCTCGAGGCGATGAAGATGGAGCAGCCGCTCACGGCCCACCGGTCCGGCACCGTCGCCAAGCTCAGCGCGCAGATCGGCAGCACGGTTCCGACCGGGACCGTGCTGTGCGAGATCGTCGACTGACGCACCAGTCGACTGCTGCACCGGTCGACTGACGCACCAGTCGACTGACGCGCCAGGCGACTGGTGCGTCAAGGGTGACCCGCGTGCCCCCGATCCCAGCCGCACCGTACCGTGGACCGATGACCCCGCATCGCGTCGTCGCGTCCCTGGTCGCCGCCCTCTTCGCGGCGACCGCCGTGCTCCTGGCCGCCGCGACACCCGCCCAGGCCGCGCCCGACGTCTCGGCGGCCGCGGCCGCCCTGCGCGGCGGGGACTCGGTCTACAACGATCCGGCCGCCGAGAACGCCCTGACCGACGCGCAGGTCGGCGACCTGACCGCCCAGATCGCCGCGAGCGGTAGCCCGGTCTTCGTGGCGGTGCTTCCGGCGAGCGCGGCCGGCGGGGCGTCCGTCGACGACGTCCTCACCGCGCTGCACGACGACGTCGGGTTGGCCGGCATCTATGCCGTCGTCCTCGGCAGCCAGTTCCGCGCCGGCGCGACCGGGAACGCGAACGCCCAGGTCGCGGCGCTGGCCACCCAGGCACTGCGGGAGAACCGCGCCGGTGGCGCGTACGCGATCTTGTCCGGGTTCGTCGGGCTGGTCGGGCAGCAGACGGCCGGCACGCCGGCCGACAGTGGCGCGTCGACCGGCAGCGGCCTCGCCGGCCTCGTGGTGCTGCTCGTGCTGGCGGCGCTCGTCGCGGTCGTCGTCGTGCTCCTCGTGCGTTCGTCCCGGCGCCGCACGGCCACCCAGCTGGCGGCCGTGCGTTCGACGATCGACGCCGACGTCACCACGTACGGCGAGCAGCTCGGCACGCTCGACCTGGACGATCCGGACATGGACGACGCCGCGCGCGGCGACCTGCAGCAGGCCTTCGACAGCTACGACCGCGCGAAGGCCGCGGTCGACGCGATGCGTCGGCCCACCGACGCCGGCAGCGTCACGAAGGAGTTGGCCGATGGGCGCTTCGCCCTGGCGACCGCCCGCGCGCGGCTCGACGGTCAGGCACTGCCGGATCGTCGCCCGCCGTGCTTCGTCGACCCGCGGCACGGGCCCAGCGTCGCCGACGTGCTGTGGACCCCGCCGGGGTTGACCCAGCGAGAGGTGCCGCTGTGCGCGGCGTGCCGGACGACGGTCGAGGAGGGCGGGCAGCCGGCCGGGCTCCAGGTCGCGACGGCCGGCGGGGCGCGCCCGTACTACCAGGCCGGGCCCGAGTACAGCGGGTATGCCGGCGGCTACTTCGGCTCGTTCGCGCCGGTGATGTCCGCGGTCCTGGTCGGCACGATGATGTCGAGCATGTGGTCGACGCCCGCCGTGGCGTCGAACGGCGTCGACGCGGCCGGGCTCGGCGGCTGGGGCGGCGGCGACGCCACGAGCAGTGGGTGGGACTTCGGCGGTGGCGGCGGGTTCGGCGACGGCGGGTTCGGCGGCGGCGACTTCGGTGGCGGCGACTTCTGACGTCGCCCGTCAACCGCCGACACGACCTGAATGGTTGGGTAGGGCGCCCTCACGGGCAGCTTTCCAACCATTGACGTCGTGTCGGCGGTTGGGGCGGTCAGTCGCGGAGTGCGCGACAGGGGTGGGAGCGCAGGCGGGAGACGTAGTCCGACGGCGCACCGCCGGCCTCGGCCGCGTCAGCGATCACGCCCAGGTAGTGCGCCGACGGCAACCCGCCCTCGTACGCGTCCAGCACGTACAGCCAGGCCAGGTGCGCGCCGCCGGTCAGGTGCACACGCACCCGCAACTTGCGCCACAGGCCCAGGTCGGCGCCCTCCCACGCGTCGAGCAGTGCCTCGTCGGCCGCCGGAACGTCATACAGCACCACGAATACCGCGGTCCCCGGATCCTCCACGACCGTCGACAGCGCGCCGTCCCACCCGACGTCCTCCCCGGCGAACGTCAGCCGCCATCCGTGCAACCAGCCCGACCCGAAGACCGGCGAGGCCGGCGCACGCGACGCCATCCGATGGGGGTCGAGGTTCGACCCGTACGCCGCATACAGGGCCACGGCGCCCAGCGTAGGGATCGAGCCGGTCGGTGCGGAAGGATGACCGGCGTGAGATCGGCAACGGCGTGGGGGCGACGGCCATGAGGCGGGTCGTGATCGTCGGCGGCGGCCCCGGCGGGTACGAGGCCGCTCTGGTCGCGCGCCAACTCGGCGCGGACGTCACGATCGTCGACCGCGACGGTATCGGCGGGTCGGCCGTGCTCACGGACTGCGTGCCGAGCAAGGCGCTGATCTCGACCGCGAACGCGATCACCGCGACGACGGCGAGCGGTTCCCTCGGCGTCCTCCTCGCCGGTCGGCCGCCGGCGCCGTCGATCGTCGGCGTCGACCTGCGCGCGGTGAACCGGCGCATCGTCGCGATGGCGCGGGCGCAGAGCGACGACATCCGCGCCCGCCTCGCCGGCGACGGCGTGCGGATCCTCGCCGGCACCGGCCGACTCGACCCGGCCGGCGACGTCGTCGTCCAGCGCGCCGACGGCCTGGCCGAGACCCTCGCCGCCGACACCGTCCTGCTCGCGACGGGCGCCCGGCCGCGCATGCTCCCGGCCGCCGAACCCGACGGCGAACGGATCTTGACCTGGGAACAGGTCTACCGCCTGGACGAGGTCCCCGAGCACCTGATCGTCGTCGGCTCCGGCGTGACCGGCGCGGAGTTCGCCGGGGCCTACCGCGCCCTGGGTGCCGAGGTGTCGTTGATCTCCTCGCGCGACCACGTCCTGCCCGGCGAGGATCCCGACGCCGCCGTCGTCCTCGAGGACGTCTTCCGCCGTCGCGGCGTGCGCCTGTTCGAGCGCAGCCGCGCCGCCGGTGCGCGACGGACCGACACCGGGGTCGAGGTCGACCTGACCAGCGGGGAGGTCGTCGCCGGCAGCCACGTCCTGCTGGCCGTCGGTTCGCTGCCGAACACCGACGACCTGGGGCTGGGCGCCGCCGACGTCGCGACCGACGACAGCGGTTTCATCCGCGTCGACCGCGTCAGCCGAACCTCCCGGCCCGGGGTGTACGCCGCCGGCGACTGCACCGGCGTCCTGCTGCTCGCGTCGGTGGCCGCGATGCAGGGCCGCATCGCGATGTGGCACGCGCTCGGCGACGCCGTCGCGCCCATCGAACTGGGCAACGTGTCCAGCACGGTGTTCACCGATCCGGAGATCGCGACGGTCGGCCTGACACAGCGCGATCTCGACGACGGCGCGTTCCGCGGCGACGCGGTGCTCGTCCCCCTGGCGGGCAACGCGCGCGCGAAGATGCAGGGGCAGGCCGACGGGTTCGTCAAGCTGTTCTGCCGTCGCGGCTCGCGGATCGTCGCCGGTGCGGTCGTCGTCGGCCAGCACGCCAGCGAGCTGATCCACCCGCTGACGATCGCGGTCGAGCACCGCCTCACCGTCGACGAGCTCGCCTCGACGTTCACGGTCTATCCCAGCCTGTCCGGGTCGATCGCCGAAGCCGCCCGACGCCTCCACATCGCCGCCGAATAGCCGGCGGCAGGCGTTAGTGTCGGGCGGGTGAGCGAGCACCCGAGCACCGTCCTGGCCACCGACCGCGCACGTGAGGCCGCCGCCGTGCTGGCCGCCCGAACCGGCATCGCCGAACACGCCGTCGCCGTCGTGCTCGGCTCGGGTTGGGTTCCGGCCGCGGACCTGATCGGCGTGACCCGCGCCGACCTGCCGGTCACCGACCTGCCGCACTTCGCGCCCCCGGTCGTCGCCGGGCACGCCGGCCGCGTCCGCAGCGTCGACGCCGACGGCACCGACGTGCTGGTGTTCCTCGGCCGGACCCACCTGTACGAGGAACTCGGCGTCGACGCCGTGACGCACGCGGTCCGCACCGCCGCCGCCGCCGGCGCTCGCACCGTCGTCCTGACGAACGGCTGCGGCGGGCTGGACCCGGCCTGGTCCCCCGGCACCCCGGTCCTGATCCGCGACCACATCAACCTGACCGGCACGACGCCGCTGCACGGCGCGCACTTCGTCGACCTGACCGACCTGTACGCCGCGCGGCTTCGGGACCTGTGCGTCCAGGTGGAGCCCGGCCTGCCGGACGGCGTCTACGCGCAGTTGCGCGGACCGATGTACGAGACCCCGGCGGAGATCGCGATGGTGCGGGCGATCGGCGGATCGCTGGTCGGGATGAGCACCGCGCTCGAGGCGATCGTCGCGCGGTCCCTCGGCCTGGAGGTGCTCGGGCTGTCGCTCGTGACGAACCTGGCCGCCGGGATGAGCGGCGAACCGCTGAACCACGAGGAGGTGCTCCAGACCGGCCAGGCCGCCGCCGAGCGGATGGGCGCCCTCCTGGCGAAGGTGATCGGGCGCCTGTGATGAGCCCGGTGACCGACGTCATCGCCGCCGCCGAGGACTGGCTCGCCGCCGATCCGGACGAGCGCATGCGGGCCGAACTGGCCGACCGGATCGCCGCGGCGCGCGCCGGCGACGACACGGCGGCCGCCGAGCTCGCCGACGCCTTCGCCGGGCCGCTGACCTTCGGGACCGCCGGCCTGCGGGGACGGATCGGCCCGGGGCCGAACCGCATGAACCAGGTCGTCGTCGCCCGGGCCGCGGCCGGCCTGGCCGGCTATCTGCACGAGCACGGCGGCGGGGCGGTCGTCGTCGGCTTCGACGCCCGGCGCGACTCGGACCTCTTCGCCGTGACGACCGCGCGGATCCTCACCGGCGCCGGACTACCGGTCATGATGCTGCCGGCACCCCTGCCCACGCCGGTCCTCGCGTTCGCGATCCGCCGTCTCGGCTGCGCCGCGGGGGTCATGGTCACGGCCAGCCACAACCCCCCGGCCGACAACGGCTACAAGGTGTACCTCGGCGACGGCAGTCAGATCGTCCCGCCGGCCGCGGAGCAGAGCGCGGCGCAGAGCGCGA
>CAYMNG010000106.1:6123-8083 GCA_964391765.1 uncultured Bifidobacteriaceae bacterium | reverse complement strand
TTCGTTGCTGTGGTGCTCGAACGGCCCGATGAACACGACCGGCCGCTGCTCGGCGGGGATCGCGTCCGACAGGCGGTAGCGCGCGTCGAGGTCCGCCGGCAGCCGCAGGCCGAGGATCCCGATGAGCTTGTCGATCGCGCCCGTCGATCCGGACCCGCAGAAGATGACGCAGGTGTCGGCGTCGCCGTGCACCGCGGCCCGGATGATCTGCCGGGCGTCCTCCCGCAATCGGGTCGTCTGCAGTCCGGTGCCGCTGGACTCGGTGTGCGTGTTGGCGTAGCGCGGCAGCACCTCGTCGCGGATGAAGGCCTCGATGAAGTCCAGCGAGCGGCCGCTGGCGGTGTAGTCGGCGTACGTGACCCGGCGCGGCCCGAACGGCCCGGGCATGACCTGGTCGTCGCCGATCACGCCGGCCCGGATTCGGGCCAGCAGCGGCGGTTCGGGCAGGTCGGCGGGGCGCGGGGGGACACTCACGGTCGACACCGGGTCAGCGTAGGCCCCCGCGTGCGGGAGGATGGCCCCGTGAGCGTGCCGATCGCATCCGTGGCACCGGCCGAGGTCACCGCGCCGGAGGTCGTCGCCGACCGACCGTGGCTGACGATCGTGTGGAACGACCCGATCAACCTCATGTCCTACGTGACGTACGTGTTCATGGAGTACTTCCACTTCGACCGGACGACGGCCGAGCGGCTCATGCTCCAGGTCCACCAGGAGGGCCGGGCGGTCGTCGCGAACGGCGCACGTGAGGACATGGAGCGCGACGTCGCCGCGATGCACGGCTACGGACTGTGGGCGACGATGGCGCAGGACCGGTGATGGCGCGGGTCGCCGTGACGGTCGGCGCGAGCCGGCAGGTGCAGATCGCGCTGGAGCCGGTCGAGGTGGGCCTGCTCGCGTCGTTGGCCGCGCAGGTCGCCGACTTCGTCGCCCCGGACGCCGACGTCGACCCGCTGGTCGCCCTCGTCGGGATCGATCCGGCGGCGAGCGTTCCGGCGGATCCGGCGTTGCGGCGGCTGCTGCCGGACGCGTACGCCGACGACGCCGAGGCCTCCGCGCGGTTCCGGCAGTTCACCGAGCGCGATCTGCGCGAGCGCAAGCGGGCGGCCGCGCTGTTCGTGCTGGGTGCGGTCACCGACGTCGATCCCGACCTCGGCGGGTCGATCGTGTTCGAGGCGGGGCAGACCGACGCCTGGCTGGGGTTCTTGACCGACGCGCGGTTGACCCTCGGTGCCCGCCTCGGCGTGACGGAGGACAACTACGACGAACTGGCGGCCATCCCCGACGAGGACCCCCGGTCGGGGATGTTCGCGGTCTACGACTGGCTGACCTACCTGCAGGACGCGACCGTCACCGGCCTGCTCGGCGATGTGTAGCCGGCGCCGGGCATGGTGACCGTCGAGGTGCGCGTGCCCGCGGTGCTGCGGGCGGCGCTGGGGATGCCCGCGGTCGCGTCGGCGCGGGGAACGACCGTGGCCGAGGTGCTGACGGATCTGGATGGGCGGTCCCCGGGTGTGCTCGCGCGCCTGGTCGACGACAGCGGACTTCGCCGGTTCGTGAACGTCTACGTGGGCGGCGCCGACGTGCGCTTCGGCGCCGGCCTGGCGACGTCGGTGGCCGCCGGCGACGTCGTGACGATCCTGCCGGCCGGCGCACCGCTGGCGCGCACCGACCGGCCGGTCGGGCCGGCTTAGGCTGGTGCTGCCATGAACGACGCGCCGATCGGGATCCTCGACTCCGGTGTCGGGGGCTTGACGGTCGCTCGGGCGATCCTCGACCAGCTTCCGCACGAGCCGGTCTGGTACGTCGGCGACACCGCGCGGGGCCCGTACGGGCCCCGACCGTTGGCGCAGGTGCGCGAGTTCGCGCTGGAGATCCTCGACCGGCTCGTCGAGGACGGCGTGAAGATGATCGTGATCGCCTGCAACTCGGCCAGTGCCGCGATGCTGCGCGACGCGCGTGA
>CAYMNG010000106.1:0-6113 GCA_964391765.1 uncultured Bifidobacteriaceae bacterium | reverse complement strand
CGTGAGCGCTACGCCGTGCCGGTGGTCGAGGTCGTCCATCCGGCCGTCCGGCGGGCCGCCGCCGCGACGCGCGTGGGCCGCGTCGGTGTCATCGGCACCGCCGTGACGATCGGGTCGGGGGCCTACGTCGACGCGTTCGCCGCGGCGCCGCAGGTCGACCTGTCACTCGCGTCCTGCCCGCGGTTCGTGGAGTTCGTCGAGGCGGGCGTGACGTCCGGCGCCGATCTCGTCGACGTCGCCACGGAGTACCTGCGGCCGCTGAAGGAAGCCGGCGTGGACACCCTCGTGTTGGGGTGCACGCACTATCCGCTGCTGACCGGTGTCATCTCGTACGTCATGGGCGAGGAGGTGACGCTGGTGTCGAGCGCCGAGGAGACGGCCAAGGACGCCTACCACACCCTCGTCGCGATGGACCTGCTGCGTTCGCCGGCCCTGCCCGAGCCCGTGCACCGGTTCCGGGCCACCGGCGACCCGGCGCAGTTCCAGCGGCTGGGCCGACGGTTCCTGGGCCCGGAGATCGGGCAGGTCGAGGTGCTGCGGTGAGGCTCACCGTCGTCGGCTGCGCCGGATCCTTCCCGACCCCGCGGTCGGCGGCCTCGTGCTACCTGCTCGAGCACGACGGCGCCCGACTGGTCCTCGACCTGGGCAACGGGGCGTTCGGGCAGTTGCAGCGGTATGTCGACCTGGCCGCCGACGACGCGTTGGCCGGACTCGTCCTCACGCACTGCCACGTCGACCACTGCGCGGACGTCGGCCCGTTGTACGTCCACCGGCGCTACCGACCGACGCCGCCGAAGGCGCGCCTGCCGATCCTCGGCCCGCACGAGGCCCGAGACCGGCTGACCGCGATCTACGGGCCGCCCGTGGACCTCGACGCCCAGTTCGCGTTCGCCACGTTCGGACCGGATCCGACGGTGATCGGCCCGTTCGAGATCTCGGCGGTGCGCGCGGCCCATCCGGTCGAGGCGTACAGCGTGCGGGTGCAGGCCGGCGGCCGGTCGGTGACGTACTCCGGGGACACCGGACCGACCGACGCCCTGGCCGAACTCGCCCGTGACACGGACGTGGCGTTGTTCGAGGCGTCGTTCACCGGACCGACGAGCCCGCCGGACCTCCACCTGCGCGCGGCCGAGGCCGGGCAGATCGCCGCGCGCGCCGGTGCCGCGATGCTGATCCTCACCCACTTGGTCACCTGGCCCGACGCGGTTTCGAGCGACAGCGCTTCGACCGACGCGGTTTCGAGCGACGCCGCTTCGGGCGACGCCGGCCGGACCGTCGCGGACACCGCGCGCGCCGAGGCCGCGGCGACGTTCGCCGGACCGCTGCGGGTGGCGGTCCCCGGGCTCACGCTCGATCTCGCCTGACCCGGCGCTCGACCGGACCCGGTGCGCGGTGAGCGGATCCGGGCGTCGGTAGGGTCGGGACCATGACCAGATCCGACGGCCGTTCGGCGGCCGACCTGCGCCCGGTGACGTTCGAGCGTGGTTGGTCCGAGCACGCCGAGGGGTCGACGCTCGTCGGCTTCGGTCGCACCCGAGTGCTGTGCACCGCGTCGTTCACCGCGGGAGTCCCGCGGTGGTTGAGGGACTCCGGCACCGGCTGGGTCACCGCGGAGTACGCGATGCTGCCGCGCGCGACGACGACCCGCAACCAGCGCGAGTCGGTGAAGGGCCGCCCGGGTGGTCGGACGCAGGAGATCTCGCGCCTGATCGGGCGCAGCCTGCGCGCCGTCGTCGACCTGAAGGCGTTGGGGGAGAACAGCATCCTCATCGACTGCGACGTCCTGCAGGCCGACGGCGGAACCCGCACGGCGGCGATCACCGGCGCGTACGTCGCGCTGGTCGACGCGATCGCGTGGGCGCGGGCCGAGGGGCTGGTCGGGGCCGGGGTCGAGCCGCTGACCGACTCGGTCGCGGCGGTCAGCGTGGGCATCGTCGACGGGCAGCCCCGGCTGGACCTGCACTACGACGACGACGTCCGTGCCGAGACGGACATGAACGTCGTCATGACCGGCGACGGTCGGTTCGTCGAGGTGCAGGGCACCGCCGAGGGCGAGCCGTTCGACCGGAGCCTGCTGGAGGCGCTGCTCGACCTGGCCGCCGACGGATGCGCGACGCTGACCGACCTCCAGCGCGCAGCGTTGGCCCAGCCGAGCCGCGGCTGACCGTGCGGCCGACCGTCGTCCTCGCGACCCGTAACGCGCACAAGGTCGACGAACTGCGCCGGATCCTCGCCGCGCACGGCCTGGCCGTCGAACTGCGCAGCGCGGCCGAGTTCGCGGACGCCCCGGAGGTCGCCGAGACCGAGTCGACGTTCGCCGGCAACGCCCTGCTCAAGGCGCGTGCCCTCGCTGCGCTCTCCGGCCTGCCCGCCCTGGCCGACGACTCCGGGCTGTGCGTCGACGCGCTGAACGCGATGCCCGGGATCTTGTCCGCCCGGTGGGCCGGTGGCCACGGCGACGACGCCGCGAACCTTCGACTGGTCCTCGACCAGCTCCGTGACACGCCGGACTCCCGGCGCGGTGCCGCGTTCTGGTGCGCGGCCGCCGTCGTGCTGCCGGACGGGACCGAGCGCGTCGTCGAGGGCAGCGTCGAGGGGACGATCACCCGCCAGGCGCGTGGTGCCGGCGGCTTCGGCTACGACCCGATCTTCGTCCCCGCCGGGCTGACCCGGACCTTCGCGCAGTTGCCGGCCGCCGAGAAGGACGCCCTCAGTCATCGGGGGCAGGCGCTGCGTGCGCTCGCACCGGTGCTGCGCGACCTGATCTCGTCGGCCTGATCGCGTCGGCCTGATCGCGGCCCGGGATTCGGCACCGATCGACTGGGTGCGGGAGAAGGGAGTCGAACCCTCACGCCCGAAGGCTCGCGGACCTAAACCGCGCGCGTCTGCCTGTTCCGCCACTCCCGCGTGGTGGGCGAGTCTAGCGACGGGCCGTCAGGAACTGCCGGGGCTTGTCAGGAATACCCTACGGGGGTACCGTGTTACTCGCGATACGCCGACCGGCGGACGAGGCACCCAGGAGCGCAGATGGACGGCAGTGTGTGCGAGACCGAGCACGGCTACCTGCACCGCAAGGACGAGTACCTGACCAGGCTACGCCGGATCGAGGGACAGGCCCGCGGGCTGCAGCGGATGGTCGAGGAGGAGCAGTACTGCATAGACATCCTCACCCAGGTCGCGGCGATGACGAAGGCGCTGAAGGCGGTCTCGCTGGGCCTGCTCGACGAGCACCTGCGCCACTGCGTCCTGCGGGCGGCGGCCGAGGGCGGTCCGGGGGCGGACGCGAAGATCGCCGAGGCGTCCGAGGCGATCGCCCGACTCGTCCGGTCGTGACCGGCATGGGCCCGGTTCGTCCGGGCCGGAACGACACTGGCCCGGTTCGTCCGGGCCGGAACGACACTGGCCCGGTTCGTCCGGGCCGGAACGACACTGGCCCGGTTCGTCCGGGCCGGAGCGACATCGCCCACACCACCACACCGACCTCGGGGCGGTCCTCGCCCCGACAACCGAACCGAAGGGAAACACCGTCATGAGCACCGACTCGACCACCGCCACGTACACCGTCGTCGGAATGACCTGCGGCCATTGCGTCGCCTCGGTCACCGAGGAGGTCGGCGCAGTTCCGGGCGTCGACGCCGTCGACGTCGACCTGGCGACCGGTCGGATGACGGTGACGAGCCAGACGGTCGTCGACGACGCCGGCGTGCGGGCCGCGGTCGTCGAGGCCGGCTATCAGGTCGCGGAGCAGCAGACGTGAGCGCGCCGCTGCGGATCGGCGGGTTCGTCGCCGTCCTGGCTGCGGTCCTCGTCGCCGCGTTCGGCGTCGGCCGGGCGGTCGGCACGACCGCCCGGCAGCCCGCGGAACACGTTGCGCCGACGCCGGATGCGCCGACGCCGGATGCACCGGCGGGGGATGCGCCGACGGGGGATGCACCGGCGGGGGATGCACCGGCGGAGCCCGGCGCGCTCGCGGTCGCCGCGAAGGGATACCGGCTCGTGCTCGACACCGCGATCCGCGCACCGGGCCGAACCGCGGTCGCGTTCGTCGTCCTCGGTCCGGACGCCACCGCGGTCACCGCGTTCGACCGCGTGCACGACAAGGACCTCCACCTGATCGCGGTGCGCCGTGACCTGACCGGGTACCAGCACCTGCACCCCGTCATGGACGATGCCGGCACCTGGCGGACGAACGTGGACCTGACGCCGGGCACGTGGCGGCTGATCGCCGACTTCCGACCCGCCGGCCTGGGCGACGACGTGGCCCTCGGTGTCGATCTGGCGGTGCCCGGTCCGTTCGTGCCGCAGGTGCTGCCCGGCGTCGACCCCGTCGCTCGGGTCGACGGATACACGGTGACGGCGGCGGCCGACCTCGTCGCCGGCACCACCGGCGAGGTCACGGTGACGATCACCCAGGGCGATCGGCCGGTCACCGACCTCGAGCCCTATCTGTCCGCGTACGGCCACCTGGTCGCGATCCGCGCCGGCGACGTCGGGTACCTGCACGTCCACCCGGTCCCGGGAGCGGCGGGCCACGAGCGTGGGCCGACGATCGGCTTCGCCGTCGCCGTCCCGTCGGCGGGCCAGTACCGGCTGTTCGTCGACTTCGCCCACGGCGGTCGCGTGCACACTGCCGCGTTCACCGTCGCGGTCCCATCGACGGCCATGCCGACGGCCACACCGACGGCCACGCCACCGCCATCTTCGCCCGGGAGCAACGATGAGCACACCCACTGACCGCGCGCCCGGAGACCGGCGGTCACCGTCGGGCGTGGCGAACGTCGTCGAGCTGAGCATCGACGGGATGACCTGCGCGTCGTGCGCGAACCGGATCGAGCGCAAGCTGAACAAGATCGACGGGGTGAGCGCGTCGGTCAACTACGCGACCGAGAAGGCCACGGTCGAGTTCGATCCCGCGGTCGGTGTCGAGGATCTCATCGACGCCGTCGAGCAGGCGGGCTACGGCGCGCACCTGCCGACCGCGCCGGCGGCGGACGCACCGCTCGACCCCCACGACGACGCCGTGCGGCGCCTGCGCGACCGCGTGGTCATCAGCGCGATCCTCAGCGCACCGGTCGTCGCGCTGGCGATGATCCCGGCGCTGCAGTTCACCTACTGGCAGTGGCTGTCGTTGACCCTGGCGGCGCCCGTGGTCGTGTGGGCCGGCCTGCCGTTCCATCGCGCGACGTGGGTCAACCTGCGCCACGGCGCGGCGACGATGGACACCCTCATCACGTTGGGCACCGGCGCGGCGTTCTTGTGGTCGCTGTACGCGCTGTTCCTCGGCACGGCCGGCGAGCCGGGGATGACCCACCCGTTCGAGTTCACGATCGCGCCCAGCGACGGGGCTGCGAACATCTACCTGGAGGTCGCCGCCGGGGTCGTGACGTTCATCCTCCTCGGCAGGTACTTCGAGGCGCGGGCGAAGCGGCGGGCCGGCTCGGCACTGCGGGCGCTGCTGGAGTTGGGGGCCAAGGACGTCAGCGTCCTGCGCGACGGGCGCGAGGTCCGCGTCCCGATCGACGACCTGGTCGTCGGCGATCGGTTCGTCGTCCGACCGGGCGAGAAGATCGCGACCGACGGCGTCGTCGTCGAGGGGACGTCGGCGATCGACGCGTCGATGGTCACCGGCGAGTCCGTGCCGGTCGAGGTGGGTCCGGACGACGTCGTCGTCGGCGCGACCGTGAACGCCGGCGGGCGGCTGGTCGTCGAGGCCACGAGCGTGGGGGCCGACACCCAACTCGCGCAGATGGCCCGACTGGTCGAGCAGGCGCAGGCGGGCAAGGCGCAGGCGCAGCGCCTGGCGGACCGGGTCTCCGGGATCTTCGTGCCGATCGTCATCGTCCTCGCGGTCGCGACGTTCGGATTCTGGGCCGGCACCGGTGGATCGCTGTCGGCGGCGTTCACCGCGGCCGTCGCGGTCCTGATCGTGGCCTGCCCGTGCGCCCTGGGGCTGGCGACGCCGACCGCGTTGATGGTCGGGACGGGTCGAGGTGCGCAGTTGGGCATCTTGATCCGGGGACCGGAGGTCCTCGAGACCACGCGCGGCATCGGCACGATCGTGTTGGACAAGACCGGCACGGTCACCGCCGGCGTGATGGCGGTCGTCGAGGTCG
>CAYMNG010000105.1:0-8396 GCA_964391765.1 uncultured Bifidobacteriaceae bacterium | reverse complement strand
GGCGCGCCTCGCCGTCGGCTACACCCTCGACGAGATCCCCAACGACATCACCGAGCAGACGCCGGCCTCGTTCGAGCCGACCTTGGACTACGTCGTGGTCAAGGTGCCGCGCTTCGCGTTCGAGAAGTTCCCCCTGGCCGACCAGACCCTGACCACGACGATGAAGAGCGTCGGCGAGGCGATGGCGATCGGGCGCAGCTTCCCCGAGGCGCTGCAGAAGGCACTGCGGTCCTTGGAGAAGTCCGACGCGCCGTTCGCCTGGCCGGCGCAGCGGTCCGACGTCGACGTCGCGGGCCTGCTCGTCGCGATGCGGGTGCCGCACGACGGTCGGCTCGGGCAGGTGCAGCAGGCGCTGTGGGCCGGGGCGGACCTCGCGCAGGTCGGTGCCGCGACGGGCATCGACCCGTGGTTCCTGGATCAGATCGCGTCGATCAACGAGGTCGCCGACGAGGTCCGGGCCGCGGACGACCTGGACGTCGACCTCCTGCGCCGGGCCAAGCGCACCGGGTTCTCCGACCGCCAGATCGCGTCGCTGCGCGGTGTGGCGGAGTCGGCGGTCCGCGCGCAGCGGCACGAACACGGCGTGCGGCCGGTCTACAAGACGGTCGACACGTGCGCGGCCGAGTTCGCCGCGTTCACCCCGTACCACTACTCCGCGTACGACGAGGAGACCGAGGTCGCCGCCAGCGACCGCGACAAGGTCGTGATCCTCGGCTCAGGCCCGAACCGGATCGGGCAGGGGATCGAGTTCGACTACTCGTGCGTGCACGCGGCGCTGACGCTGCGCGACGCCGGGTACGAGACGATCATGGTCAACTGCAACCCCGAGACCGTGTCGACCGACTACGACACCTCCGACCGCCTGTACTTCGAGCCGCTGACGCTGGAGGACGTCCTCGAGGTCGTGCACGCCGAGTCCGGGGCCGGCCGCCTCGTCGGCGTCGTGGTGCAGTTGGGCGGGCAGACCCCGCTCGGCCTCGCGCAGGCGCTGAAGGACGCGGGCGTCCCGATCGTCGGCACGTCGCCGGAGGCGATCCACCTGGCCGAGGAGCGTGGCGCGTTCGGTCGCGTCCTGGCCGCCGCGGGCCTGCTCGCCCCGCGGCACGGCACGGCCCGCACGTTCGCCGAGGCCCAGGCGATCGCGGCGGACGTCGGCTACCCCGTGCTCGTGCGGCCCAGTTACGTCCTCGGCGGCCGCGGCATGGAGATCGTCTACGACGACGCGATGCTCGCGGACTACCTCGAGCGCGCGACGATGATCACCCCCGAGCACCCGGTCCTCGTCGACCGGTTCCTCGACGACGCCGTGGAGATCGACGTCGACGCGATCTTCGACGGCAGCGACCTGTACCTGGCCGGGGTGATGGAGCACATCGAGGAGGCCGGGATCCATTCCGGCGACTCGGCCTGTGCCCTGCCGCCGATCACCCTGGGCACCGAGGACGTCGAGCGGATCCGCGCCGCGACCGAGGCGATCGCCCGGGGTGTCGGGGTTCGCGGCCTGGTCAACGTGCAGTACGCGATCGCCGGCGACCTGCTGTACGTGCTGGAGGCGAACCCGCGGGCCTCGCGCACCGTCCCGTTCGTGTCGAAGGCGACCGCCGTCCCCGTGGCGAAGGCCGCGGCGCGGGTCATGGTGGGCGAGTCCATCGCCGACCTGCGTCGGTCCGGACTGCTGCCGGCCACCGGCGACGGCGGGACGATGCCCGCGGGTGCGGCGGTCTCGGTCAAGGAGGCGGTCCTGCCCTTCGGGCGCTTCCACGGCGTGGACACCGTCCTGGGTCCCGAGATGCGCTCGACCGGTGAGGTGATGGGCATCGACGACTCCTTCGGTACGGCGTTCGCCAAGTCGCAGGAGGGGGCGTACGCCGGCGGGCTGCCGACCTCCGGGACCGCCTTCGTGTCGTTGGCCAACCGGGACAAGCGCGCCGCGATCTTCCCGATCAAGCGGCTCGCCGACCTCGGCTTCTCGATCCTCGCGACGGCCGGGACGGCATCCGTGCTGCGACGCAACGGGATCGAGGTGGCCGAGGTGCGCAAGCAGCACGAAGGCCGCGGTCCGGCGGGCGAGCCGACGACCGTCGACGCGATCATGTCCGGTGCGGTCCAGCTGATCGTGAACACCCCGCACGGCGTCGGTCCGCGGTTGGACGGCTACGAGATCCGCACGGCCGCGGTGCTGCGCGGCCTGCCGTGCATCACCACGGTGCAGGGGTTGGCCGCGGCGGTGCAGGGGATCGACGCGCTGCGGCAGGGCGACCCGGGCGTGCGGGCGCTGCAGGAGCACGCCGCGCACCTGGCCGAACTTCGTGCGCGCGCGGACGAACGCGCGCACGGGGAATAGGGAGGCGTCGTGCCGGTACAGGTCAAGGGCGAGGTGCTCGACGTGCGTCGCGTCGGGGCGTACTTCCTGCTGTCGCTGACGGCCCCGGGCATCTCCGACGCCGCGCGGCCGGGGCACTTCGTGACCCTGGCGATCGGCGGGGACGAGAGCGGGGCGCTGCTGCGCCGGGCGTTCGCCGTGCACCAGGTCCAGTCGCGGGGGGTGTACGGCGGCACGCTCGACCTGGTGATCAGCGTGCACGGCAAGGGAACGCGCTGGCTGGCCGATCGCCGCCGGCACGACGTCGTCGACATCGTCGGCCCGCTGGGTCGGCCGTTCGTGCTGCCGCGCAAGCCGGTGCCGTGCGTGCTGGTGGGTGGCGGGTACGGGGCCGCGCCGCTGTTCATGCTCGCCGAGCAACTGCGCGACCGCGGCTGCCGGGTCGACGTCGTCCTCGGTGCCTCGACCGAGGAGCGGCTCTTCGGCGCGCTGGAGCTCAAGCGGCTCGCGTCCAACCTGACGATCACGACCGACGACGGGTCGCTGGGCGAGCGCGGTCGCGTGACCGACGTCCTGCCCGGCGTGATCGAACGGGCCGAGGCCGGTGTCGTGTACGCCTGCGGGCCGATGCCCATGCTCGAGCAGGTCGCCCGGCAGGCGGCCGCCCGCAACGCGTACAGCCAGTGCGCGGTCGAGGAGGCGATGGCGTGCGGGATCGGCGTGTGCATGACGTGCGTCCTGCCGGTCCTCGGGGACGACGGCGTGACCCGGATGCTGCGCTCGTGCGTCGAGGGCCCGGTGTTCCGGGGCGACCGCGTCCGCTGGTCCGACATCGGAACGATCCCGCCGGACACGTTCGGTGCCCCGGTCGAGGAGGGCCGATGACCAGAGCGCTGATCACGCACGATCCGCTGCCCGGGCACGGGCCGGTCCCCGCGATCGACATGGGGGCCGACCTGGCCGGTCTCGCGCTGCCCAGCCCGGTGCTCACCGCGTCGGGCTGCGCGGCCGCCGGGCGGGAGCTCGACCAGTTCGTCGACGTCGCGGCCCTGGGGGCCGTGGTCACCAAGAGCGTCATGCTCAGTCCGCGCTCGGGCCGGCCGACCCCGCGAATGGCCGAGACGCCCAGCGGCATGCTGAACTCCATCGGCCTGCAGGGGCCGGGGATCGACCGGTTCATCGCCAACGACCTGGCCTGGCTCGTCGAGCGCGGCGCGCGCACGATCGTCTCGATCGCCGGGGGCACCGTCGACGAGTACGGCAAGCTCGCGGCCCGCCTGCGCATCACGCCGGGGATCAGCGCGATCGAGGTGAACATCTCCTGCCCGAACGTCGAGAGCCGGGGCCAGGTCTTCGCGTGCGACCCGACGGCGGCGGCGAACGTGATCCAGGCCGTCAAGCGGCACAGCGATCCGCGGATGCCGATCCTGGCGAAGCTGTCGCCGGACGTCACCGACATCGTCGCCATCGCGCAGGCGGTCGTCCGGGCGGGCGCGACCGGCGTATCGGTCATCAACACGCTGCTGGGCATGGTGATCGACACCGACACGATGCGCCCGCACCTGGCCGGCGTCACCGGCGGGCTGTCCGGACCGGCGATCCGGCCGGTCGCCGTGCGGTGCGTGTGGCAGATCCGGCAGGCCTTCCCCGACCTGCCGATCCTCGGGATGGGGGGGATCCGCAGCGGACTGGACGCGCTGGAGTTCGTCCTCGCCGGGGCGAACGCGGTGTCCGTCGGGACGGTGGTGTTCCACGACCCGTCCGCGCCGGCCCGCATCCACGCGCAGTTGCAGCGCGCCCTGGTGGAACGGGGCTTCCCCGACTTCCGGTCGGCGGTCTCGTTCGCCCACCGACCACCGGACCAGACGGGGGAGGACGATGGGTTCGACTTCATCGCCGAGTGAGGCCTCGGGCCGTCCGCGCGCACCGATCGCGGTCGCGCTCGACGCGCCGGACCTGCCGACCGTGGCGGCCTGGACCGCCGCCGTCGCCGACGTCGTGTCCACCGTCAAGGTCGGCCTGGAGGTCTTCTGCCGCGACGGCGCCCAGGCGGTCCACACCGCCCGCGCGGCGGCGTTCGACACCGCCGGCGTCGACGTCGAGGTGTTCTTGGACCTGAAGCTGCACGACATCCCGGCCACGGTCCGCGGCGCCTGCCATGCCGTGCGGCCGCTCGCGCCGGCGTACCTGACGGTCCATGCCGCCGGCGGGCCGGACATGATCGCCGCCGCGGCGCAGGCACTGCCGACGACGCGGATCACGGCGGTCACGGTGCTCACGTCCTTGGCCGCAGAGACCCTCGAGCAGATCGGTCTGGCCGGCCCGCCCCGGGCCGCCGTCGTCCGGTTGGCGGTGCTCGCGGTCGACGCCGGCGCCCGGGCGATCGTCTGCTCCCCGCAGGAGGTCGCCGCGGTGCGTGCGGCGGTCCCCGCGGACGTGACGCTGATCACGCCCGGTGTGCGGCCGGCCGGTTCGGGCGCCGACGACCAGCGGCGCGTCGCGACGCCGGCCCAGGCGATCGCCGACGGCGCGGACCTGCTCGTCATCGGCCGGCCGATCACCGGCGCACCGGACCCGCGCGCGGCCGCCGCGCAGATCGCCGCGCAGGTCGCCGCGCCGGTCGCGGCGCAGGTCGCCGCGCCGACCCCCGGTCGAGCGGTCGACCGCGGCACCACGCGATGACCGGGCCGATCGTGCCCCGGCGCACCGACGAGCAGCGGGCCGCGGCGCTCGCGGCGGCGGTGGCCGCGCGCCAGGAGCGCGCCCGTCTGCGCCGCGCGGTGCGGGCCGGCGAGATCACCGTCGCGCAGGTACTCGACGCCGCGGCGGACCGGCCGGAGTGGGCGATGGTCCCGGTCTCCTGGCTGCTGGGCTGCGTCCGCGGCCTGGGTCCGGCCCGGACGGCGCGGATCATGCAGGCGGCCCGGATCGCCCCGAACCGGCGCGTCCAGGGTCTGGGCGTGCACCAGCGGGCGGCGCTGCGCGCGGCGGTGGCGGGGTACTCGTGACCGCCCCGCTGGTCGTCGTCTCGGGCCCGTCCGGGGTCGGCAAGAGCACCGTCGTGCGCGCGGCGCTCGACCTGGACCCGTCCGCCTGGCTGTCGGTCAGCGCGACGACCCGCCCCCCCAGACCCGGAGAGGTCGAGGGCGAGTCGTACTTCTTCGTCTCCGCCGCCGGGTTCGACGACCTCGTCGCCGGCGGCGGGCTGCTGGAGTGGGCGCAGTTCGCGGGGAACCGCTACGGCACGCCGCGCGCGCCCGTCGAGGCCCACCGGCGCGCCGGCCGGCCGGTGCTGCTGGAGATCGAGCTGCAGGGCGCGCGGCAGGTGCGCCGGGCCGTGCCGGACGCCCGCCTGGTGTTCCTCGCCCCGCCCTCGTGGGACGTGCTGACCGCGCGGTTGCGCGGCCGCGGCACCGAGGACCCGGCGACGGTCGAGCGGCGGCTCGCCGTCGCGCGGTCCGAGCTCGCCGCGGCGTCGGAGTTCGACACCGTCCTGGTGAACGCCGATGTCCAGGAGTGCGCTCGCTCCTTGCTAGCATGGGTGGCCGATCCGACCCGCGTCCCGCGCGCGAACGTGCCGGCGGTACCGCCGGCCGACCCCCGAAGTGAGGCTTCGACGTGAGCACTGCCACCCGCCCCGAGGGCATCACCCACCCGTCGCTCGACGCGCTGTTGGAGCGGACGGAGTCGCAGTACTCGCTGGTGATCTACGCCGCCAAGCGGGCGCGGCAGATCAACGCGTACTACAGCCAACTGGGCGAGGGACTGCTGGAGTACGTCGGCCCGTTGGTGGAGACGCACCTGCAGGAGAAGCCGTTGAGCATCGCGCTGCGCGAGATCGACGCGGGGCTGTTGACCAGTGAGCCGATCGCCGAGGGCGAGGACGCCGCGCCCGTCACGCCGGCCGACGACACCGTCGACCTCGACCTCCTCGGTGGTGCGGGGGACTCCGGGGCGGCGGATCTGCCCGACGCCGACGCCTGAGTCGGGTTCCGCCATGGCGCCGCGGGTCGTGCTCGGCGTCGCCGGCGGCATCGCCGCCTACAAGGCGGTCGAGGTCCTGCGCGGGCTGACCGAGTCCGGCTGCGACGTCACGGTCGTGCCGACGGCGGCCGCGCTGCGCTTCGTCGCGGAGCCGACGTGGGCGGCCCTGTCGGGCAGGCCGGTCCCGGTCGACCTGTGGGCGGACGCGCACGAGGTGCCGCACGTCCGCCTGGGCCGGCAGGCCGATCTCGTCCTCGTGGTCCCGGCCACCGCGGACATCCTCGCCCGTGCGGTGGCCGGCCTCGCCGACGACCTGCTGACGAACGTCCTGCTCACCGCCGGTTGCCCGGTCCTCTTCGCGCCGGCGATGCACAACGTCGGGGTCCTCCGCCAGCGCGGTGCGCTCGTCCTCGATCCGGCCGACGGCCGGTTGACCGGTGCCGACAGCGGACCGGGGCGCCTGCCGGACCCGGCCGAGATCGTCGCCGCCGCGTGGGCGGTGCTGCGGCGCGGATCGGCCGGCGCGGACCTCGCCGGTCGACACGTCGTCGTCAGTGCCGGCGGCACGCAGGAGGCGTGGGATCCGGTGCGGTTCCTGGGGAACCGCAGCAGCGGCCGGCAGGGGGTCGAACTCGCGCGCACGGCGTTGGCGCGCGGCGCGCGGGTGACCCTGGTCGCCGCGCACCTACAGGTGGCCGCGCCGGCCGGGGCGAGGGTCGTGCCGGTCGACAGCGCCGAGGACCTGCGGCAGGCGGTGCACGCGGCCGCGGGTGACGCCGACGCCGTCGTCATGGCCGCGGCGGTGGCCGACTTCCGGCCCGCGGCGGTCGGGGCGCACAAGATCAAGCGGGAGGGTGTCGGCGAGGTCCTCCTGCCGCTGACGGCCAATCCCGACGTCCTCGCCGAGTTGGTCGCGGCCCGCGCGGCGTCGGCGAGTCCGCAGCGACCGGTGCTCGTCGGGTTCGCCGCCGAGACCGGTTCGGCCGACGCGAGCGTCCTGGACCTGGGTCGGGCCAAGTTGGCCCGGAAGGGCTGCGACCTGCTCGTGGTCAACGACGTCTCCGACGGGAAGGTGTTCGGGCAGCCGGACAACGAGGTTGTCATCGTGCACGCGGACGGCTCGCTGGTCGCCGTGCCGCCGGCCGACAAGGCCACGATCGCCGACGCGATCTGGGATCAGGTCGCCGGCCTCCTGCCGCCGATCGGGTAGGGTTCTGCCCGGTCATGAGTGCCAGTGACAAGCCCCGGCTCGCTGGTCGGCAACCCTCCACCGCGGTGGGGTGCTCCGGGTGAGGACCAGGCCCCGACGGTCGGGGCAAGCGCGGGTCACCTAGCGCTGAGGAACACCCGGAAGGACGCGCACGTGTCGCATCGCCTGTTCACCTCAGAATCCGTCACCGAGGGCCACCCGGACAAGATGGCCGACCAGATCAGCGACGCGATCCTCGACGATCTCCTGCGTCAGGATCCGCGCAGCCGGGTCGCGGTCGAGACGATGCTGACCACCGGCCAGGTCCACGTCGCCGGCGAGGTGACGACGACCGGCTTCGCCGACGTCATGGACCTCGTGCGGCAGACCGTCCTGGGGATCGGATACGACTCGTCGGTCAAGGGGTTCGACGGCGAGTCCTGCGGGATCAGCGTCTCCATCGGCAAGCAGTCCCCGGATATCGCCCAGGGCGTGGACGACGCGCTCGAGGAGCGGACCGAGGGCAGCGCCGACCCGCTGGACCGCCAGGGTGCCGGCGACCAGGGCCTGATGTTCGGCTACGCCTGCGACGACACCCCCGAGTTGATGCCGCTGCCGGTGCACATCGCGCACCGCCTCGCCGAGCGCCTCACCGAGGTGCGCAAGGACGGCACCGTGCCGTACCTGCGCCCGGACGGCAAGACGCAGGTGACGATCGCCTACGACGAGAACGACCGGCCCGTGCGGATCGACACCGTCGTGATCTCCAGCCAGCACGCCCGCGACGTGTCGTTGGACGGCATGCTCGCCCCGGACGTCAAGCGGCACGTCGTCGATCCGGTCCTGGACCTGATCGACCTGGACTCGCGCGACTACCGGCTGCTGGTGAACCCGACCGGC
>CAYMNG010000104.1:0-8413 GCA_964391765.1 uncultured Bifidobacteriaceae bacterium | reverse complement strand
CCGGGGGTGTCGATGAAGGTCACCGGGCGCTCGCCGCCCGTCGACTGCGCGGTCACCTGGTAGGCCCCGATGTGCTGGGTGATCCCCCCGGCCTCGGCGCTGACGACGTTCGTCGAGCGGATGGCGTCGAGCAGCTTCGTCTTGCCGTGGTCGACGTGACCCATGACGGTCACGACCGGCGGCCGGACCTCGAGGTCGGACTCCTCGCCCACCTCGCCGCCGAACTCCAGGTCGTACTGCTCGAGCAGTTCGCGGTCCTCGTCCTCCGGGGAGACGACCTGGACGTCGTAGTTGAGCTCGCCGCCCAGCAGGCGCAACGTGTCGTCGTCGATCGACTGCGTCGCGGTGACCATCTCGCCCAGACCGATGAGCACCTTGACCAGGTCGGCGGGCATCGCGTCGATCCGCTCGGCGAAGTCGGTCAGGCTCGCCCCGCGCGGCAGCCGCACGACCTCGCCGTTGCCCCGCTTGATCCGGACGCCGTCCATGATCGGCGCCTGCATGTTGTCGAACTCCTGGCGCTTGGCCCGCTTGGACTTGCGACCGCGCGAGGGTCGCCCGCCCGGGCGACCGAAGGCGCCGGCCGCCTGCCCGCGACCGGGTCCGCCCGGACGACCGGGGAATCCACCGCCGGGACCACCCGGGCCGCCGGCTCCGGGGCCACCGGGCCGTTGGCCGGCGCCGGGACCGCCGGGCCGTTGGCCGAAGCCGCCGCCGGGACCGCCCGGCCGCTGCCCGAACCCCGGACGGGCGCCGCCGGGGCCGCCGGGACCGCCCGGGCCACGGCCGGGACCACCGGGTCGGGGCTGTGCCGGACGCATCGGGCGAGGCGGCATCGTGCCCGGATTCGGACGTGGCGCACCGGGAACCGACGGCAGCGGCCGGCCCATCCCGGTCCCGGTGCCGTACGGGTTGTTCCCCGGCCGCGGGGCGCGGCCCATCCCGGTCCCGGTGCCGTACGGGTTGTTCCCCGGCCGCGGGCCGGCCGGGCGCGGTCCGGGAGCCGGCGGCGCGGCCGGGTCCGCTGCCGCGGCCGGGCGCGGCACCGGGGTCGGACCGGGTGCTGGCTTGGGTGCGGGCGCGACGCTCGGCGCCGCACTCGGCGCGGCGGTCGGCGCGGCGGTCGGCGCGGCGGTCGGCGCGGTGGGCGGCGCGGTGGGCGGCGCGACTGCCGGGACCACCGGCGTCACGGCCGGTTGCGCCGCCGTCGGCTGCGCGCTCGCCGCCGTCGACTTCGCCGAGGCCTTCTTCGCCGCCGGGGCCGGGCCGGACGTCGCCGGCATCGCCTCGCGCAGCCGACGGGCGACCGGCGGCTCCACCGTGGATGATGCGGACTTCACGAACTCCCCGAGCTCGCCCAACTTGGCGAGCACGTCCTTGCTGGTTACCCCGAGCTCCTTGGCGAGCTCATGGACCCGAACCTTCGACACGTCTCTCCTGTCTTGGTCCGGGCAGGGTGCGCCGGACCGTCAGTGCAAGCGATGCATCTTCATGCTCGCGCGCTCATAGGGTGTTCATCCTCGAACTCCCGCTCGGTCGGGCCGGTGACGGTCACCGGCGCAATTCGCCATCGGTCACGTACTCCCGCAGCCCGGTCGCGTCCAGCGGCCCGGGCTGGCGAAGAGCCCGCGGCAGGGCCCGCATCCGCTCCGCGCGGTCCAGGCACTGCAGGTTCGGGTGAAGGCTCGCGCCTCGACCTGGCAGTCGACGATCGGGGTCCGGGACGACGGCCCCGGCGATCGCGACGACCCGAATCAGGTCGGTGACGGCAGCGCGCCCACGGCATCCGACGCACATGCGCACGATCGTCGGCCGCGACGACTTCGTCGCGGCAGAGTGTACCCCGTCGCTCACCCGTTCTCGCCCGCCGGCGCCGGCGCGGCGTCGGACCGGATGTCGATCCGCCAGCCGGTCAGCTTCGCCGCCAGCCGCGCGTTCTGACCCTCTCGTCCGATGGCCAGCGAGAGCTGGTAGTCCGGCACGACGACGCGCGCGGACTTCGTCGCCGCATCGACGATCTGCACCGCGGTCACCTTCGCCGGCGACAACGCGTGCGCGATCATCTCCGCCGGATCCTCGCTGCTGTCGACGATGTCGATCTTCTCCCCGTTCAGTTCGGCCATGACCTGGCGGACCCGCTGGCCCATCGGGCCGATGCACGCACCCTTGGCGTTGACCCCCGCGACGCGCGAGACGACCGCGATCTTCGTGCGATGACCGGCCTCCCGCGCGACGGCGGTGATCTGCACCGACCCGTCGGCCACCTCGGGCACCTCGAGGGCGAACAGCTGCTTGACCAGGGCGGGGTGGGTGCGCGAAACGGTCACCTGGGGCCCCTTGAAGCCCCGGCGCACCGACGTCACGATGCACTTGACCCGGGCGCCGTGCGGGTACACCTCACCGGGCGCCTGCTCCTCCGGCGGCAGGTTCGCCTCGACCTTGCCGATGTCGACGCGCACCATCCGCGGATTCGTGGACTGCTGCACGACACCGGACACCAGGTCGCCCTCGCGGCCGGCGAACTCGTTCATGGTGACGTCGCCCTCGGCCTCACGCAGTCGCGCCAGGAGGACCTGCTTCGCGGTCGTGGCCGCGATCCGGCCGAAGCCGTCCGGGGTGTCGTCGAACTCCGGTCCGGCGGTGCCGTCCTCCGCCATCGGCGTCGCCCAGACGGTGACGTGCCCCGATTTGCGGTCCAGCACGACGCGCGCGCGGTCGAGCGCGCCCTCGGTGCGGTGGTAGGCGACCAACAGGGCCTGCTCGATCGTCTCGACGACGAGGTCCAAGGACAGGTCCTTCTCGCGAACCAGCGCCTTCAGTGCGCTGACGTCGATATCCATGGCTATGCCTCCTGGTCGGCGTCGGACTCGGCATCAGAGTCGGCGTCGGCGTCGGCGTCAGGCCGGGCGAACTCCACCTGCACCACGGCCCGGCGCACATCGGCGAACGCGATCGCGCGCTCCCCGGAGTCGACGTCGATCCGCGCGCCGTCCTCGTCCGAACCGACGATGCGTCCGGTGCGGCTCGACCCGTCCGTCAACTCGACGGTCACCAGCCGGCCCCGTGCCCGCCGCCAGTGCCGCGGGAGGGTGAGCGGTCGGTCGACCCCCGGCGAACTGACCTCCAGGACGAACGGACCCGGCAGCACCGCGTCGACCGGCTCGGCGTCCAGGACCGCCGACGCCGCGCGACTGACCTCGGCGACCGTGTCGAGGTCGACGCCGCCGTCGCGGTCGACGACTATGCGAACGACGTGCCGACGCCCGGCCCGGTCGACATCCACGGACTCGACGTCCACGCCCAGGGCGGCCAACGGGGCGGCGAGCGCCGCGGCGATCTGCTCTGCGGGGACCGACATCGCCGCCTCCTGATCCGGTTGTGGTCGTGCGGTTGTGGTCGTGCGGTCGTGGTCGTGCGGTGTCGTGCGGTGTCGTGCTCGCCCGCTGGCCGCGGTCCCTGCACTGTACCCAGTCACTTCGCGCCTGGCACATCCGCGCGCGGCCGACACCCGTCGATCCGCCGTGGCATGGTTGGCCCGTGCCGCCGCGTCCTGTCGTCGTGACCCGCCGAACCGGCCTCGTCGCGCTCGGCCTGGCGCTCCCGGCCGTCGCGGTGGCGGCCTGTTCACGGTCATCGGTCGATCCGTCGACACCGACCTCGACGAGCACCGCGCCCGACACCGCGCCCGCCGCCGGGTCCGACGCCGACACCGACCCGGCGGTCCAGGCTGCGGACGAGGCGGCACTGGTCGCGCGCTACGACGCGGTCATCGCCGCCTTCCCGGGTGCTGCCGCGGTGCTCACGGCGATCCGCGACCACCACGCCGCGCATCGCGACGCCCTCGGCGGCGCGGACGCCGATGCAGCCACGCCCTCGACCGTGCCGACGAACCTGGACCGGGCGCTGGCCGACCTCGCCGACGCCGAACGCGCCGCCGCGCGGGCCCGGATCGCGGCCTGCGTCGACGCCCGCGATCCGGACCTCGCCTCGTTGCTCGCGCTCGTCGCGGCGTCCGAGGCGAGCCACGTGCCCGAACTGACCGGCGCCCGGACCCGATGACCGAACAGGAGGCACTGGCCGCCGTCGTCCGCGGCGAGGACGCGGCGATCTACGCCTACGAGGTCGCCGGCGCGCACGTCCCGGCCGGCGCCCGGCGGCAGGCGCTGACCGGCCTGGACGCCCACCGCGCGCACCGGTCGAAGGCCGCCGCGGTGCTCGCGGCCGCCGGCTCCCCCGTGCCGACCGCGGCGGCGGCGTACGTACTGCCGGCCGGGGTACGTCGACCCGGCGGCGCGCGGGCGGCACTGGCCGCCGTGGACAACGCCCTCGTCGCCGTCTACGCCGACGCCGCCGCGGCCACGAGCGGTCCGCTGCGGCGCTGGGCGGCCCGGACCGCGGCCGAGTACGCGACGCGGGCGGTCACTTGGGGCGCGCCGTCGCAGGCGTTCCCCACCTGAGGACGGCGACGGCCTACGCCCACTCCGTGACGAGGCCGACGATCTCGAGCAGTCGGTGAGCCACGGCGTCGGGCGCGACCTCACCGAGGTTCACCGGCACGTACTGCGCCGACGCGGCCGAGTGCGGGATCCAGATCGCGCGCATACCCACCTGCTGAGCGCCGACGATGTCGTCCCACAACCGGTCGCCGACGAACACCGCCTCGGCCGCGGAAACCCCGAGTCGGTCGAGCACGAGTGCGAAGGCGTCCGCGTGCGGCTTGGCGACGGACAACTCGCTGGTGTACACGGCGGCGTCGATGAGGTCGTCGAGGTCGTCGCGGGCGAAGACCTCCTCGTGATGGACCCGCGGCCACATCGTGTTGCTCAGGACGCCTACGCGAAAGCCCGCGGCCCGCAACGCCTTCAGCGTCCCCCGCGCATCGGGCGCCGCCTTCGTGTGCGGTGCCCAGAAGTCCAGGTAGGCGCCCAGCGCACTCAGATGCCGTGCGCCGTTGACGTCGATCCCCTCGTCGAGGAACAGCTGGTCCAAGGCGCCCGCGGCGAGGGCGCCGGCCGAGTCACGCTGCCGGGTCCATCGGGCACTCTCGTTGGCGCGCAGTCGCTGCGCCAACGTCGCGGCGTTCGCCGGGTCGTACTCGACCGCGTACGCGTACCACTGGGCGTACAGGTCGATGTCGTGCCAGGGCGTCAACGTGCCACCCCAGTCGAACACGACGGCCCGGACCCCCATGTCAGGCGCCGACCACCTCGCGCAACCGGTCGACCGCGTCGTCCACGGCGACGTCCTCCCGATCACCCGTACGCCGGTCCTTGATCTCGATCATCCCGTCCGCCAACCGCTTGCCCACCACGACGATGGTCGGTACCCCGAGCAGCTCGGAGTCGTTGAACTTCACCCCGGGTGACACCCCGCGTCGATCGTCGAACAGCACCCGCACCCCGGCGGCGGTCAGGTCGGCCGCGATCCGCTCGGCGACGGCGAAGGGTTCGTCGGACTTGCCCGTCGCGATGAGGTGCACGTCCGCGGGCGCCACCTCGCGCGGCCAGACCAACCCCTTGTCGTCGTGGCACTGCTCGGCGATCGCGGCGACCGCGCGCGAGACTCCGATGCCGTAAGAACCCATCGTGACGGTGACCAGTTCGCCGTTCTCGTCCAGGACGCGAAGGCCGAGCGCCTCGGCGTACTTGCGGCCGAGCTGGAAGATGTGACCGATCTCGATGCCGCGGGCCAGCTCCAGTCCGTCGCCGCACCGGGGGCACGGATCCCCGGCCCGGACGTCGGCGACGTCGATCACGCCGTCGGCGGTGAAGTCCCGACCGGCGACGAGGTCGTACACGTGGTGGCCGGCCCGATCGGCCCCCGTGACCCAACGCGTGCCCGCGACGATCCGGGGGTCGACGAGGTACCGGATCCCCGATACCGATCCGGTACCGAGCGAGCCGGGGCCGATGTATCCCTTCACCAGCGCCGGATGCCGCGCGAAGTCCGCCTCCTCGAACGGGCGCGCGGTCGACGGCGCGAGCGCGGCCTCGAGCCGCTTGAGGTCGATCTCGCGATCGCCCGGAAGGCCGATCGCCAGGGCCGTGGTCGTCCCGTCCGGCGCCGTCACCGCGACGACGATGTTCTTCAGCGTGTCGCCGGCCGTCCATGCCCGGTCCGCGCGGGCGAGGTCGGCGCGGGCGTTCGACAGGTCGACCAGCGTGTCGATCGTCGGCGTGTCCGCGGTGGACTCGACGTGCGCGGCCGGCGCGGGCGGGTCCGCCGAGGCCACCGCCGGCGGCACGACCGTCGCCATCGCCTCGACGTTCGCCGCGAACCCGCACGCCGGACACCGGACGAAGGAGTCCTCGCCGGCGTCGGTGGGCGCGAGGAACTCCTCGCTCGCCGAGCCGCCCATCGCCCCCGACGTCGCCGAGACGATCACGAACCGCAGTCCGAGCCGCTCGAACGTCGCGACGTAGGCGTCCCGGTGCGCCTGGTAGGACGCCGCCAACCCGGCGTCGTCGACGTCGAAGGAGTACGAGTCCTTCATGACGAACTCCCGGCCACGCAGGATGCCCGCTCGCGGGCGGGCCTCGTCGCGGTACTTGACCTGGATCTGGTACAGCGAGACCGGCAGGTCCTTGTACGAGGAGTACTCGCCCTTGACCAGCAGGGTGAACATCTCCTCGTGCGTGGGGCCCAGCAGGTAGTCGGCGCCCTTGCGGTCCTGCAGCCGGAACAGCGTCGGGCCGTACTCCGTCCACCGGTTCGTCGACTCGTAGGGCTCGCGCGGCAGCAGCGCCGGGAAGTGCACCTCCTGGAAGCCGGCGCGGTCCATCTCCGCGCGCACGATCCGCTCGACGTTGCGCAGGACGCGGTAACCCAGCGGCAGCCAGGTGAACACCCCCGGCGCGACGCGCCGCACGTACCCGGCCCGGACGAGGAGACGGTGGCTGGCCACCTCGGCGTCGGCCGGGTCCTCGCGCAGTGTCCGCAGGAACAGGGTCGACAGGCGCACGGTCACGGCCGCAACCCTAACGGGTGCATTTCGGTCCGGCCGAGGCCCAGACCGACTCCGGTCGCATCGGCGCCGGCCCGGCGATTCGCCACCGAACCAGTCGCCTACAGCAGGACCGTCGCGAAGGTCGAGTGCGCGCGGAACCCCACCGACCGGTAGGACCGCCGGGCCGCGACGTTGTACGAGTTGACGTACAGCGACACCGTGGGCGAGACCTGTCGGCGCGCGACGTCCACGACCGCGGCCATCCCGGTCTCCGACAACCCTCGCCCGCGCCGACTCGGATCGACCCACACCCCCTGCACCTGGCAGGCCTGCGGGGTCGCCGCCCCGATCTCGGCCTTGAACACCACGACCCCGTCCTCGATGCGGACGAACGACCGGCCCTCGCGGACGAGTTCGCCGACCCGCGCGCGGTACGCCGCGCCCATGCCGTCGGCCAGCGGTGACACCCCGACCTCCGCCGTGAACATCGCGACGCAGGCCGGCACGAGCAGGTCGAGGTCCGCCGCGGTGGCCCGGCGGACGAGCGGATCGGGTGCGACGACGGGGGCGTGGTCGATCACCAGGAGCCGCTGGTCGGACCGGATCTCGCGCGCCGGTCCCCAACTCGGCTCGAGCAGCCGCCACAGGTCGAGGACCTCCTCGGCCGGGCCGACGAGCGACGAGCACCGTCGCGGCATCGCCGCCAGGCGCGTCGCGAACGCCACGCGGCTCGTCGGCGACGTGGCGACCGGGATCAGGTTCGCCCCCAGGTAGACCAACGACCTGAGCCGCCCGCCCTCGTCGTAGCCCAGCAGGTCCCCGCCGATGCGCCAGGGGTCGACGCCGCCGGCACGCACCCGCGAGGAGACGAAGCAGTGCGCGATCGGGTCGGCCGCCAGCAACTGCTCGACGTCGCCCAGGTCGCGCCCGGTCGTCGACCGGACGACGCCCACCGTCGGGGCGATGCTCATGGCCCTCCCGATCAGCTCGTCGTCACCGTCGGTGCGCCCACCGTACCGACATCGGCGCCCAACTCCGCGGCGATCTTCAACGCCTCCTCGATGAGCGTCTCGACGATCTGGCTCTCCGGCACCGTCTTGATGACCTCGCCCTGGCCGACGATCTGGCCCTTGCCGCTGCCGGACGCCACGCCGAGATCGGCTACGCGCGCCGCGCCGGGGCCGTTGACGACGCACCCCATCACCGCCACGCGCAAGGGCACCGTCAGGCCGGCCAGCCCCGCGGTCACCTGCTCGGCGAGGGTGTAGACGTCGACCTGCGCCCGCCCGCACGACGGGCACGAGACGATCTCCAGACCGCGCTGACGCAGGTTCAGCGACTCGAGGATGGCGATGCCCACCTTGACCTCCTCCACCGGCGGCGCGGACAAGGAGACCCGGATCGTGTCGCCGACGCCGCGGCTGAGCAGTCCGCCGAACGCTACGGCCGACTTGATCGTCCCCTGGA
>CAYMNG010000103.1:0-8575 GCA_964391765.1 uncultured Bifidobacteriaceae bacterium | reverse complement strand
GGCGGCTGCCGACGACGGACGACTGGGGACACCCTAGGTGACCGGCAGGGCCGAATTCGTGGCGGTCGGCGTCTTTCGTCGGCCGCCTCGGCTACGCGGGCTGGACGCTCGCGGACTCGATGAAGACCGGCTGCAGTGGCGCCCCGTCGGGTCCGCCGTCGAGTGTGCCCGCCGCGGCGATCTGGCGAACGAGGTCCAGGCCGGTCGTGACCGTGCCCCACACGGTGTAGTTCGGCGGGAGCGGCGAGTCGTCGTAGACGACGAAGAACTGCGACCCGCTCGTCCCCGGGCCGGCGTTGGCCATCGCCACCGTCCCCGCCGGGTACACCGCGGTGCCGTCGGCCCCGGCGGTCGGCAGGTTCTCGTCCGGCACGGTGTAGCCCGGCCCGCCCGAGCCCTTCCCGGCGGGGTCCCCGCACTGCAGCACGAAGATCCCCTCGGTCGTCAGCCGGTGGCAGGCGGTGTTGGCGTAGAAGCCGTCGGTGGCCAGCCGGACCTCGCTGGCGACGGTCGCCGGCGCGGCCGGATCCACGGCGATGACGATGTCCCCGCAGTTCGTCACGAGCGTGATGGCCTTCGCGGCCGCGCTCGTGGCGTCCGGCGCCGGCGCCGAGCCGTAGGTGACGTTGTCCGGCCGCGGCGTTCCCGCGGCGCGGCAGTCCAGGCCGGCCGCGGCCAGGCGCGCCGCGGCGTCGGCGGGGGCACTCGCCGCGGGCGCGCTCGCCCCGTCGGCCGTCGGGAGGAGTTCGGTGGTCAGGTCCGGCGACTGCGCGCCCGCCGCGGTGTCCGTCGTCCCGCCCGAGGTCGCCGAGTACACGACCCAGCCGACCGACCCGACGACCAGCGCGGCGACGACGACCACGGCGATGATCCGTTGCCGGCGCGCGCGCCGGTCGGCGGACTGCGCTCGGCGGGCGGACTGGCGCTCGTACTTGGCGCGGGCGAGGCGGCGCTGGCGCTTGGAGGCGGCCACGGAGGTCCTTTCGACGCAGGAGCGGCGCCTGAGTGTACGCACGCGGTCGATAGGCTGGCGTCCTCCGCCCAGGCATCCGGCTGCCGTCACCGAGCCGGGTTCTGGGCATCACCGATCGGAAGGTCCGCAGTGCTCATCGCCGGATTCGCCGCGGGCGCGTGGGCGACCAACTGCTACGTCCTGGCGACCGGGCCGGGCGAGCCGTGCCTGATCGTCGATCCGGGGCAGGACTCGATCGACGGGGTGAACGAACTGGTCCGCGAGCATCGACTGCTCCCGGCGGCGGTCCTGCTGACCCATGGCCACATCGACCACGTGTGGTCCGTCGCGCCGCTGACGACGCAGTTCGAGATCCCCGCGCTCATCCACGCCGACGACCGCTACCGACTGGCGGACATCGCCGGCTCCAGCGTGATGATGGCGCGCGAGAAGTTGCTGGCGATGACGAAGAACTCCCTGGAGCTCACCGAGCCGTCGGACGTGCGCCTGCTGTCGGACCGGGAGCGACTCGACCTCGCCGGGATCCCGCTGGTGGTCACCCACGCCCCGGGGCACACCGAGGGGTCGGTCGTCTTCGAGTCGGCCGAGGTCCTGTTCAGCGGCGACGTCCTGTTCGCCGGGTCGATCGGGCGCACGGATCTGCCCGGCGGCGACCACGCGGCGATGATCGAGTCGCTGCGCCGGGTGATCCTCCCGGCCCGCGACGATCTCGTGGTGCTCCCCGGCCACGGTCCGCAGACCACGATCGGCGCCGAGCGCGCGAGCAACCCCTTCCTGCGCCAGGCCGCGGGCGCGGGCGAGGTCGCGCGCAACCCGAAGGGCATGTGACGTGGCGATGTTCAGCGCCCCCAAGGGGGTGCCGGAGTACTTCGCGCCGGAGTCGGCCGCGTTCCTCGCAGTGCGCGACGGCCTCGGCGGCCCGGCGCGGCACGCCGGCTACGGGTACGTCGAACTGCCGGTCTTCGAGGAGACCGCGCTGTTCGTGCGCGGGGTGGGGGAGTCGACCGACGTCGTCAGCAAGGAGATGTACGTCTTCGAGGACCGTGGCGGCCGCTCGCTCGCGCTGCGCCCGGAGGGCACCGCCGGGGTCATGCGGCTGGTCGTCGAGCACCACCTCGACCGGGGGGCGCTGCCGGTGAAGCTGTGGTACGCCGGGCCGTTCTTCCGGGCCGAGCGTCCGCAACTGGGCCGGTACCGCCAGCTGCAGCAGGTCGGCGTCGAGGCGATCGGCGTCGACGACCCGGCGCTGGACGCCGAGGTCATCGCGATCGGCGACGAGGCGTTCCGGGGCCTGGGGTTGACGCAGTACCGCCTGCTGCTCACCTCGCTGGGCTGCGCGACCTGCCGCCCGGCCTACCGCGAACTGCTGCAGGCGTTCTTGGCGCGGCTGGACCTCGACGAGGCGACCCGCGAGCGCGCGGGGCTCAACCCGCTGCGCGTCCTGGACGACAAGCGATCCGCGGTGCAACGGCAGACGGCGGACGCGCCGCTGATGGTCGACCACCTGTGCGACGACTGCCGCGAGCACTACGACCAGGTGCGGACCTTCCTGCGCGCGCAGGGGGTCTCGTGGATCGAGGCGCCGCGCCTGGTGCGCGGGCTGGACTACTACACGCGCACGACCTTCGAGTTCGACCACCCGCTGCTCGGCGCCCAGTCGGGCATCGGTGGCGGCGGCCGCTACGACGGGCTGATGGCCCGGCTCGGCGGTGCCGAGCTCGGCGGCATCGGCTTCGGCCTGGGCACCGACCGGACGCTGCTCGCCTGCCGTGCGGAGGGCCTGACCCCGGGGTCCGGCCCGGCGGTCGACGTGTTCTGCGTGCCGGTCGGCGCCCAGAACAAGGAGCGCCTCGTCACGCTGGCCGCGACGTTGCGCGCGCGCGGCGTGCGGGTCGACGTCGCCTACGGCGACCGAGGGCTCAAGGGCGCGATGAAGATGGCCGATCGCAGCGGGGCGCCGCTCGTGGTCGTCGTGGGGGACGACGACGTCGAGTCCGGCGTCGGGCAGGTGAAGGACATGGCCACCGGCGAGCAGACCGCCGTGGCCTGGGACGACCTCGCCGACCAGGTGGTCGCGAGGACCGGACGGAAGGACGAGCAGTGATCCGCACGCATGACGCAGGGGCGCTGCGGCCGGCCGACGCCGGCACCGTCGTCACGCTCGCCGGTTGGATCGCCCGTCGCCGCGACCATGGCGGGGTGGCGTTCGTGGACCTGCGCGACGCCAGCGGCGTGGTGCAGGTCGTCGTGCACGACGCCGAGATCGCGCACCCGCTGCGCGACGAGTTCTGCGTCAAGGTCGTCGGGACCGTGGGCCGGCGTCCGGCCGGCAACGAGAACGCCGACCTGCCGACCGGGGACGTCGAGATCATGGCCGATCAGGTCGAGGTGCTGTCGACGTGCGCGCCGCTGCCGTTCCCGATCGACGATCGCGGCACGGTCGGCGAGGAGGTGCGCCTGCGGCACCGCTACCTGGATCTGCGGCGGTCCGGTCCGGCGGCGGCGATCCGGATGCGGTCGCACGTCAACCAGATCGCCCGGGACGTGCTGCTCGGACGGGACTTCGTCGAGGTCGAGACGCCGACGTTGACCGCGTCGACGCCCGAGGGGGCCCGCGACTTCCTCGTCCCGGCGCGGTTGCAGCCCGGATCGTGGTACGCCCTCCCGCAGTCGCCGCAGCTGTTCAAGCAGCTGCTCATGGTCGGCGGGTTGGAGCGGTACTTCCAGATCGCCCGGTGCTATCGCGACGAGGACTTCCGGGGTGACCGCCAGCCGGAGTTCACCCAGTTGGACATCGAGATGTCGTTCGTCGAGCAAGCCGACGTCATCGAGCTCGGCGAGGAGATCATCCGGCGGATTTGGGCCGGGGTGCTCGGCGTCGACCTGGGCCCGATCCCGCAGATGACGTACGCCGAGGCCATGCGCCGGTTCGGCACGGACAAGCCGGACCTGCGGTTCGGACTCGACCTCGTCGACCTGACCGACTACTTCGCCGGCACGGGCTTTCGGGTCTTCCAGGCGGCGCACGTCGGAGCCGTCGTCATGCCCGGTGGCGCGGACCAGCCGCGGCGCGCGTTCGACGCCTGGCAGGAGTGGGCGAAGCAGCGCGGCGCGCGCGGGTTGGCGTACGTCACGATCGACGCGGACGGCACCCTCGGCGGGCCGGTCGCGAAGAACCTGTCCGACGACGAGCGGGCCGGGCTGGCCGCGGCCACCGGTGCCGCGCCGGGGGACTGCGTCTTCTTCGCGGCCGGACGGGCGACCGACGCCCGGGCGCTGCTGGGCGCCGCGCGGTTGGAGATCGCCCATCGCCTCGACCTGATCGACGCGACGGCGTGGTCCTTCGTGTGGATCGTCGACGCGCCCATGTTCGAGGAGGTCGTCGAGGACGATCGGATGGTCGGCTGGACCGCGGTGCACCACCCGTTCACGTCGCCGAACGCCGAGTGGATCGACCGGTTCGAGGAGGCGCCGGATGCGGCGCTGGCCTGGGCGTACGACCTCGTGTGCAACGGCAACGAGATCGGCGGGGGTTCGATCAGGATCCACCAGCGCGCGGTGCAGCAGCGGGTCTTCGCGCTGCTGGGCATGACGGCGCAGGAGGCGGAGGCGAAGTTCGGCTTCCTGCTCGAGGCGTTCGCGTACGGTCCGCCACCGCATGGTGGGATCGCGTTCGGGTGGGACCGGCTGTGCATGCTGCTCGCCGGCTCCGCGTCGATCCGGGACGTCATCGCGTTCCCGAAGACCGGCGGTGGGCACGACCCGCTGACCGGCGCACCGACCCCGATCACCCCCGCCCAGCGCGCCGAGGCCGGCGTCGACGTCACCCCCGAAACCGCCGACGCGACCTGAATGGTTAGCAATTCGGGCGTTTCGACCGCGGAACTAACCATCTGGGTCGTGTCGGCGGTTTCGGAGGTCGGGAGATGACGCTGTTCGACGACGGGCTGGACCCCGGCCGGGCCTCGGCGCCGCTCGCGGTCCGGATGCGACCGCGCGCGGTCGAGGACGTCGTCGGCCAGGACCGCGCGCTCACGCCCGGATCGCCGTTGCGGGCGCTGCTCACCCCGTCGACGGGGACCGCGGCGATCTCGTTGATCGTGTGGGGCCCACCGGGCACCGGCAAGACGACGTTGGCGATGCTCGCCGCCTCGGCGTCCGGCCGCGCATTCACCGAGCTGTCGGCGGTGACGGCCGGGGTCAAGGACGTCCGCGCCGTCGTCGAGGCGGCCCGCGATCGCCTGTCGATGCGCGGCACCGGGACGGTGCTGTTCATCGACGAGGTCCACCGGTTCAGCAAGACCCAGCAGGACGCGCTGCTGCCGGCCGTCGAGAACGGCTGGCTGACGCTGATCGCGGCGACGACGGAGAACCCGTCGTTCTCGGTCATCTCCCCGCTCATCTCCCGAAGCGTCGTGGTCACCCTCGACCCGCTCGGCGACGAGGCGATCGGCACCCTCGTCCGGCGGGCGATCGACGACGAGCGCGGCCTCGCCGGCACCGTCGAGGTGACCGATGCCGCGGTCGACGTCATCGTCCGGGTGGCCGGCGGCGACGCCCGCCGGGCGTTGACCGCGCTCGAGGCCGCCGCCGGTGCGGCCTCCCCCGGATCGGCGATCGACGTCGACACCGTCGAGCGGGCGATCCAGCACGTCGCGGTCCGCTACGACCGCGACGGCGACCAGCACTACGACGTGATCAGCGCGTTCATCAAGTCGATGCGCGGCTCCGACGTGGACGCCTCGTTGCACTACCTGGCCCGGATGCTCGAGGCCGGTGAGGACCCGCGTTTCATCGCCCGGCGGATCATGATCGCGGCCGCGGAGGACGTGGGCATGGCCGATCCGACGGCGCTGCAGACCGCCGTCGCGGCTGCGCAGGCCGTCCAGCTGATCGGGATGCCCGAGGCTCGCATCGTCCTGGGGCAGGCCGTCATCCACGCCGCGCTCGCGCCGAAGAGCAACGCGGTCGTCCTCGCCATCGGCGCGGCGATGGGCGACGTCGGCGCCGGTCGGATCGGGGTCGTGCCGCCGTGGTTGCGGGACGCGCACTACCCGGGGGCGGCCGCGCTGGGGCACGGCGCCGCCTACGTGTACCCGCACGACCTGCCCGAAGGGGTCGCCGCGCAGGAGTACCTGCCGACGGCCCTTCGGCACGCGCGGTACTACCGGCCGACCGGCCACGGGCAGGAGGACCGCTGGCGGCAGGTCGCCGAACGACTGGCCGAACTGCGCGCCGGCGGCCCCGAGGACGCCCGTTAGGGTTGGGAACCATGCGCACGGTGGTCTGGATCGCGGTCGGCGCGGTCGGCGGCATCGCGATCTACCGCCGCGTCGAGCGAGCGCTCGCCGACGCCCGGGAGAACGGCGTCGTCGCGACGGTCCACGACGCCCGGGACTCGGCGACGGCCGCGGTCGCCGCGGCGCGCGGCGCGGCGCTGAGCGTGTCGTCGCTCGCCCGCCGCGACGGCGCGCCGGCCGGCGACCTGGGATCAGCCGCCGGCGCGGTCGTGCGCCAGGCCCGACGAGGAGAGTGACCGTGGACTCCGCCGAGATCCGAAGCCGCTTCCTGCGGTTCTTCGCCGACCGCGAGCATCAGGTCGTGCCGTCGGCCTCGCTGCTGCTGGACGACCCGACGTTGCTGTTCGTCAACGCCGGCATGGTGCCGTTCAAGCCGTACTTCCTCGGCGAGGCGCCCGCCCCGTACGCCCGGGCCACCAGCGTGCAGAAGGTCGTGCGCACCCTCGACATCGAGGAGGTCGGCAAGACCGCGCGGCACGCGTCCTTCTTCCAGATGGCCGGCAACTTCTCGTTCGGCGACTACTTCAAGGAGGGCGCGATCCCGCTCGCCTGGGAACTGCTCACCCGGTCGGTAGCCGACGGCGGCTACGGCTTCCCCGAATCCCGGCTGTGGGCGACGGTCTACCAGGACGACGACGAGGCCCTCGACATCTGGCACCGCGTCGTCGGGCTGCCGCTGGACCGCATCCAGCGGCGCAGCGCGAAGGACAACTACTGGTCGATGGGCGTGCCGGGGCCCGGCGGCCCGTGCTCGGAGATCTACTACGACCGCGGGCCCGAGCACGGCCGGGAGGGCGGACCGGAGGCCGACGAGGACCGCTACCTGGAGGTCTGGAACCTGGTCTTCATGCAGGACGAGCTGTCGGCGGTGCGCTCGAAGATCGACTTCGACATCCGGCGCCCGCTGCCGGCGCGCAACATCGACACCGGCATGGGCCTGGAGCGCATGGCGACGATCCTCCAGGGGGTCGACAACCTCTACGAGATCGACACCACCCGCGGCATCCTCGATCGCGCCGCGCAGTTGTCGGGCTCGTCGTACGGCTCGTCGCCGTCGGCCGACGTCGCCCTGCGGGTCGTGGCGGACCACGCGCGCACGTGCGCGTTCCTCATCGGCGACGGCGTCATCCCCGGCAACGAGGGCCGGGGCTACGTGCTGCGGCGTATCACGCGCCGCGTGATCAGCAAGATGCGCGAACTCGGCGCGAGTGACCCGACGATGGGCGACCTCATCGACAGCGCGATCGTGCAGATGGCCCCGCAGTACCCCGAGCTCAACGACCAGGCCGGCCGGATCCGCCAGGTCGCGGTCGGTGAGGAGTCGGCGTTCTTGCAGACCCTGCGGGCCGGAGCGACCATCCTCGACACAGCCGTCGCCGCGGTCCGGTCGTCGGGCGGCTCGAGGCTCAGCGGCGACGTCGCGTTCGCACTGCACGACACGCATGGCTTCCCGATCGACCTGACGCTCGAACTCGCGGCAGACCACGGCCTCGAGGTCGACGAAGCCGGCTTCCGTCGACTCATGCAGCAGCAGCGTGACCGGGCGAAGGCCGATGCGAAGGCCCGCAAGGAGGGCGTCACCGCGACCACCGCCTACCGCGACATCCTCGCGGCGGGGGGCACGACGACGTTCCTCGGCTACACCGACGTCACCAGCCAGTCCACGGTCGTCGGGATCGTCAAGGACGGTATCCCCGTGCCGGCCGCCCGCGTCGGCGACGTCGTCGAAGTCATCCTCGATCGCACACCGTTCTATGCCGAAGGCGGCGGCCAACTCGGCGACCATGGCCGGATCACGTCGAGCGCCGGCGCGATCGTCGACGTCTACGACGTCCAAGCGCCGGTGACCGGGCTGTCGGTCCATCGTGGTGAGGTCGTCGACGGCGAGATCGTCGACGGCGACACCGTCCTGGCACACGTCGACGTGGCCCGGCGCAAGGCCATCTCCCGCGCGCACACCGCCACGCACATGATCCACCGCGCCTTCCGTGAGCGGCTGGGTGAGACCGCGACGCAGATGGGATCGGAGAACTCTCCGGGACGCCTGCGGTTCGACTTCCCGAACCCGACCGCCGTCCCGGCGTCGGTCCTCGCGGAGGTCGAGGATCGCGTGAACGAGGTCCTGATCGACGACCTCGAGGTCACCGCGTCGACGATGTCCCAGGAAGAGGCCCGGGCGGTCGGGGCGATGGCGCTGTTCGGCGAGAAGTACGGCGACCAGGTGCGGGTCGTCTCGGTCGGGGACTGGGCTCGCGAACTGTGCGGTGGCACGCACGCCGACCGATCCGGTCAGCTCGGTGTG
>CAYMNG010000102.1:0-8622 GCA_964391765.1 uncultured Bifidobacteriaceae bacterium | reverse complement strand
CGTACCCGGCGTCCTCCAACAGGCCCGACAGTCGCTCGGAGTCGTGAGCGTTCATCTGGCACCCGAAGGTGCGGACCTCGTAGGTGCGCACCGGCATGGCCGCCTCGGCGATGGTCGTCGGCATGGCCCGAGTCTAGGAGCCGTCGCGGGCGTGCCCCGCCGGGACGGCCGCCCGGCGGGGTCGTCAGGTCAGTGTCGGATCGCCGCCCGCGCCGCCGCCTGCTCGCTGCGCACCTTCGTGACGGTGAACAGGACCAGGAGCGCCGCGGTGATGCCGAGCAGGACTAGCCCGAGGGCGTACGAGCCGTACATGCCGTAGAACGCGCCCATGAGCAGCGGCGGCACGAACCCGCCGAGGCCGCCGGCTGCGCCGACGAACCCGGTGACCGCGCCGACCTTGTCCGGTGGGGCGAGCAGCGCGACGAGTGCGAACGTCGCGCCGCTACCGGCACCGAGCGCGGCGGCCAGGGCCATGAAGTCGATGGTCCCCAACGGGATCAGCTCCGGGGTGAACGACTGCGCGAACGCCCCGACGGCGACGACGGCAAGGACCACGGCCAGGACGGCGGCCGGCCCGAACCGGTCGGACAGCCAACCGCCCACCGGCCGCATGAGGACCGCGACGACCACGAAGCCAGCCATCCGGTTGGACGCGTCCACCGGCACGAGCTCGTAGCCGCTCTTGAGGTACGCCGGCAGGTAGACCGAGAACGCGACGTACCCGCCGAACAGCAGGGCGTACAACGCCGCGGCGTGCCAGGTGATCGCGAGCTTCGCGGTCGCCGCGAGCTGGGCGGAGAGCTTGACCTGGGACCACTTGCGTCCGGGCGGATCACGCAGCAGCTGCGAGCTGATCACGGCGTACAGCGCGAGGACGATCGCCACGACGACGAACGGGACGGCCTTGCCGAAGTTCTCGGCGAGCTTCAACGTCGTCAGCGCGCTGATCGCGGTGCCACCCATGCCGACGCCGAACACGCCCAGCGCCAGGCCGCGCCGCTCGGGCGGGAACCACGCGTTGACGAACGGCACACCGACGGCGAACGCGGTACCGCCGATCCCGAGGAAGAACCCGCCCAGCAGGAGGGTGGGAAGGGAGCGATACCCGACGAACCCGACGAACAGGACCGGGATGATAGTCAGCAACGAGACCACCGGGAACATCCGGCGGGCCCCGAATCGGTCCGTCAGTGCGCCGACCGGGATGCGGCCGAGCGACCCGACGATGACCGGTACGGCGACGACGAGAGCCTGCTGGAAGGAGGTCAGGCCCAGTTCCTTCTGATAGCCGGGGGCCAGCGGGCTCAACAGCGCCCAGGCCCAGAAGTTCACGCCGAAGCCGATCGTGGCGAGGGCGAGCATGAGGCCCCGGCTGCCGACCCGTTGGTCGGCGACGGCGGCGGTTGCGGTCATTCGAGGTCACCGTTCTCGGTAGAGGAATGCGCTACAGGTGGGTACGTTGCGCCCCCGGCTCGACGGACTGTTCCCGCTCGACGCACGCGTGAATCCTGGCACGGTGGAATCGGCCGTTTCCTGCTGCGACGCGCACCCGCGCCGAAGTCAGGACATTGGTCCCAGCCGGGGACGGGCGTACGGCCCGGGGAGCACCGCCCGCGCACGGCCCGGCCGTCGTGTCAGGTCGCGCGGTCGCCGATCGGGCGCACGACGGTCCGGTACGCGTGCCGGAGCATCCCGACGAAGACGATCGCCCACACCACGACGGCGATCCAGATCTCGATCCGTCCGACGACCTCGACGACCGGGAGCCGGTCGGCGATCCCCAGGTTGATGCTCGCCACCGCGTACATGCCCAAGGGGAAGACGACACTCCACATGGTCGCCTCGTAGGTCAGCGGAACCTTGCGCACCAGGTGACGCCAGATCCCGGCCGCGACCAGCAACGGCCACAGCCAGGTCCCGAAGCTCCAGAACAGGACCGAGACGCCGGCGACCAGTCCGCGGGTCACGTCCACCATCGGGGCGTCGGCCATCGCCACGATCCGCGCGCCGGCCAGGACGGTGATCGCCGTGGCACCCATCGACACCCAGTACGGGGGGCCGACGTCGACCGGGTCGACGTCGTAGTTCAGCAGCCGGATCGCGACCATCACCCCCGACGTGACGTACAGCGCGGCACCGACCGACCAGCAGGTGATGGCGATGATCGCCAGTTCCCGCCGGTCCTGGGAGACGACCGGTTGCAGGCTCGCCGCGATGACCGCGACCGATTGGCTGGCGACCGTCCAGATGAACCAGCTCCCGTTCGCCTTCCCGAGGATCGGCTTGGCCGGTCGCCACAGGACGATGGCCCACGGCACGACGTAGCCGAGCACGAGCCAGGCCGTGCCCGCGACGGTGAACAGCGCGATCGTCGCGACGACGTGCCCGTCGGCGAGCAGGCGGGTGCCCAGGACGGCCGACCCGGCGACGAAGGTGAAGTAGGCGAAGCCCTTGCCCGGGTTCGCGAGGTCGTCGAGCATGCGCGACCGGAAGCGCGCGGCCCGCCAGGCGAACAGGGCGACGAGGACCGCGTAGGAGACGGCGGTGAGGACGAGCAGGGCCGCGGACGCCGTCGTGAGACCGACCGACGACAGCCCGACCGAGACGATCCCGGTGGCCATGACCAGCGCGAAGTACCCCGGGTGCAAGGACCCGACGGCGACCTCGAGACGGTCGCGCAGGGATGATCGCGACCGCGGGTTCACGCGGGGCTGGGCGCTGGCGACCATCCCTGTCCTTCTTCCTGTCGTCGGTCGACCGCGTTCGTCGCACACTACGACGACGTCCCCGGTCACGGTGCACGCCGAACGTCCCGTGGGAATCCGTGCGCGGACCGAGGGGTAGAATCCGGTCAGTGCGTGCGTATCGGGACCTGCTGGCGATCCCGGGCACGCGAACCCTGCTGATCGTCTCGACCTTCCCGCGGCTGGCGTACGCCATGGTCTCGCTGGCGATCTTCTTCCTCGTGCAGCAGGCGACGGGCAACCTCGCGGTGGCCGGCCTCGCGGTCGGCGCGCAGACCGGACTGGGTGCGCTGACGGCCGGTCCGCGCGGGCACCTGGTCGACCGATACGGCCAGACCAGGCCGTTGTTCGTCCTCGTGCCGGCGTACGCCGTCGCCGCGGGCCTGCTGGCGCTCCTGGCCCACACGCCCGTCACGGCGATCGCCCTGGCCGCGCTGCTCGGCGCGTGCGCGCCGCCGATCAACCTGAGCATCCGGCCGCTGTGGCTGATGCTGGTCGGCGCCGAGCGCGTGCGCACGGCCTACAGCATCGACGCCGCGTACACCAACCTCGTGCAACTGCTCGGCCCGGTGCTGGCGACCTTCCTCGCACTGCGGTTCTCCGGTGTCGTCGCCGTCCTCGTCGTCGGGGTGTGCATGCTCGCCGGCGGCCTGTTCCTCGCGCTGAACCCGCATTCCCGGGCATGGGTGCCCGAGGGGCGCGAGCCCAGCGAGCACGGGCTGGTCCGGTCGCCGGCGATGCGCCTGCTGGCCCTCGAGGGTGTCGCGATGGGCCTGGCGGTCGGCCTCATCACCGTCGCCCTGCCGGCACTGGCCACCGCCGCGGGCCAGGCGTCGATGGCCGGTTGGCTGATGGCGGCGATGGGGGTCGGCGCGATCCTCGGGTCAGGTTGGGCGGGCGCCCGCGCCCACCAGGTCGCCCCGGTGCTCGGCCTGCGCACGTCGGTCGCGCTGTTCGCCCTGGCCTGCCTGCCGCTGGCGGTGCTGCCGATCGGCCCGTGGCTGGTCGGCGCGATCATCGTCGCGTGGGCCTTCCTCGGCCCCGCGCACGTCTTCTACCTCGAGACCATCGACGCCGTCCGCCCGCGCGGAACGGCCGTCGCCGCGCTCGGGTCCTTGTGGATGATCGAGGGAGCCGCCACCGCGGTCGGCAACACCCTCGGCGGGGTCATCGCGGCCGGCCCGGGCGCCCGCTGGGCCCTGGGACTGGCCAGCGTGGTGGTGTTCGTCTCGCCGGCGCTGTTCACCCTGGGCATCCGCTCGGTGCTCGCGCCGGCGACCGTCGCGCCGCCGCTCCCCGAACCGGTCCGGGCCTGACCTACGTCGTGCCGCGCACGTCGCGTCGGTAGTCCTCGGCCGCGAGTTCGTAGATGTCCTCGGGTCCGTCCTCGTCGTCGATCTGCTGCCCGCGGTACGCGAACCCGAACCCGGCGAGCAGCGCCAGCGAGGCGACGTTGTCCGGCGCGACGGTGTACCGCAGCGTCCGTACGCCGGGCTGGTCGACCACCCAGTCCCACATGCCGCGCAGCATCTCCCGGGCGTAGCCATGGCGGCGGTACGCCGGCTCCACGCTCAGGCCGATCTCGATCATCCCCTCGGCGTCGGGGCGGTCGTGGAAGCCCGCTCCCCCGACGATGACGGCCCGGCTGCGCAGCACCGCGACCCGCATCAGGTACGGCGCGGCCGCCGGATCCGCGGCGATCCGCGGCAGCCGGTACGGCAGCGGTCCCGGATCGTCGACCAGGTGCCCGGCCGGGTTCGAGAACCCCCGGTCCACCCACAGTCGCGGATCGCCCCGGTCGACGGCGAGGATCGCGTAGTCGGCCGGTCGGACGGTGTGCAGGTCCAGCCGGCTGGTCCCGATCACGAGGTCGGACCCGTCGACGCTCACGGCACCGGCTCGACCGCGACCGCGGCCTCCACGTCGGCGATCTCGTCCGCACCCGGCTCGATGTGCACCGTCGGCAGGATTCGGTCCAGCCACTTCGGCAGCCACCAGTTCGCGTTGCCCAGCAACGACATCGCCGAGGGAACGATGATCAGGCGCACGATGAACGCGTCGACGACGACGGCGCTCGCCAGCGCGACGCCGAACAACTTGATCATCGACTGCGTCGTCGGAATGAACGCGGCGAACACCGCCGTCATGATGGCCGCCGCGATCATGACGACCCGGCCCGAGCCGGCCAGCCCGCGCCGGACCGCGAGCGCGTTGTCGCCGGTGCGCACGTGCTCCTCGTGCATGCGCGAGACGAGGAACACCTGGTAGTCCATCGACAGGCCGAACAAGATCGCGAACACCATGATCGGCAGGAACGGCATGATCGGGCCGGTCCCGCTGACCCCGAGCAGGTCGTTGAACCAGCCCCACTGGAAGACCGCGACGGTGATGCCCAGCGAGGCCGCGAAACTCAACAGGCTGGTCAGCGCCGCGGTCAGCGGGACGACCAACGAGTGGAACAAGATCATCAGCGCGAGGAAGCCCAGCCCGACGACGATCACGAGGAACAGCGGCAGCACGCTGGCGAGCATGTCCGTGAAGTCGCTGGTGATCGCCTGGGTGCCGCCGACGTACAGCACCGCGCCCGTCGCGGCCGCCAGCCCGGGGTTCACCTCGTCCCGCAGTCGATGCAGCAACGCGGTCGTCGCTTCGTCCTGGGGAGCGGTCGTCGGGTACACGGCGATCGCCTGGATCGCCGAGGCGCGCGAACCACCCGTCGCCTGGGCCTGGTCCTGCGCCTGACCGTGGTCCTGCGCCTGACCCTGGGCCTGGGCCTGGGCCTGGGCCTGGGCCTGCGCCTGGGCCTGGGCCTGGGCGAGCTTGCCCATGATCGGCAACGTCGCCAGGCTCGGGTTCGTGCCGGCCACGCCGGGGACCTCGTTCAGGCCGGCGACGATGCGCGCGAGCGCGTCCGGGCTCGTCGCGTTCGACAGGTCGGCGACGACGACGAACGGCCCGTTGCTTCCCGGCCCGAAGCCCTCCGCCCGCAGGTCGAAGGCGGTACGCGACGGGCTGCCCAACGGCTTGCCGGAGTCGTCGGTGAAGCCCTGTCGCATGCTCAGCACCGGGATCGCCATCACCAGCACCAGCGCGGTCGCGACCGCGCCGGTCAGCCACGCCCGCCGCTGCAGGAACCGGCCGTAGCGCGCCCAGCCGCGACCCTCGGCGTGCGCCGTGCCGGGCTTCGCCCCCCACGGCATCCGCAGCGCGAGCGCCTTCGTGCCCAGCAGCGACAACAGCGCCGGCAGCAGCCACAGGGCCGAGAGCATCACGGTCAGCACCGTGACCGCCGCCGCCACGGACAGCCCGTTGAAGAAGTCCATCCGCAGCACCCACAGGCCGCCCAGTGCGACGATCACCGTCGTTCCGGCGAACAGCACGGCCCGACCGGAGGTGTTCACCGCCTCGGTCGCAGCGGACTTCGGGCTGTGCCCGGCCAGGAGCGCCTGACGGTATCTGTTGGTGACGAACACCGCGTAGTCGATGCCGACGCCCAGGCCGATCATCGCGGCCAGCGTCGGGGCGAAGGTGGCGACGTCGAGGAAGCGGGCCGCGACCAGGACGAGCATCTGCCCCAAGCCCAGACCGACCAGCGCGACGACGATCGGCAGGCCGGCCGCGAAGAGCGAGCCGAACGCGATCAGGAGGATGACGATCGCGACGCCGACGCCGATGAGCTCACCGCTGGGTGGCTCGATGCCGGCGAACTCCAGCACCTCCCCCTGCGCGCCGACGGTCAGCGCCTCGGTGTTCAGTTCCTTGACGCCGTCCAGGATCACGCGGGCGTCGGCCGCGCTCACGTCCGCGCCGTCACCGGCGAACGTGACCGACGCGAAGGCGACCGTGCCGTCCGGGCTGACCGGGGACATCGCCGCCGCCAGGGTCTGCTGCTCCTCGGGGGTCAAGGCCTGCATCATCTGCGGGTCGAGCGCCGGCGCGGGGCAGTCGGTGCCCATGGACGCCCCGTGCGGATCGAACGGGTTGGTCACGCAGGCCACCGACGCCAACTGCGAGATCCGGGTCAGGAAGGGTACGACCTGCGTCGCGGTCGTCTCGTCGACCGCGTTGCCCGTGGCCGGCGCCCAGACGATCGTCGCCGCGCTGCCGAGCCCGGCGGCGGAGCTACCCGACTCGTTGAGCAGCGCCTGCGCCCGAGAGGACTCGGTGTCGGGCAGGGTGAACGAGTCGTTCAGGGAGCCCTTCGCGACAACGCCCAGGCCGACGATGGCGACCATCGCGACGAGCCAGGCGACGAGGGCGACAACCGGCCGGCGCACGGCCCATGTGGAGAGTCCAGGCATAAGCCAAGGCGAACATGTTCGTTCGCTATGTGTCAACTTAGGAGACGTTGACGTCTCCTATGGTGGTAGCGTGCGGGCATGGCCGTCGCCGGAGGACGCAAGCGTGGCGAGGTCCTGGTCGAGGCGGTACTGGCCGCAACCGTCGCCGAGGTCGCCGAGCACGGCTTGCGCGGGGCGTCGATGGACCGGATCGCCCGCCGGGCACACACCGGGAAGGCGACGCTGTACCGGCGCTGGCCGAACGTGCAGGCCTTGGCCTTCGCGGCCTTCGTCGACGTCCTCGAGTCGACCATCGCCACCGAGCCCGAGGACACCGGTTCGCTGCGCGGCGACCTGCTGGCGACCATGGAGACGGTCGCCAGCCGCCTGCGCGGCGACCTCGGCGCGCTCGTGCGCTCCCTGATCGGGGAGGCGACGCACGACCGCGCCCTGGCGACGCAGTTCACCGAGCGCTTCGGTCTGCGTATCCAACTCACCGGGATCGGTCAGGTCCAACGGGCGATCCTGCGCGGGGAGATCCCCCCGCAGGCGATCGATCCGTACGTCATGGCCGTACCGGCCGCGCTGGTCATGCACCAACTGATCCTCGCCGGGGCCGTTCCGTCGACGCAGGAGGTCGAGCACATCGTCGACGCGATCGTCCTGCCCCTGCTGCGGAACCCGGCGGCCACCGGCAGTGGTCTCGGATCAGGCTGAGTCCACCTCGCCGAGCACCTCACGGACGACGTCGTGCGCCTGGCCGGTGGCGTACCCGCGGCGCACGAGGTACCCCACCAGGAGGCGGTGACGTCGGTCCGGCGTCGGCGCGGCCGAGTCGGCCCCGGTCACCCGGCTGGCCCGGGACGGCGTCGCGGTCAGCTTCGCCGACCGGGCGCGGACGAGTTCGACCGCGCGGGCGCGCTCAGCGTCGGCGTCCAGATCGGCCAGTGCCGCGGTGACGATGTCCTCGTCGATCCCCCGGTCGCGCAACTCCCGACGCAGCACCGGTCGGGCCGCCCCGCGGGTCCGCCGCCGCGAATCGACCCACATCCGGGCGAACTCGACGTCGTCGAGCAGGCCCACCTCGGTGAACCGCTCGACCACCTCGTCGGCCACGTCCGGCGCGACGCCACGCGCGAGCAGGTCTGCGCGCAGCTGCGCGCACGACCGGGGCGCCGCCGTCAGGCGGCGCAGCGCGATCGTGCGCGCCACCTGCGCCGGGTCGGCGTCGGCCGTGCGTCGACCGTCCCCGGGTGAGTCCGTCGGCGGCTCGGCGGCCGGCCGCATCGTCCGGCCTATTCGTCGATCGCCGGCACGGCGCCGGCGTCCGCCGGGGCGTCGGCCCGCGGGCCGATCCCCATGGCTTCCTTGATCCGCTTCTCGATCTCCAACGCCAGATCGGGGTTGTCGCGCAGGAAGGTCCGCGCGTTCTCCTTGCCCTGGCCGAGCTGGTCGCCGTCACAGGTGTACCAGGCGCCGGACTTGCGGATGATGCCCGCATCGACACCGAGGTCGATCAGCGACCCCTCGCGCGAGATCCCCTCGCCGTACAAGATGTCGAACTCCGCCTGCTTGAACGGTGGCGCGACCTTGTTCTT
>CAYMNG010000101.1:2040-8640 GCA_964391765.1 uncultured Bifidobacteriaceae bacterium | reverse complement strand
GTCGGCCAGGTGCTCAAGGAGCGCAAGCCCGGCGTCCGGGTCGTCGCGGTCGAGCCGTCCGCCTCGGCGGTCCTCGCCGGCGGACCGAAGGGCCCGCACCCGATCCAGGGGATCGGTGCCGGTTTCGTCCCCGCGGTGCTCGACACGGCCGTCTACGACGAGGTCGTCGGCGTGGCCGGCGACGACGCGATCGCGATGGCCCGACGCGCGGCCGTCGAGGAGGGCCTGCTCGTCGGCATCTCCTCCGGGGCCGCGCTGTGGGCGGCGCGGGCGGTGGCTCAGCGGCCGGAGAACGCCGGCCGCCTGATCGTCGTCGTCCTGCCGTCCTTCGGCGAGCGGTACCTGTCGACCGCGCTGTTCGCGGGCCTCACCCAGTGAGCGGGCGGCTGCGTCGCCTGGCCCGCGTGGGTCGGCGCGCGGCCGTCACCGCCTACGAGGACCTGACGTCGGTCGTCGAGCGCGACCCGGCGGCCCGGTACCGGCTCGAGGTCGCGCTGCTGTACCCCGGCGTTCACGCCGTGTGGGCGCATCGGGCCGCGAACGCGATGTGGCACAAGGGGGTCAGGCTGCCGGCCCGCGCACTGTCGCAGGCCGCGCGGTTCGCCACCGGGATCGAGATCCATCCGGCCGCGACGCTGGGGCCGCGGCTGTTCATCGACCACGGGATGGGTGTGGTCATCGGCCAGACGGCGATCGTCGGCGCGGACGTGACGATCTACCACGGGGTCACCCTCGGCGGGACGAGCCTGAACCCGGGCAAGCGGCATCCCACGGTGGGCGACCGGGTGACGATCGGCGCCGGCGCCAAGGTCCTGGGCAACGTCGTCGTCGGCGACGACTCCCGGGTCGGGGCGAACGCGGTGCTCGTGCGCTCGGTCGAGGACCACTCGGTCGTCATCGGGGTGCCCGGGCAGGTCATCGCGCACGGGACGTCCCCGGTCGCCGACACCCGGCCCAAGCAGGACAGTCCGACGGCCCCGGACCCGATGGGCCTGGCCGTGGCGACGCTGCTGACCCGCGTGCAGCAACTGGAGGCCCGCCTGCTCGGGGTCTCGTCGGCGCCCGGGCCGACGCGGCGCCAGACGGGGGAGTGGGAACTCGACCTGGACGCGGCGGACTTCTCGATCTGAATCCGCGTCGACCTTGAGGTTCCGACGGGTCCCGGCGCCGAACACGCGGTACAACCTCAAGGTCGGCGAGGGGAAGGCCCGGATCGGGTGGCGCGGGCGGGGCACAGGAGCGTCAGAAGCGGCCCAGCAGCGGGGCCGCGATCACCTTGACGATCATCGCCGCGGGGTAGATCAGCGCGTAGCCCAGGTTGACGCGCGGATCGTCCTGCGTGGACTCGTTGGCGTACGCCAGCACGGCCGGCTGGGTCTGCGCCCCGGCGAGGACACCGGCCAGGTGCGGCCCGTGGATGCCGGCGACCAGCCGCCCGGACACGATGATCGCGGCCGCGGTCACGGTGGTGACGACGGCGCCGGCGGCGAGCAGGCGCGGTCCGACCGGACCGCCCAGCGCCTGGGCCAGGGCCGAGCCGGCGTTCGATCCGGCGTAGGCGAGGAACAGGCTCATACCCAACTGGGACAACGTCGCCGCGACCCCGTGCGGCATCGACCACAGCACCGGTCCGGTGCGGCCGGCGCGGCCGGCGATCAGGCCCACGAGCAACGGGCCACCGGCCAGGCCGAGGGCGAAGTGCCCGCCCCCGGGCAGCGGGAACTCCAGCAGCCCCACGAGGACCCCGAGGCTCATTCCCAGCGACGTGCTCGTCAGCGAGTAGGCGGTCGCGCCCTTCTCCGAGTCGCCGAAGTACGCGGTGACCTCGCGCATACGGTCGCGCGGGGCGACGATGCGGATCCGGTCGCCGATCTGGACGTGCAGGTCGTCGGTCGCCAGCAGGTCGACGTCGCCGCGCCGGACGCGGGTGGCGACCGCGCCGAACCGTCGGCGCAGGTTCAGGCCGCCGAGCGGGCGGCCGGCGACCGCGCGGTTGGACACCGCCACCCGCCGGTAGTCGACCGTCGACCGGTCCAGGGTCAACGCGACCGTCGAGGGGTGACCGGTCGCGGTGGCGAACGCCTCGACCGTCTCCGGATCGCCGATCACCGACACGATGTCCCCGGCCGCCAGCACGGCGTCGTCGGTGGCGACGTCGACGACGCCGGGGTGACCGGGCCGGTCGCCGCGCATGATGCGCGCGAACAGCAACCGGTTGTCGTACCGCTCGATGAGCGTCCCGATGTCGGGCAGGTCGGCGACGTCGACGCGTACCGTCAGCGCCGCCAGGTCCGGCGGCGGCTCCTGCTCGGCGACGGGCGCGAGCGCGGCGCGGGGCGCGCGCAACCGGAGGCCGACGGCCGCGGCGAGCAGCATGCCGAGCACCCCGAACAGGTAGGTCACCGAGTAGCCGACGGTCGGCAGGTCGGACTGCCAGGTCTCGGTCGCCGCGGCCAGCGCCGGGGTGTTGGTGAGCGCGCCGGCGTAGATGCCCGAGACGATCGGCCCGGACAGGCCGAGGGCACCGGCGGCGAGGACGGCGACGACCGCCGCCCCGATCAGCGTCGCCACGACGAGCCCGACGATCCGGCTGCCGCTGCGGATGGTCGCGAAGAACGACGGGCCGGCCCCGATGCCGATGACGTAGGCGAACAGGGCCAGGCCGAACGAGCCGATGATCGCCGGCAGCCGCAGGCGGTCGTCGTACGCCGAGAACGCCAGCGCGGTGAACAGCACCGCGGCCGGGCCGAGGGAGAACGTGCCGATGCGGATCGCCCCGATCGCCCCGCCGATCGCGAGGATCACGACGAGCAGGAGGAGCGGCTGCTCGGCGGCGAGGTCGGCGTACCCGGTCAGCAGGTGTCGGACGTCCACGGTGGCTAGTCTCTCGCGCCGGCCTCCAGGATCCGCTTGGCGACCGCCGCCGGCACCGGTGCGTAGCCGGCCGGGTCGCGGGTGAAGTCGCCGGTGCCGTGCGTGATGCTGCGGATGTCGATCGCGTAGCGGCTGATCTCGGCCTCGGGCACGTCGGCGACGACCCGGGAGCGGCCCCCCGGCAGCGACGTCGTGCCGCGGATCATGCCGCGCCGGGTGGACACGTCGGCGATCACCGCACCGACGTGCTCGTCGGGGACGTCGACGGTCAGGGTGACGATCGGCTCGAGCAGGTTGACGCTCGCGCGCGCGGCGGCGTCCTTCAACGCCATCGCCCCGGCGGTCTGGAAGGCCATGTCGGAGGAGTCGACGGTGTGGAACTTGCCGTCGGTCAACGTGACCTTGATGTCGACGACCGGGTAGCCGGCGGCGACGCCGAGGGTCATCTGGTGGCGTACGCCCTTCTCCACCGAGGGGATGAAGTTGCGCGGGACCGCGCCGCCGACGATCTGGTCGACGAACTCGAACCCCGACCCCGACGCCAACGGTTCCACGGTGATGTCGACGACGGCGTACTGCCCGTGGCCGCCGGACTGCTTGACCAGCCGCCCGTTCCCGCGTGCGGCCGCGGCGAAGGTCTCGCGCATCGGGGCGCGCAGTTCGATCGAGTCGACGGCGACGCCGTACCGCGAGCGGATCCGGTCCAGGACGAGGTCGGCATGCGCCTCGCCGAGGGTCCACAGGACGATCTGGCCGGTCTCCTCGGGGTGCTCGACCCGCAGCGTGGGGTCCTCGGCGAGGACCCGGGCCAGCGCGGTCCCGAGCTTGTCCTCGTCGCCGGCGCTGTGGGGGGTGATCGCCAGCGGCAGGAGCGGTTCGGGCATGAGCCACGGGGCCATGAGCAGCGGTCGCTCCGGGCTGGACAGCGTGTCGCCGGTCTCGGCCCGGCCGAGCTTGCTCACCGCGACGATGCTGCCCGCGATCGCGCCGGACACGTCGGTGTGCTGGCTGCCGACCATCGCGGTCAGGTGGCCGACGCGCTCGTCGAGGTCGTGGTCCTCGTGGCCGGTTCCGGGGCCGAAGTGACCGGACACGTGCACCGCGGTGTCGGCCCGCAACGTGCCGGAGAAGACCCGGACGATGGAGACCTTCCCCACGTACGGGTCGCTGGTCGTCTTGATGACCTCGGCGACCAGCGGGCCGTCGGGGTCGGCCGACATCGGCTCGACCGGACTGTCGTCCAGGCCAGTGACGACCGGCAGGGGGTGGTCCAGCGGCGAGGGGAAGGCCCGGGCGATCAGGTCGAGGATCAGCTCGGCGCCGACGTTGGCGCTGGTCTGAGCGTGCCCGACGACCGGATGGAAGTGCCCGCGGGCGACCGCCTTCTCCAGGTCGGCCGTGAGCTGGTCCACCTCGACGTGCTCGCCGCCGATGAACCGCTCCATGAGGTCCTCGTCCTCCGACTCGGTCACGACGCCCTCGATGAGGGAGCCCCGCTCGGTCTCGATGAGCTCACGGTGGCGGTCCTCGGCGGTCGCGGCGACGACCGAACCGGTGCTCCAGTCCCAGATCTGCTCGTCGAGCAGGTCGATGAAGCCGGCGACGACGCCGTCGTCGCCGTGCACCGGCAGGAACAGCGGAAGCACCCCGCCGCCGCCGGTGAACACCCGCTGGCACACCGCCACGGTCTCGTCGAAGTCGGCCCGGTCCCGGTCCAGGTTCGTGACGACGACCGCGCGGGGCAGGCCGATGACCTCGCACTCGTCCCACAGCCGGGTCGTCGCGCCGTCCACCCCGTCGACCGACGACACCACGAACAAGGCCGCGTCCGCGCCGCGCAGGCCGGCGCGCAGGTCGCCGGTGAAGTCGGCGTACCCGGGGGTGTCGATGAGGTTGACGACGACATCGCGCCAGGCGAACGTCGCGACGGTCATCCCGACGGATCGCTTCTGCCGGATCGCGACCGGGTCCCAGTCGCCGACCGTCGTGCCCTCGGCCACCGATCCGCGGCGGCCCAGGACGCCGGCAGCGTGCAGCAAGGACTCCAGCAGCGAGGTCTTCCCGGAGCCGGCCGGCCCGACCAGTGCGACGTTCCGGATCCGGTCCGGTCGCGTCGCGACCGGCGCGGGTGCGGACTTCTTGTCGGAGCGCTTGTCGGCCATGTACCGGGCCTTCCTCGATGGGTGCGGGAACGTCGCTAGCCTGCCGTGCGCCCGCCGGCGGTAGCAACCGGGTCGGGGTGGGTCGGGCGGCTAGAGTCGCCGGTGTGCTGAACAACGCCACGGTCCGCGGCGCGATCCGCGGTGCCGTCGAGCCGGTCGCCCGGGGCCTGTTGCGCATCGGCGTGTCACCGGACGCCGTGACCGTCGGCGGCACGGTCGCGACCGTGGCGGTCGCGTTGGTGTTCCTCCCGCGCGGCTGGTTCGTCGCCGGCGTCGTCGTTCTGGGCCTGCTCGGTCTCAGCGACCTGCTCGACGGCACGATGGCCCGGCTGTCGGGCCGATCGGGTCCGTGGGGGAACTTCCTGGACGCGACGTGCGATCGGCTCTCCGACGGCGCGATCTTCGGCGGCCTGGCCCTGTACGGCGCGTTCGGCGGACAACCCTGGCTCGTCGCGGCCGCGTTGGCCGCGCTGGTCGCCGGGCAGGTCACGAGCTACGCGAAGGCCCGGGCGGAGGCGGTGGGGGCGACCGCGAACGTCGGCGTCGCCGAGCGGGCCGAGCGCCTGCTCGTCGCGGCGGTGGCCGTGCTGCTGGCCGGTCTCGGCGTGCCGTACGTGCTGCCGGCGGTGCTGTGGCTGCTGGCGGCACTCGGTGCGGTCACCATCGGCCAGAGGGTCTGGGTCGTGCGCGCGCAGTTGCGCGTGCCGCCCGCGTGATGGGCGCGCTCGCGGACACCGCGACCGACCTCGCCTTCGGCGCGGCGTGGGGCCTGGCCCACCGCATGCCCGAGCGGTCGGCCTACGCGGCGTTCGCCGCGGCCGCCGACACCGCCTGGCGCCGCCGCGGCCGCGACGTCAGCCAACTGGAGCGCAACCTCGCGCGGGTCCATCCGCAGGCCGACGCCGGCGACCTGCGCGAGCTGTCGCGTGCGGGGATGCGCTCGTACTCGCGGTACTGGTGCGACGCGTTCCGCATGCCGACGTGGTCGCCGGCGCGCGTCCGGGACACCTACGAGCTGCGTGGCGTCGAGCGGCTGGACGCCTACCTCGCCGCGGGCACCGGCGTGGTCATCACGGTGAACCACGCGGGCAACTGGGATCACGCGGGGGCCTACGCCGCGCAGCGGTACGGGGCGTTGACGACCGTCGTGGAGCGGTTGCGGCCCGAGGGCCTGTACCGGCGGTTCGTCGAGTTCCGTCGGTCCCGCGGCATCGAGGTCCTGCCGTTGGGCGATCCGGACGTCGTGCGCACGCTCGTGCGTCGATTGCGCGCCGGGCGACTGGTGCCGCTGCTGGGCGACCGCGACCTGTCCGGCACCGGCATCGAGGTCGACCTGTTCGGCGAGACCGCGCTCCTGCCCGCCGGCCCGGCGACGCTCGCGCTCATGACCGGGTGCCCGTTGATCCCCGGGGTGTCGTGGTACGAGGACGATCGCGCCGTCACCGAGCTGTACCCGGACGTGGCCGTGCCGACCGAGGGCACGACCGCGCAGCGGGCCCGGACGATGACCCAGGCGGTGGCGCGGGTGCTGCCCCTGGTCCCGCCCGCCAACGTGCTGGTCATC
>CAYMNG010000101.1:0-2030 GCA_964391765.1 uncultured Bifidobacteriaceae bacterium | reverse complement strand
AGCCGACGCTCGGCGCGTGCCCGAAGTGCGGCGCGCGGGTGTACGAGCACGGCCTGGTCCGGCACGCGGTGGACTGGCACATGCTCCAGCCGGTGTGGCGGACCGACGTGCTCCGGGCCGATGCGCTGCGCGCCGACGTGCCGCGGGCGGTCCCCCGGTGAGGGTGGGGCTGGTCTGTCCGTACGCGTGGGACGTCCCCGGTGGCGTCCGCACGCACATCGCCGATCTCGCGCGGGCACTGTCCGACCGCGGGCACGAGATCCAGGTGCTGGCCCCGGCCGAGGACGCCTCGACCCTGGCGCCGTGGGTGTTCGACGCCGGCCGTCCGATCCCGATCCGGTACAACGGCTCGGTCGCGCGGCTGAGCTTCGGGGTGAAGGCGACGCGGCGGGTGCGGGCCTGGATCCGCGACGGGGACTTCGACCTCCTGCACGTCCACGAGCCGATCGCACCCAGCGCCGCGCTCCTGGCGACGTGGATCGCCCGCGGCCCGCTGGTCGCGACGTGGCATTCGTCGTACGACCGCTCGCGGACGCTGTCGGCGAGCTACTTCGTCAGCCAGACGGTGATGGAGAAGGTCCGCGGGCGGATCGCGGTCAGCGAGGAGGCTCGACGCACGCTGGTCACCCACCTGGGCGGCGACGCGATCTTGATCCCGAACGGGGTCCGCGTCGGCGACTACGCCGGCACGCAGCGGCTGCCCGACGTCGATCCGGCGCGGCCGACCGTGCTGTTCCTCGGGCGGATCGACGAGCCGCGCAAGGGCCTGCCGGTGCTCCTCGCCGCCCTGCCCGCCCTCGTCGACCGGGTCCCCGACGTGCAGGTCCTCGTCGCCGGCCCGGGCGAGGAGGAGGACGCGCGGCGGGTGCCGCCGGCCCTGGCCGACCGCGTGCGCTTCCTGGGTCGGGTCAGCGACGAGGACAAGGTGCGCGCCCTGCACTCCGCGGACGTGTACGTCGCCCCGCACACCGGCGGGGAGTCGTTCGGCATCGTGCTGCTGGAGGCGATGGCGGCCGGGACGGCGATCGTCGCGTCGGACCTGCCGGCGTTCCGCCGGGTCCTCGACGAGGGCCGCTGCGGGCGGCTGTTCCCCGTCGGCGACGCCCCGGCCCTGGCGGACGCGCTGGGCGAGGTCCTGCTCGATCACCGGCTGCGGGCGCGCCTGGCGACCGCCGGGACCGCGCGGGTGGACCGCTACGACTGGGACCGGGTCGTCGCCGACGTCCTGGCCGTCTACGACAGCGTGCGAACGCCGGGGGAGAAGGTGACCGTCGACCTGAGCGGGCAGCTCGTCGGGCGGCTGGCCCCCGGTGGCCGCGCCGATCGGGGCGACGGCCGATGACCGGGTGGCCGCTCGTCGTCGTCGTCGCGGTCCTCGCCGTGGGCTTCGTCGGCTACCTGAGCATGACCGCGGGCCGGTTGGACCACCTGCACCGGCGGATCGAACTGGCCCGGTCGACCCTGGACGCGCACCTGCTGCGGCGGTCGTCGGAGAGCGCCGAACTGGCCGGCTCGGGGCTGCTGGACCCGGCCACGAGCCTGATCCTCGCCGCGTCCGCGCACGACGCGGCCCGTCCCGACCTCGTCGACGCCGACCGGATGCAGGCGGAGTCCGATCTCACCGCGGCACTGCTGGTCGCGCTGGACCCCGAGGACGCCGCCGAGGTGCGGGCGCATCCGGACGGGGCGCGCCTGATCGCGGACCTGGAGGCGGCCGGCCTGCGGGTCCGGCTGTCCCGCCGATTCCACAACGACGCCGTGCGCGCGTGCCGTCAGGTCCGTCGGCGCCGACTGGTCCGGCTGTTCCGGCTGGCCGGACACACGCCGCTGCCGGACCCGTGGGAGATGGACGACCGGTCCCCGTTCGACGAGCAGACCCCTGGCAGGCCGTAGGATTGGCGCGCAGCGCGGCGTCGCCGCGCGTCCCCCGGGGAAAGGCGAGGTTCACGTCGTGTCGACCACAGTCGGAACGGACCGCGTCAAGCGCGGCATGGCCGAGATGCTCAAGGGCGGCGTGATCATGGACGTCG
>CAYMNG010000100.1:5288-8790 GCA_964391765.1 uncultured Bifidobacteriaceae bacterium | reverse complement strand
GCCCCGTTGTGTAGCGGTCTAGCACGCCGCCCTCTCAAGGCGGTAGCGCGGGTTCGAACCCCGTCGGGGCTACGCGCGAAGGCCCCCGGCTCCGGCCGGGGGCCTTCTTGCGTGCCAGGTCGGCGGTTATCGGTCAGGAAGTGTGTCGGCCGCCTCGCGCAGCGCGCGAAGCAGTGTCGCGGGCACGCGGGTCAGGCGCTCTATCGGCCCGGATACGCTGACCGCGGCGACGACCGAGTCGCCCTGCCGGGCGGGAACGCTCACCGACGCGACCCCGGGTTCGCGCTGCCCGATCGTGTGGGCCCAGCCGCGGTCGCGCACGCGCGCGAGGTCGGCCGCGGAGAATGCCGCGCCGCGCAAGGCGACCGACCGCTCGCGTGGGGGGAGCCAGGCGGCGAGGACCTGGGCGGCGGAGCCGGCCTTGAGGGTCAGGAACGAGCCGACCGGAACGGTGTCACGAAGCCCGACGGCGGGTTCGGCCGCGGCGACACACAGGCGCCGATCGCCGCTGCGCCGGTAGACCTGCGCGCTGACGCCGGTGGCGTCCCGCAATCCGGTCACGACGGCGTCGGCCCAGCCGTGCAACGGGTCGGAGTCGGCGGCCCACGCGGCGATCCGCGGACCCATCGCGAAGCGTCCGTCCGGACCCCGGTCGAGCAGCGCGTGCATCTCCAGGGCCCGGGCCAGCCGGTGCGCCGTCGGCCGCGGTATCCCCGTGCGATCCACCAACTCGGCCAAGGTCGCCGGTGCCTGCGCCACGGTTGCCAGGATCGACACGGACTTGTCAATCACGCCGACTCCGCTATCCTTGCTCATAGTGTGATACTTCAGTCTCGAATATTGAGATGTCAAGTCGGGACTGAGATGTCAAGTCCGGACTGGATGTCACGTCAGGACTGAGATGTCGAGTCACGGACGGCGGCTCGGTGGTGGACCTCGGGCGATCTGGTGAGAAGGGAAGATGATGGCGCGGACGCTGGCACAGAAGGTCTGGGATGCGCACGTCGTGCGACGTGCGGACGGTGAGCCCGACCTGCTCTACATCGACCTGCACCTGATTCACGAGGTGACCAGTCCGCAGGCCTTCGACGGTCTGCGCGCGGCCGGTCGGTCGGTCCGTCGGCCCGACCTGACACTGGCGACCGAGGACCACAACGTCCCGACGATCGACATCCTCGCTCCGATCGCCGACCCGGTCTCGCGGGCACAGGTCGAGGCGCTGCGGACGAACTGCGCGCAGTTCGGGGTGCCGGTCTACTCGCTGGGTGACGTCGAGCAGGGGATCGTCCACGTCGTCGGACCGCAGTTGGGCCTGACCCAGCCGGGGATGACCGTCGTCTGCGGCGACTCGCACACCTCCACCCACGGCGCGTTCGGGGCGTTGGCGTTCGGGATCGGAACCAGCGAGGTCGAGCACGTCCTCGCGACCCAGACGCTGCCGCTCAAGCCGTTCCGGACCATGGCGGTGACCGTCGACGGCGAGCTGCCGGCCGGCGTTCTCGCCAAGGACGTGATTCTGGCGGTGATCGCGCGGATCGGCACCGGCGGCGGCCAGGGGTACGTGCTGGAGTATCGCGGCTCGGCGATCGAGGCGCTGTCGATGGAGGGTCGGATGACCCTGTGCAACATGTCGATCGAGGCCGGGGCGCGCGCGGGGATGATCGCTCCGGACGAGACGACGTTCGAGTACCTGCGCGGCCGGCCGCATGCTCCGGTCGGTGCGGCCTGGGACGAGGCGGTCGCGTACTGGCGGACGCTGCCCACGGACGCGGACGCGACCTTCGACGCCGAGGTCGTGATCGACGCGGCCGAGCTGGCACCGTTCGTGACCTGGGGGACCAACCCGGGTCAGGGGCTCGCGCTGTCCGGCGTCGTGCCCTCGGCGGCCGACGCGCGGGACGACGTCGAACGCGTGGCGATCGAACGGGCGCTGACCTACATGGGACTGACCGCCGGCACGCCCCTTCGGGACATCGCCGTGGACACGGTGTTCGTCGGCTCCTGCACGAACGGGCGGATCGAGGATCTGCGCGCGGTCGCCGAGGTGCTTCGGGGCCGGCAGGTCGCCTCGACCGTCCGGATGCTGATCGTCCCCGGGTCCGTCCGCGTCAAGCTCCAGGCCGAGGCGGAGGGTCTGGACGAGGTGTTCATCGCGGCCGGGGCCCAGTGGCGCGAAGCGGGGTGCTCGATGTGCCTGGCGATGAACCCGGACAAGCTCGCCCCCGGCGAGCGCAGCGCGTCGACGTCGAACCGCAACTTCGAGGGCAGGCAGGGTCCGGGCGGGCGCACCCACCTCGTCTCGCCGGCGGTCGCCGCCGCGACCGCGGTGGCCGGGACCCTCGCCGCCCCGGCCGACCTCGCCCCCGTGTCCGCCTGATCGAGGAGAACGTGATGGAGAAGTTCACCGTCCATACCGGTACCGCCGTGCCGCTGCGCCGCAGCAACGTCGACACCGACCAGATCATCCCCGCGGAGTACCTCAAGCGGATCACCCGGCACGGGTTCGAGGACGGCCTGTTCTCGGCCTGGCGGTCGGATCCGCAGTTCGTCCTGAACGACCCCGCGTACGCCGGGGCGACGGTCCTCGTGGCCGGACCGGACTTCGGCACCGGGTCCTCGCGTGAGCACGCGGTCTGGGCGTTGCAGGACTATGGCTTCGCGGTGGTGCTCTCGTCGCGGTTCGCGGACATCTTCCGCGGGAACAGCGGCAAGGCCGGCCTGCTGACCGCTGGCGTCGACCAGGGCGTGATCGAGGGACTGTGGGCGATCGTCGAGGCGGATCCGACGACGCTGGTGACCGTCGACCTCGACGCGCGACAGGTGCGGGCCGGTGACCTCGTCGCCCCCTTCGAGGTCGACGACTACGTCCGCTGGCGCCTCATGGAGGGCCTGGATGATATCGGAATCACGTTGCAGTACAACGACTTGATCTCCGAATTCGAACAGGATCGGGCGCCCTGGCTCCCGCGCACGCAACCGACTTCGTAGGAGTGCGGGTCGGCGCGGCCGACCGCCGTCCGAGGGTCCCGGCAATCACCTTGGGCCGCAACGCAAACACTTCGGCGTGGCGTGGCGTCCGCTGACCGGGAGGGAATAGGCTTTCCTCCAGCCGGTCATCCGACCGGACCTGACCACCCTCCGGAGGGGTTTTCTGTGAACAAGGCTGAACTGATCGATGCGATCGCAGCGCGGCTGGGCGCCAGCAAGCGCGACGTCGCGAACGTCGTAGAGGCGCTCATCGACGAGACGATGAGGCACGTCGTCCGTGGCGACAAGATCTCCATCAGCGGCTTCGGCGTCTTCGAGTCCCAGGCTCGGCGCGCGCGCCTGGGTCGCAACCCGCGGACCGGCGAGCCGGTGAAGATCAAGGCGACCAAGTCGCCCAAGTTCCGTCCAGGGGCGGAGTTCAAGGCGGTCGTGGCGGGCGTGAAGAAGCTCGACGCGAAGGCCGCGCCGGTGAAGAAGGCCGCGCCGGTGAAGAAGGCTGCACCGGTGAAGAAGG
>CAYMNG010000100.1:0-5188 GCA_964391765.1 uncultured Bifidobacteriaceae bacterium | reverse complement strand
CCGCGCCGGTGAAGAAGGCCGCGCCGGTGAAGAAGGCCGCGCCGGTGAAGAAGGCCGCGCCGGTGAAGAAGGCTGCACCGGCGAAGAAGGCCGCGGCGAAGCGGTAGTTCGACTCAGCACGAACCCGAGGGCCCGGACGCGACCGTCCGGGCCCTCGGTGCGTCCGGCGGGGTGATCCAGACTCGCTGCCCGGGTTCCAGCCGCCGCCACGGCGGTCCGGCGAGACGGCGGACGCTGGCTTCACCGACGCGACCGGCCTCGTCGACGCTGCGCACGATCGTCTCGCCGAGTGCGTCGTCGACACCAGTGAGGATCGTGTGCGGGTCGGGCACGCCCGGGTCTGTCAGGAGCGCCGTCGACGAGGCCCCCAGCCCGATCGTCCGAGCCCGGTCGAGGTCGGCGGCCGTGTCGACGTCCAGCCGCGCGGGCAACCACGGTCCGGTGGCGGCGACGAGGTCCGCGATCAGGTCCCTGGCGCCATGGGCGCGGTGCGCGTTGCGGGAGTCCGCACCGAAGTGCGGGCCGACGGCACCGCCGTCGCGGGCCAGCCACATGGTCGTGCCGGTCCCGGCGGCGTCCGCGACGAACGAGACCGGGAACGCGGCTGCGCGGGCCAGGACCCGGTCCATCACCGTCGAGGTCAGGCACGGCAGGTCCGACACCAGAGCGCACACCGGGCCGGGGACCGGATGGTCACGGACCGTCGCCCGGATCGCCGGATTGATTCCGGCGTGGCCGGAGTCGTCGAACGCGTCGGCGCCGTGCGCCCGAGCGGTCGCGCGCACCGCGGTGTCGCTTGTGGCGACGACGACCCGGTCGATCAGCCGCGCACCACGCAACGCGGACAGGACGTCGGTCAGGAAGGCCGTGGCGATCTGCGCGTTGGACAGCCCGGCGACGCCCAGGCGGGTCTTGGCCGTGGACAGCGGCTTCACCGGGACGATCACAGTCCACCGGACGGATGATTCAGGCACATCGGCATCCAACCCCGGTGTCGTCGGCCCGCGCGGACCGCCCCCACCGACCGGTTCGGCCGGGCTAGTCTCGCCCCGACGAGGAGGTGCGGTGGGAAACGTCCCCCGGGTGCGACGGCGCCGACGACTGGGCTGGGCGTTCCGGTTCGCCGTGGCGTTGATCTGGCCGATCATGCGGCTGTTCGTCCGGTGGGACGTCCGCGGGACGGAGAACATCGCGGGCGTCGACGGCGGGGTGATCGTCGCGCCCAACCACACGTCGTGGTTCGATCCGCCGGTCGTCGCGTTCGCGCTGTGGAACGTGGACCAGCCACCGCGGTTCCTGGGCAAGGAGTCCGTCTTCCGCGTGCCGGTCATCGGTCGGATCATCGCCGCCGCCGGACAGATCCCGGTCTACCGTGAGACGGCCGACGCGTCGGCCGCGATCCGGGACGCGCTCGCGGCGCTCGAACGTGGTGAGTGCGTCGTGGTCTATCCCGAGGGCACGATCACCCGTGATCCCGATATCTGGCCGATGTCGGCGAAGACGGGCGCGGTCCGGCTCGCGCTGCAGTCCGGCCGCCCCCTCGTCCCGATGGCCCAGTGGGGGTCGCACCTGGTCATGCGCCCATACCGCAAGGAACTGAAGTTGCTGCCGCGCAAGACGATCCATGTCCGGTTCGGGCGGCCGGTCGATCTGGCGGACCTGCGACAGGCGGACGGGCCGGCGGTCGTGACCGGAACAGACCGGCTGATGGACGCGATCACGGCGCTGGTCGCCGACGCGCGCGGGGAGCGTCCGCCGGCGCAGCGCTACGTGCATCGGCGTACCGGGACGTGAGTCCACTGACGCAGACGAGAGGGTGGCACGGATGATGCGTACGGCGGTCATGGGCAGCGGGTCGTGGGGAACCGCGTTCGCGATGGTGCTGGCGGACGCTGGTGGCGACGTGCTGATCTGGGGTCGTGACGCCGGCGTCGTCGACGGGATCAACGCGCATCATCGCAACGAGACGTTCCATCCCGGGATCGACCTGCCGACCGGTATCCGCGCGACCGTCGACCCGGTCGCGGCCGTGACCGGGGCCGACCTGGTGATCCTCGCCGTCCCGGCACAGGTACTGCGCGAGAACCTTGCCGCCTGGGGCGGTCGGATCGGGGGCGACGCGACCGTGGTGAGCCTCATGAAGGGGGTCGAACTCGGCACGACGATGCGCATGAGCGAGGTGATCGTCGAGGCCGGAGGAATCGGCGCCGACCGGATCGCGATCGTCTCCGGGCCGAACCTGGCCCGGGAGATCGCCGAGCGGCAGCCCGCCGCGACGACGGTCGCCTGCGCGGACGAGGAGCGTGCGCGCCGGCTCCAGGACGCCTGCACGACCGACTACTTCCGGCCCTATTGGACGACCGACGTCGTCGGCACCGAGATCGGTGGTGCGGTCAAGAACGTCATCGCGCTGGCCAACGGCATGGCCGTCGGGATGGGCCTGGGTGAGAACGCGCAGGCCTCCCTCATCACGCGCGGCCTGGCCGAGATGGCCCGTCTGGGGGTCGCGCTCGGCGCCGACCCGCTCACGTTCCAGGGTCTGGCCGGCGTGGGTGACCTCGTAGCGACGTGCCAGTCGCCGCTGTCGCGCAACCGGACCTTCGGGGAGAACCTCGGACGCGGTCGCACGGTCGAGGAGACGATCGCGGTGACCAAGCAGACCTGCGAGGCGTACAAGAGCTGTCAGCCGATCGCCGAACTCGCGCGCGCGCACGGGGTCGAGATGCCGATCACCGAACAGGTCGTCGCGGTCGTCCACGCGGGCAAGGAGCCCCGCGCGATGATCGGGTCGTTCATGTCGCGGCGGACCAGGTCCGAACGCCCGGAGTAGCCCGCGCGGCCACGCGTCGGCGTCGGGGCCGAGCCGCGCGGTCCGCCCGGTGCGTTGTCGCGACGCAGGACGCATCGGCGGTCGGGACGGTCGGCGGGTAACGTTCGGCCGTGCCCCGCATCCGTGTCGCCGTCCTGCTCGGCGGACGAAGCGCCGAGCACGAGATCTCGTGCGTCAGCGGCCGATCCATCGTCGCCGCACTCGACCCCGCTCGCTACGACGTCTCGGTCGTGGGTATCGCCCGCGACGGACGGTGGGTGCGCGACGGGGCCGGCGGCCTGGGCCTGCTGCACCAGGCGGGCGCGTTGCCGGAGGTGTCGGCGAGCGGTCGCGCGGCCGACGTGCTGGCCTGCCTCGACGTCGACGTGGTCTTCCCGGTCCTGCACGGCCCGTGGGGGGAGGACGGGACGGTGCAGGGTCTGCTGGAGACGCTGGGTGTTCCGTACGTCGGCTCCGGCGTTCTCGCCTCCGCACTGGCGATGGACAAGGGGTTCATGAAAGGCGTGCTCGCCGCGGCGGGGATCGACGTCGGTCGCTACACGGTCGTGACGGATCGACAGTGGCGTGACGACCGGGCCGCGGTGCTGCGTCGGATCGCCGCGTTGGACCTGCCGGTCTTCGTGAAGCCCGCTCGCGCCGGTTCGTCGCTGGGCATCACGCGCGTGACCGGTCTCGAGGCGCTCGACCGGGCGATCGAGGCGGCACGCACGCACGACCCGCGAGTCATCGTCGAGCAGGCAGTCGCACCGGCGCGCGAGGTCGAGTGCGGCGTGCTCGTCGACGATGACGGCGTACCGCGGGCCAGCCGCTGTGCGGAGATCATCGTCAACTCCCGGCACGAGTTCTACGACTTCGAGGCTAAGTACCTCGACGATTCGGCGACGCTCGTCGTCCCGGTGGAACTCCCCGGCGACGTCGAGGACCGGGTACGCGGGCTGTCGGTCCGCGCCTTCGAGGCGCTCGGCTGTGCGGGCCTGGCGCGCGTGGACTTCTTCGTCCGGCCGGACGGCAGCGTCGTGTTGAACGAGGTGAACACGATGCCCGGGTTCACCGCGATCTCGATGTACCCGCGCATGTGGGCGGTCACAGGCGTCGACTACCCCGCCCTCGTCGACCGGCTCGTCGCCGACGCGCTGCGCCGCGGCACCGGCCTGCACTGACCGGTCGCACGGCTGCCAGACTCCGTGGCATGGCGCGCGACGACACACCCGGCACGCTGGCCGACGTCGGGGAGTTCGGGCTGATCGCCCGCATCACCGACGGTCTGGACCTGCCCGAGTCGGTGCTCGTGGGGCCCGGCGACGACGCGGCGGTGCTGGCCGTGCCCGACGGTCGGGTCGTCGTCACCTGCGACGTGCTCGTGGAGGGCACGCACTTCCGCCGGGACTGGTCGACGCCGATCGACGTCGGCCGCAAGGCCGCCGCCGCGTCCCTGGCCGACGTTGCCGCGATGGGGGCGCGGCCGACCGCGCTGGTCGTCGGCTTCGGCGCTCCCGCCGACCTGCCCGCCGCCTGGGCGATCGCCTGCGCGGCCGGGCTTCGGGAGGAGGCCGGGACGGTGGGGGCGGTGATCGTGGGCGGTGACGTGGTCGCCGCGCCGCAGGTCATCCTCAGCGTCACCGCGCTGGGCGATCTGGGCGGTCGACCGCCGGTGCGCCGATCCGGTGCCCGTCCGGGGGACCGGGTCGCCGTCGCCGGTCGACTGGGCTGGTCGGCGGCCGGCCTGGCGCTGCTGATGCGCGGCTTCCGGTCACCGCGGGTCCTGGTGGAGGCGCACCGGTTCCCGCAGCCGCCCTACGCGGCCGGGGTGTCCGCGGCGATCGCGGGGGCCTCGGCGATGGTCGACGTCAGCGACGGCCTGGTCGCGGACGCGGGACACGTCGCCGTGGCGTCGGGCGTGGCGATCGACCTACGGTCGGCCGACCTCCAGGTGGCCGAGCCGATCCAGGCGGCCGCGGCTGCCTACAACGCCGATCCGTTGGGCTGGGTGCTCGGCGGCGGCGAGGACCACGCCCTGTTGGCGACGTTCCCGCCCGAGGCGATCGTCCCGGCGGAGTTCACCGTCGTCGGTGACGTGCGTGCGGGGGGCGGCGAGGTCAGCGTCGACGGCCGGCCATGGGCGGCCGGGCCGTCCGGGCACGCACATTTTCGGTGACCCGGGCGAGCGTTCGGCCCGGGGGACCGCGCAGGTGCGGGGGAGGCGAACCTCAGACGCGGGTGACCTTGCCGGCCTTGAGGCACGACGTGCACACGTTCACGCGCTTGGGCGTGCCGCCGACGACGGTGCGAACGTTCTGGATGTTCGGGTTCCAGCGGCGCTTCGTGCGCCGGTGGGAGTGCGAGATGCTGTGCCCGAAA
>CAYMNG010000099.1:7103-8807 GCA_964391765.1 uncultured Bifidobacteriaceae bacterium | reverse complement strand
CCGCAGGGAAGTGACGACATGGCACACAAGAAGGGCGCATCCAGCACCCGCAACGGCCGCGACTCCAACGCCCAGCGGCTCGGGGTGAAGCGCTTCGGCGGACAGGTCGTCAACGCCGGCGAGATCATCGTCCGTCAGCGCGGGACCCACTTCCACCCCGGTGCCAACGTCGGCCGCGGCGGCGACGACACGCTGTTCGCCCTCGCCGACGGTGCGGTCGAGTTCGGCACCAAGCGAGGCCGCCGGGTGGTCAACGTGGTCGCCGCCGGCTGACGACGGAGAACGGACGTAGGGGCGGGCCGGCCAGGCCCGCCCCTGTTCTCTTTCGCACACCCGCCCACCTGGAGGACCCATGGCCACGTTCGTGGACCGCGTGGTCCTGCATGCGCACGGCGGTGACGGCGGCCACGGCTGCGCCTCGGTCCTTCGGGAGAAGTTCAAGCCGCTCGGCGGCCCCGACGGCGGCAACGGCGGCCGCGGCGGCGACGTCGTCGCGGTCGTGGACCCCGGCGTCACGACACTGCTGGAGTTCCACCACGGTCCGCACCGCCGGGCCGGAAACGGTCGGCCGGGTCAGGGGGCGCATCGCAACGGTGCCGCGGGCGCCGACGTCGTGCTGCGCGTGCCCAGCGGGACGGTGGTCGCGACGCCGGACGGCCGGGTGCTCGCGGACCTCGTCGGGGCCGGTGCCGATTTCGTCGTCGCGCACGGCGGGCGCGGCGGCCTGGGGAACGCGGCCCTGGCCTCGCCCCGACGCAAGGCGCCGGGGTTCGCGCTCCTCGGTGAGCCCGGCCAGCACCGCGACGTCGTCCTGGAGCTGAAGACCGTCGCCGACGTCGCGCTCGTCGGGTTCCCCAGTGCGGGCAAGTCCAGCCTCGTCGCGGCCCTGTCGGCCGCTCGGCCGAAGATCGCCGACTACCCGTTCACGACGCTGGTCCCGAACCTCGGCGTGGTGTCGGCCGGTGACGTCGTCTTCACCGTCGCGGACGTCCCCGGGCTGATCCCGGGGGCGAGCCAGGGCCGCGGGCTGGGCCTGGAGTTCCTGCGGCACGTCGAGAGGTGCAGCGTCCTGGTCCACGTGCTGGACTGCGCGAACCTGGAACCCGGTCGCGACCCGGTCGCCGACCTCGACGCGATCGAGGCGGAGCTGGCCGCGTACGGGGGGCTGGCGGACCGGCCACGGCTGGTCGCGCTGAACAAGATCGACGTCCCCGACGGGCGGGTCCTGGCCGAGCTGGTCCGGCCGCTGCTCGAGCAGCGCGGGCTGGCGGTCTTCGACATCTCCGCCGCCACGCACGAGGGCCTTCGCCCGCTGGCCTTCGCGATGGCCGGGCAGGTCGCCGCCGCCCGGGCGAGTGCGCCGGTGGAACCCGAGCGAGTCGTCCTGCGCCCACGGGCGGTCGACGACGACGGGTTCACCGTGACCGCCGAGGCCGACGGTTTCCGCGTGCGCGGGGCACGCCCGCTGCGGTGGGTGCGACAGACGGACTTCAGCAACGACGAGGCGGTCGGCTACCTCGCAGACCGGTTGGCCCGGCTCGGCGTCGAGGATCGCCTCCTGGACCTGGGCGCGGCACCCGGTGCGACGGTCGTCATCGGCGACGACGAGGACGCCGTCGTGTTCGACTGGCACCCGACGATCCGCGCCGGCGAACAGGCCGGGACCGCGCCGCGCGGTCGTGACGTCCGGTTGGAGGCGCACCT
>CAYMNG010000099.1:6601-7093 GCA_964391765.1 uncultured Bifidobacteriaceae bacterium | reverse complement strand
AATCTGGTACTTCTTCGGCGCGCGCACAAGTAAGGACATGTTCTACCTGGACGAACTGCCCGGCGGCGGCCGATGACCGGCGGCCACGGCGGCACGGACGTGCGCGCACGGATCGCCGCCGCCGAGCGGATCGTCGTCAAGGTCGGTTCGTCGTCCCTGACCGGCACCGGCGGCGGGCTGGACGTCGCGCGCGTCGACGCGCTCGTCGACATCGTCGCGACTCGCCGCGCGCGGGGGCACCAGGTCGTGCTCGTGTCCAGCGGCGCGATCGCGACCGGCTTCCCGCGGCTGGGCCTGCCCCGGCGCCCGCGCGACCTGGCGACCCAGCAGGCGGCCGCCTCGGTCGGTCAGGGCGTGCTCCTGGCGCAGTACACCGCGTCGCTGGCGCGCCACGGGATCACCGCCGGGCAGGTCCTGATGACGGCCGACGACATGATCAGACGCACGCACTACCGCAACGCGCAGCGGACGCTCTTCCGGCTGCTGGATCTG
>CAYMNG010000099.1:0-6543 GCA_964391765.1 uncultured Bifidobacteriaceae bacterium | reverse complement strand
ACGAGAACGACACCGTCGCGACCGACGAGATCCGGTTCGGGGACAACGACCGCCTGGCGGCGCTGCTCGCGCACGTCGTGCGGGCCGACGCGCTGGTCCTGCTGTCGGACGTCGCCGGGCTGTACGACGGCCCGCCGACGACGGGCGCAGCGCGGTTGGTCGACGAGGTTCGCGACCGCACCGACCTCGCCGGCGTACGGGTCGGTGGGGTCGGCGCCGCGGGCGTGGGCCTGGGCGGAATGGCGACCAAGGTCGAAGCGGCCGCGATCGCGACCGATGCCGGGATCCCGGTCCTCCTCGCGTCCGCGGCGTCGGCGGCGCGCGCGCTCGCGGACGCCGGCGTCGGCACGGTCTTCCACCCGACGGGCACCCGACGGTCCACGCGGCACCTGTGGCTGGCGCACGCGTCGACGCCGGCGGGGCGGCTGGTGATCGACGACGGTGCCGTCACGGCGCTCGTCGCGCGTCGGACGTCGCTGCTGCCGGCCGGTGTGACGGCGGTCACGGGCGCGTTCGCCGCGGGTGACCCGGTGGATATTTGCGATGAAAACGGCCACATCGTCGCGCGGGGTCTGGTCAACTTTGACTCGACGGAACTGCCGGGACTGCTCGGCCGTTCCACCAAGGACCTGGCTCGAGATCTCGGTCCCGCCTACGAGCGCGAGGTCGTCCACCGGGACGATCTGGTGCTGATGCGGGGGTGAGGGACGACCCGGTGTGGCGAGGGGTGTGGTGGACGTGGTCGAGCCGGTGTGGCGTCCGCCCGCGGCCGACGCCGATGCCGAGGATCGGCCCGGGTCGATGTGGCACGTGACGCTGACCGTGGCCGGGGACGCGGTCGCCACGACCGAGATCCGCGCGGCACTCGAACGCCTCAGCGAGGAGCACCCCTTCCTGCTGTCCGGCCGGTACGCCACCGACCGGGCCGAGGTGCGCTACTGGGAGGAGGCGCCCGACGCCGCGACCGCGGTGGGGATGACCGTCCGGCTGTGGGACGAGCACGTCGGTACCGCCGGCCTGCCGCCGTGGCAGGTGGTCGGCGTCGAGGTCGTCGATCGCGAGACGTTCCATCGGCGCGGGCAGCGCGCGCAGGACTCCCCGGGCCTCGTCGCGACGGGGCGCGTCATCCCGTTCTGACCGCGGGTCAGCGTTGGATCTCCACCAGCAGGATCCACGCGCTGAGCAGGCCGCTGACGATGGCGAGGACCGCCGCGGCGGCGACGAAGTACAGGCTGCCGACGAACCCGACGAGGAGCCCGAGTCCGGCGACGGCGACCAGACCCGGCACGCCGATCGCCGGCATCAGTCGGGTGCAGAACCAGTCGGTTGCTGACGTGTGCTCGGTCACCCGTGGGCGACGGGTCTGGATCCACACCAGGGGGATGCCGGCGAGCAGGCCCGTCGCGACGAACTCGACACCGAGAGCGGACGTCGGCTGACCGGGAATCAGCAAGAACACCGACGCGACCAGCACGGTGCTGAACAACAACAGCGTCGCCGCGGCAAGTCGTGGGAGGTTCGCGGCCGCCAGGATCCGCTCGAGGTTGATCGAGACCGCGACGAACAGCAGGCCGGTGAGTGCGCCGATCGCACTGGCGACACCGACCCCGAAGTCCGCCCAACCGGCGATGTCGGGCCCGGCCGGCACAGCGGCCTCGAACGGGAGCATGCCGAGATCCTGACAGAGCCGACCCGGCGGGCGGAACGCTCCTGGGTATCGTCGGCGCATGAGTACGCAGACCCTCGACGAGCGCGAGCAGGTCCTCGCGTGCGCGCGTCGGGCTCGAACGGCGGCGATCGCGTTGCGGTCGTTGACCCGTGACCAGAAGGACGCCGCGCTCGTGATCCTCGCCGACGCGCTGGCAGCGTCGGTCGACCGGATCGTCGCGGCGAACGTGCTCGACGTCGAGCGCGCCCGGGCAGCGGGGACCTCGGCGGCGCTCGTGGATCGACTCACGCTGACGGCGCCGCGCATCGCGGAGATCGCGCAGGCGCTGCGCGAGGTTGCGGCGCTCCCCGACCCGGTCGGGGAGGTCGTGCGCGGTTACACGCTGCCCAACGGTCTGCAGGTCCGCCAGGTCCGAGTCCCGCTGGGTGTGGTCGGGATCATCTACGAGGCTCGACCGAACGTGACCGTCGACGCCGCCGGACTGGCACTCAAGAGCGGGAACGCGGCGCTGCTGCGGGGTTCGTCGTCGGCGGCGACCACGAACGCCGAACTCGTCGACGTCATGCGCACGGCACTCGCCGATGCCGGGCTACCGGCGGACGCGATCGCGCTCGTACCCGGCGTCACCCACGAGTCGGTTGGCCACCTCATGCGGGCACGCGGCCTGGTCGACGTTCTCATCCCCCGCGGCGGAGAGGCGTTGATCCGTAACGTCGTCGACAACTCGACGGTGCCGGTGATCGAGACCGGTGTCGGCAACTGCCATGTGTACGTCGACAAGGATGCCGACGTCGACATGGCGGTCGCGATCCTGTTGAACAGCAAGGTGCAGCGCGTCAGTGTGTGCAACACCGCCGAGACCGTCCTGGTCCACAAGGACATCGCCGACAGGTTCCTGCCGGCGGCGATCGTCGCACTGCGGGAGGCCGGGGTGACGATCCACGGCGACGACCGCTTCGCCCTCCACGCGAGCGGGACCGGCGTCGGGTTCGACGCCGTCACCGACGACGACTGGGCTGCGGAGTACTACTCGCTCGACATCGCCGCGGGCATCGTCGACAGCCTCGAGGACGCCCTCGCGCACATCCGGCGTTGGTCGTCCGGGCACACCGAGGCCATCGTCACCGACAGTCAGAGCGCCGCGGCGGCGTTCGTCGCCGGGGTCGACTCGGCGGCCGTCATGGTCAATGCGTCGACCCGGTTCACCGACGGCGGCCAGTTCGGGTTCGGCGCGGAGATCGGCATCTCCACGCAGAAGCTGCACGCCCGTGGGCCGATGGGGCTGGCCGAGTTGACGACGACCACGTTCGTCGTCACCGGCGCCGGCCACGTCCGGACCTGACCGACTCACGCCCGGCCGTTCGGCGCCACGGCTACGGTAGGGTCCGAGGCGACCAGGCGCTTCGCGACCGACGGCCGGAAGGACCTCCATGCACATCGTCAGCACCGCCTTCGTGCACGCGGCCGAGGAGGTCGCCGAGCACGGCAGCCAGGTGTCGCCGTTCGTCTTCGGCGCCTTCGCGTTCCTGGCGTTGTGCGCACTGCTCGTGATCACCTTGATGGTCAAGGTCGGCGACTGAGCGAATCGTCGACCGCCGTGCGCATCGGCGTGATGGGCGGGTCGTTCGACCCCATCCACTACGGCCACCTGGTGGCCGCCTCCGAGGTCGCGCATCGCTTCGACCTGGACCGCGTCGTGTTCTGCCCGACCGGTCAGGCCTGGCACAAGGTGTCGGCTGATCGCGCCCCGGCGGAGATCCGGTACCTGATGACCGTCGTCGCGACCGCCGCGGACGCCCGGTTCGACGTCTCTCGCGTCGACATCGACCGGCCCGGGCCGACGTACACCGTCGACACCCTCACCGACCTGCGCGCGGCGCACGAGCGGTCCGGGCAGGGGCCGGCGGAGTGGTTCTTCATCACCGGCGCGGACGCGCTGGCGGAGATCCTCACCTGGCGGGATCCGGACCGCATCGTCGCCTCGGCCCATCTCGTCGGGGTCACCCGGCCCGGGCACGTCCTCGCCGAGCCGGCCGTGCGCGGCGCGAACGTGTCGCTGCTCGAGGTGCCGGCGCTAGCGATCTCCTCGACCGACGTGCGCGCCCGGGTGGCGCGTGGCGCGCCGGTGGCCTACCTGGTGCCCGACGGGGTGGCGCACCTGATCGGCAAGCACCGGCTGTACCGACGCGGGTAGGGTCGCGCGCCTGGATCTCGCGCGCCGGGATCTCGCGCGCCGGTGTTGAGGTTGGGCCCGGTCCGCCGGCCGGGAACCGGGCCCAACCTCAACACCGGCGCACTTGCCTAGACGCGGGACACTAGTCGCGTGAATGACGACCAGCGGCCGGCCGGCTTCCCGTGGCGGGTCACGGCGGTCGTCGCGGTGGTCGTCATCGTCGCGTCGGCGCTGATCGGCGTCCTGCTCGGCCGTGATCGCGTCGACTCGGCGGCCGGGCCCGCCGCGACCTCGACATCGTCGACCCAGGCCACGCCGACGGCGGTGCCCGCGGTCGGCGAGCGCGAGATCACCGTGCTCCTGACGGTGCGCGACGACTTCGGCCGGGCCGTCGGTGCGGTGCTCTACGGGCTGGGCGACGGAGCGGCCCCGGTGCGCGAACTCCTCCTCCCGCGTGCGGTCCTCGTCCCGACGACCCCGCCGATGCGGCTGGGTCAGGTCACCCGGGTCGGTGGGCTGACCCAGACGGCCGAGGCGGTGCAGTCCCTGCTCGGCGTTCAGGTCGACGTCGCCGTGCAGTTGGACCGACTGGCCTGGCGTGGTCTGCTGGACTCCGCCGGCGGGCAGGTCGACCCCGGCCTGGGCGAACAGCCCGGCTCGTTCGCCCTCGCCGTCGACCCGGTGCTGGCCCTGCTGCCCGCGGACGCGGCGCGCACGAGCCAGGTGCTCCTCGGACTCGGGTCGATGGCGCGAACGAGCGTCACGAACGAGGACGCCGGCCAGGTCCTGACGTCGCTCGGGGCGGCGCTGCGTGCCGGTGATCCCGTGCGTTCGGTGTTGCCGGTGACGTACCTGCGGGCCGGTGACGACCGGGCGGGGGTGGTGCGGCGGGCGGAGGCGGACGTGCTCGTCGCCCGGCTCTTCCCCGATGCGCTGCTGCGCACCGGCCATCCGGGTCCGCTGCGTGTCGTCGTGCAGCGCGCGGGTGCCTCGGTCGGCGACGAGCTCGCGGCCCGCGTTGCCCTGTCCGACGCCGGGATCGCGGTGGTGGCCGATCGGTCGGCCGAGCAGGACGTGTCGGCGACGGAGGTTCTCGTCCCGGACGCGACCGCGGCGGCGATCGCCGGGGGCGAGCAGGTGGCGGCGGCGCTGGGCCTGCCGCCCTCGGTCGTCGGGGTCGACGCGACGCCGTCGGCACCGGTCGACGCCCGGGTACTGCTCGGTGCCGGCTCGGGTGCCGGTGCTGGTACACGGCCGGTGAGTCCGCCGACGAACCCCGGTGCTGGGTAAGGTGGACGTCCGACTCGCCCGTCGAACGACCGAGCAAGGAGCCAACCCGCCGTGACCGCGACCCCCGAAGCGACCACCTGCGCGATCGCGGCGGCGCAGGCCGCCGCGGACAAGTTCGCGCGCGACATCGTCGCGATCGACGTGAGCGAGCAGTTGGTCATCACCGACGTCTTCGTGCTGTGCTCGGCGGACAACGACCGCCAGGTCCGGGCCGTGGTCGACGCGATCGAGGAGCGGCTGCACGGTCTGGGTGCCAAGCCGCTGCGCCGCGAGGGCGAGGCCGAGGGTCGGTGGGTGCTGCTGGACTTCGGTGACGTCGTCGTGCACGTCCAGCTCGCCGAGGAGCGGATCCACTACGCGATCGAACGGCTGTGGAAGGACTGTCCGACGATCCCGTTGCCGGCCGAGGTCAACGCTCCTCGCGAACGGGCCGACCGGGTCGGCACCGGAGCGTGAGGCGACGGATCGTCTTGTGGCGGCACGGTCGGACGGCGTGGAACGCCGAACGGCGGTTCCAAGGTCAGACGGACATCGCACTGGACCAGGTCGGGGTCGCGCAGGCGCAGCAGGCGGCTCGGGTCCTCGCCGAGTTGTCGCCGACGCGCATCGTGAGCTCGGACCTGGTCCGCGCCCGGGCGACGGCCCAGGAACTGGCCGACCTCACCGACCTGCGGGTGCGCACCGACGTCGGCCTGCGCGAGACCCACGCCGGTGAGTGGGAAGGACTGACCCGCGCGCAGATCGACGAGCGGTTCCCCGGGCAGATGTCGATGTGGTCGGCGGACCCCGACATCCGGCCCGGTGGTGGTGAGAACCGGCGCGAGGTCGCCCAGCGGGTGCTGGATGCGGTCGATCGCGCACTGGTCGGCCTGGCCCCGGACGGGACGCTCGTCGTGACGACCCACGGCGGCGCGGCGCGCGCCGGGATCGGCGCGCTGCTGGGCCTGCCGGCCGAGCACTGGGCGATGCTGGGCGTCCTGGCGAACTGCGCCTGGTCGGTGCTGGAGGAGGGCGCGGGCGGACACGGGCCGCGGTGGCGGCTGGCGGAGTACAACGCCAAGTCGCTGCCGGTCGCCGCCCTCGCCGACGACCGATAGGCGGTCTTGTATAGTCAGGTGTTCCCGATTCGGGGCTGTAGCGCAGCTGGTAGCGCACCTCCATGGCATGGAGGGGGTCAGGGGTTCGAGTCCCCTCAGCTCCACCCTTTCGTTCCACAGCCTGATCCCGCCGGTGAGCTGGGTAGACGTGGTTCTCACCCTTCGCTACCTCCGGTATGAAGGCGCGTCGTCGGGTCAGAACGGTGGGGGATCGTCCGTCGCCGTGGATGCGACCGCACCGACGGGTTCGCGCCCGGGTTTGGGGGGGTAGGAGGTCGGGTGGGGTGTGGTGGTAGATCCGGCCGGTGGGTGAT
>CAYMNG010000098.1:1423-9016 GCA_964391765.1 uncultured Bifidobacteriaceae bacterium | reverse complement strand
AACCCGCGCTACCGCCTTGAGAGGGCGGCGTGCTAGGCCGCTACACAACGGGGCCCTAGCGACCGGACGTACGTGCTCCGGCGAGTCCCCACCGTACCGAACCGGTTCGGCCGCGGCCAAATCGGGACGGGACGTGCGGTGCGCTGGGGTACCAGGACTCGAACCTAGACTAACTGAACCAGAATCAGTTGGGCTGCCAATTACCCCATACCCCAAGGTCGTCGATCGCTCGGCGTGGCCCGGTAAGTATGCCACAGCCGGGCCATCGCCCCGCACCGGCCCTCAGGCCGGATCCATCGCCGCCCGAAGGCGCGACAGCGTCCGGTCGCGGCCGAGCAACTCGATCGACTCGAACAGCGGCGGGGACACGCGCCGGCCGGTCACCGCGACGCGGACCGGACCGAACGCGACCTTGGGCTTCAGCCCCAGACCCTCGATCAGCGCGGTCCGCAGCGCGCCCTCGATCGCCGGAGTCGACCAGTGCGTCAGCGCGGACAAGGAGTCGACAGCGGCCTGCAGGGTCGGGCCGGCCGTCGGGCCGAGGGTGGCCGCGACGTCCGCCGGGTCGGCCGCGAAGCGTTCGTCCGACCCGAGGAGGAACGACAGCATCGGCACCGCTGCCGCCAAGGTGTCCAGCCGCTCGTGCACCAACGGAACCGCTGCGTCCAGCATGCGGCGCTGGTCGTCGGTCAGCGGTTCGCCGACGACGCCGGCGGCTGCCAGGTACGGCACGATCCGAGCCGCGAGGTCACCGGCGTCCAGTGCGCGGATCCAGTCGGCGTTGATGGCGGTGCACTTCTTCAGGTCGAACCGGGCGGGGTTGGGACTGACCCGGTCGAGGGTGAACGCGCGCGCCATCTCCTCGGCGCTGTAGAACTCCCGGTCCTCGCCCATCGACCAGCCCAGCAGCGAGAGATAGTTCAGCAGCGCCTCGGGCAGATAGCCCTCGTCGCGGTACCACTGCAGTGACGACTGCGGGTCCCGCTTCGACAGCTTCTTGTTCCCCTCCCCCATCACGTACGGCAGGTGGCCGAACCGGGGGACGCTCCCGGGGCCGATGCCGAGTTCGGCCAGCGCCGCGTACAGCGCGATCTGACGCGGCGTGGACGAGAGCAGATCCTCCCCGCGCAGCACATGGGTGATGCCCATGAGCGCGTCGTCGACCGGGTTGACGAGGGTGTACAGGGGCTCACCGTTCGCCCGGACGAGGACGTAGTCCGGAACGTTCTCCGCCGTGAAGGTGATCGGGCCACGCACGAGGTCGTCCCAGGTGCAGTCGACGTCCGGCATGCGCATCCGCAGCACCGGCCGGCGTCCGTCGGCCCGGTATGCGTCGATCTGCTCGGCCGACAGTCCGCGGCAGTGCCCGTCGTAGCCCGGTGCCCGGCCCTGCGCCATCGCGTGTTCGCGTCGTTCCTCGAGCTCGTCCGGTGAGCAGAAGCACTCGTAGGCGAATCCCCCGCCGCGCAACCGTTCCGCCACGTCCGCGTAGAGCCCCTGGGCCATCCGTTCGGACTGCCGGTACGGGCCGTACGGTCCCCCGACCCCCGGTCCCTCGTCCCAGTCCAGGCCGAGCCAGCGCAACGCCGCCACCAGCGCCTCGTAGGACTCCTCGCTGTCGCGCGCGCTGTCGGTGTCCTCGATCCGGAAGACGAAGGTTCCCCCGGTGTGGCGCGCGAAGGCCCAGTTGAACAAGGCGGTACGGACCATCCCGACGTGCGGGTTGCCGGTCGGCGATGGGCAGAACCGGACGCGCACTGCGCTGTCAGACACGATCGACCACCGGATTCGTGAGGGTCCCGATGCCGTCGATGGTCACGCTGACCTCGTCACCGGCGACGATGGCGCAGACACCGGCCGGTGTCCCCGTGAGGATGACGTCGCCGGGCAGCAGCGTCATCACCGAACTGATCCACGACACCAGGTCCACGACGGAGTGGACCATGTCACCGACGCACCCGCGCTGGCGGATCTCGCCGTTGACCCGGCACTCGATCGTGGCCGCGTCCAGGTCGATGTCGGTGGCGATCCACGGACCGATCGGGCAGAACGAGTCGAAGCCCTTCGCCCGTCCCCATTGACCGTCGAGGCGTTGCAGGTCCCGGGCGGTGACGTCGTTCGCGCAGGTGTAGCCGAGGATGACCTCGCCGACACGGTCGGCCGGGACGTCACGGCACATCCGCCCGATGACGATCGCGAGCTCGGCCTCGTGCTCGACCTGTTCGGACTGCCACGGCAAGGCGATCGGCTCGCCCGGGCCGATCACCGACGTACTCGGCTTGAGGAAGATCATCGGTTCGGCCGGCGGACGCTGGCCACCCATCTCGCGGACGTGGTCCACGTAGTTCCGACCGACCGCGACGACCTTGCTCGGCAGGACCGGTGCGACGAACCGGACCTCGGCCGGGCGCAGGACCCGCCCGTCGGGCTCGAACGACCCGAACGGATGGCTGCTCAGCAACGCGATCGCGTCACCCTCGACGACCCCGTAGGCGATCTCGTCGCCCACCGCAACCCGGCAGATCCGCACGCGCGGAGCCTAACGGGAGCGGCGCAGGAGTCCGTACACGACCGCGTCCTCCAGCGCCCGCCACGACGCGGCGATGACGTTCTCGTGGACGCCGACGGTGCTCCAGGAGTCCGTGCCGTCGGAGGTGCCGATGAGCACGCGGGTCTTCGCCCCGGTGCCGGACTTCTCGTCGAGGATCCGTACCTTGTAGTCCACCAGCCGCAGTGAGTCCAGGTCCGGATAGGCCTGGACGATCGCCCGCCGCATCGCCCGGTCCAAGGCGTTGACCGGACCGTTGCCCTCCGCGGTCGAGATGATCCGTTCGCCGTCGATGTGCACCTTGACCGTCGCCTCGGTCCGGACCTGACCGGTCGCGTCCTGTTCCACGATCGTGCGCCAGGACTCGACCGCGAAGGCGACCGACACCCCCTGGGCGTCCAGGAGCAGCAGTTCGAACGAGGCGTCGGCCGCCTCGAACGTCCACCCCTGCGCCTCCAACTTCTTGACCTGCTCGACGACCGCGCTGACGACCTCGGGAGTGGTCGACAGGTCGTGCCCGAGCTCGGCCCCCTTCAGTTCGATCGAGGCCCGTCCGGCCATCTCGGTGACGAGGACGTTCTGCTCGTTGCCGACGACCGCCGGGTCGATGTGGTTGTACAGGTCCGCGTTGACCTTCAACGCACTGGCGTGCAGGCCGGCCTTGTGCGCGAACGACGCCCAGCCGGCGTATGGCTGGTGGGTGTCCGGCGCGATGTTCGCGATCTCGGCGATCGCGTGCGAGATCCGGACGGTGTCGGCCAGGCTCTCGGCCGGAATCGCGTCGATGCCGAGCTTGAGCTGCAGGTTCGGCACGACGACGAACAGGTCGGCGTTCCCCGTGCGCTCGCCGTACCCGTTCGCCGTGCACTGCACGTGGGTCGCACCGGCCTCGACCGCCGACACGGAGTTCGCGACGGCGCATCCGGTGTCGTCCTGGCAGTGGATCCCCAGCCGGACCCCCGAACGAGCCGCGACGTCGGTGACGATCTCGAAGACGCCGTGCGGGAGCATCCCGCCGTTCGTGTCGCACAGCACTCCCACCGACGCCCCCGCGTCCGCGGCGGCGACGAGGAGGCGCACCCCGTAGTCCCGGTCGTGCGCGTACCCGTCGAAGAAGTGCTCCAGGTCGACGAAGACCCGTCGACCCTCGCCGACCAGGTGGGCGACCGTGTCGGTCACCATCGCGACGTTCTCGTCCAGCGTCGTCCGCAGGGCCTCGACGACGTGGCGCACGTCGGACTTGGCGACGATCGTGACGACCGGTGCCGACGAGTCCAGCAGCGCTGCGACCTGCAGGTCCTCGTGGACGCGGGTGCCGGCCTTGCGGGTCGACCCGAACGCGACGAGTTCGGCGTTGCGCAGCGTCAACTCAGTCCGCGCCCGCTCGAAGAACTCGGTGTCCTTCGGCAGGGCACCGGGCCAGCCGCCCTCGATGAACCCGACGCCGTACTCGTCCAGCAACCGGGCGACCGCGAGCTTGTCGGCGACCGAGTACGAGATCCCCTCCCGCTGGGCGCCGTCGCGCAACGTCGTGTCGTAAACGTGGAAGGCGTCGGGGCGAGCCATGGTGTCCCCTCGGTCGGGCGCGGGCCCCGTCCACGAAAAAGCCCCTCGCGGGTGCGAAGGGCTGCGCGTCGACGAGGTGCCGACGCGCTAGGCGATGATGATGATCGTGCTGAGCACGGCGACAGTCTGCCACACGGCGCCAGCGCCACCGGTCAGCAGATCGGGTGCATCCAGTTGTGCGCGTCGGGTGCGGCGCCGGTCTGGATGTCCAGCAGCGCCTGGCGCAACCGCGCGGTGACCGGCCCGGTGCCGCCGCTACCGACCGTCCACGAGCCACTCGTCCGGGACTTCACCTCGCCGACCGGCGTGATCACCGCCGCCGTACCGCAGGCGAACACCTCGCTGATGTCACCGATCGCACACCCCTCGCGCCAGTCGTCGACGCTGATCCGGTCCTCCTCGGCGCGGATGCCGAGGTCGGCGGCGACGGTGAGCAGCGCAGACCGGGTGACCCCCGGAAGCAGGGAGCCGGTGAGCGTCGGCGTGACCAGCCGGGCGGCGTCCCCCTCGCCGAGGACGAAGTACAGGTTCATCCCGCCCATCTCCTCGATCCAGTGCCGCTCGACCGCGTCGAGCCAGACCACCTGGTCGCATCCGTGCTGCGCGGCCTCGGCCTGCGCGACGAGCGATGCGGCGTAGTTGCCCGCGCACTTGGCTTCGCCCGTCCCACCGGGTGCGGCCCGAACGTAGTCGTCGGAGATCCACACGGACACCGGCGTGAGACCGCGGGGGAAGTAGGCGCCGGCCGGCGAGGCGATCAGCAGGTACTCGTACCGGTTCGCCGGCCGAACGCCCAGGCCGATCTCCGTGCCGAGCATGAACGGGCGCAGGTAGAGGCTGCGCTCCTGCCCGCCGGGGACCCAGTCGCGATCCTGGCGCACGAGTGCCTCGATCGACCCGACGAACAGCTCCGCGGGCAGCTCGGCCATCGCCAGCCGGCGTGCGGAGTTCGCGAACCGCTCGGCGTTCTGCATGGGCCGGAACACCTTGATGCTGCCGTCGGCGTGCCGGTACGCCTTCAACCCCTCGAAGATGGCCTGCCCGTAGTGCAGGAAGTTCGTCGCCGGATCGAACGCGATCGGCGCATACGCCTCGAGCCGCGCGTCGTGCCACCCATCGTCATCCGTCCACGTCGCGCGGACGAGATGGTCGGTCATGTACCGGCCGAAGCCCGGGTCGGCGAGGATCTCCTCGCGCTCGACCGCGGACCGGGGGTGGTCGGACGGGGTGATCGCGATCGGCCACAGGGCCGTGCCGAGGCCGGGTGTCGTCATGCGGCGAACCTACCCCGCCGCGGCCCGTCGCGCGCCGGCGACGAGGGCATCGCCGATCTGCGACGTGGACCGCACGACATCGCCGCGAGTGGCCAGGTCCTCGGCGACCGCCGACTCGACCCAGGCCGCCGCCTGCGCCTCACCGACGTGGTCCAAGAGCATCGCCAGGCTGATGACCGTCGCGGTCGGGTCCGCCTTACCCTGCCCGGCGATGTCCGGGGCCGATCCGTGCACCGGTTCGAACATGCTGGGGTTCGTCCGCGTCGGGTCGATGTTCCCACTGGCCGCAAGGCCGATCCCGCCGCCGATCGCCGCGCCGATGTCGGTCAGGATGTCACCGAACAGGTTGTCCGTGACCACGACGTCGAACCGCTCCGGGTGGGTCAGGAAGAACATCGCCGCGGCGTCCACGTGGAGGTAGTCCGTCTCGACGTCGGGATACTCGACCCGGACACGGTCGAAGGCCTCCTGCCAGGTCTTCCCGGCGTGCACGATCACGTTCGTCTTGTGCACGAGGGTCACCTTCCGCCGGCGGCGGGTCGCGCGCTCGAACGCGTCGCGGATGATCCGTTCGGCGCCGTACGCGGTGTTGATGCTCACCTCGGTCGACACCTCGTGCGCCGTCCCGGGCCGCAACCGGCCGCCGGCCCCGACGTAGGGGCCCTCGGTGCCCTCGCGGCACACGACGAAGTCGATGTCCGCCGGCCCCTTGCGCGCCAGCGGCCCGGTCGTGACTCCGGGGTAGAGGCGGACCGGCCGCAGGTTGACGTGATGGTCCATGACGAATCGCAACGGCAGCAGGACACCGCGCTCGAGGATGCCCGGCGGCACCGACGGATCGCCGATCGCCCCGAGGAGGATCGCGTCATAGCCGCGCAGCTCGGCGACGGTCTCGTCCGGCAGCAGTTCGCCGGTCGCGTTGTACCGACGCGCACCGAGGTCGTACTCGGTCGTCGACACCTCCAGGTCCGCCGCGGCTGCCACCGCGGCGAGCACCTTCATCGCCTCCGCGACGACCTCGGTACCGATTCCGTCGCCGGGGATGAGCGCGATGCGCAGGGAACGTGACATGACGCGAAGGCTAGTGACCGCGCCGGCCGATCACGCTGGGGGGCACCTCAGTGCGCGTCCGACGCCGCACGCCGGCGCCGGCGTCGGGTGCCGACCGCGGCGGCCAGCGACGAGCCGAGGAGCAGCAGGCTCACCGGAACCCACGCCGCGCGCTCGGCGACCGACCGGCTGGCCAGGTTGAGCACGACGGCCACCGCCGAGTAGCCGACCAGAACCCACGTCAGGACGGTCACGAGCCGGCCGCCGCGGACCAGCGGGCCGTATCCGACGCGGGCGAGGATCCCCGCGGCGAGGGCGACGCACACGACCGCGGAGCCGGCCGCGACGAGCCGGCCGGCGATCGGCAGGGTCCCGTCCACCTGGCCGCCCTGCGTGAACCGTCCCAGGGCGGCACCGAGCGCGACCGCGACCTGGAACATGGCGACGAGCGTGCACAGGGCCGCGGCCACGAGTCCACCGATCAGCGCCGGCCTCGGCGTCGGACCGCCGGCGGCTGCGCTCACCTGATCGTCAGGCTCGCCAGGCTGCGGTTCACCAGCTCGACGTCCTGGTCGGAGGTGAACTGCGCGTCCAGCAGGACCCAGCGGTTCTGGTCGGGATAGTTGCGCACCGACACGTAGTACGACATGTCGCTGTCCTTGCACGACCAGTACTGGTTGCCGAGGAACGTGTATCCGTCCCCCTCGGTGACGGTTCCGGCGTCGGAGTCCTGGCAGGTGGAGATCACGGCCGAGAACGCGTCGCTGGAGATCACGTCCTCCATCGTCGACGTGATCTCCGCGTCGTCCGCCAACGCACCGTCGATCACCCAGTACTCGACGCCGGGGGCCTGACCGTCGTTGAACTCGGCCATGTCGGCCGACGCGGTGATTCGGCCGAACCCGTCACCGGGTGCGGTGTTGACGTCCGCCCAGATCGACGGGACGTCCACCGACATGACGCCGGTGTCGTCGTCGACCGTGGTGAAGGTCGTCTCGCTCGGCGTCGATGTTCCCGATCCGGTCTGCGAACCCGATCCCGAACTCAGGGTCGAGATCGGCGCCAGCGGCCGGTCGGCGTTGTTGACCTCGCCTTCGAGGACCTCGCTGGTCGCCGGCCGGAACACCTGGATCTTGATCGGGCGATCCGCACCCT
>CAYMNG010000098.1:0-1413 GCA_964391765.1 uncultured Bifidobacteriaceae bacterium | reverse complement strand
ACCCTGGGCCCTGATGACGGTGCAGTAGCCCGCCTGCGTGACGCATGCTGCACCGCCGGCGGTCTCGACGTCGGAGTCCGCGACGGCGTTGCGGCCCTCGAGCTTGGTGATGATGTCGCCCGGCTGGATGCCCGCCTCACTGGCCGGGCTGCCCGATCGCACGCCGCTCACCCAGATCCCGGCGAGGTCGCTGGACTCGTCGTAGAACGCTTCGCCGTTGATTCCCAGCGAGTTCTGGTCCTTGCCGGTCTTCAGGACGTCAACCACCGGCTGCGCCAACTGGGCCGGGATCGCCCAGAACTGGTCGGTGTTGGACACCGAGCCGCCGGCGTAGTTGATCCCGACGACCGTTCCGTCCTCGGCCAGCAGCGGACCGCCGGAGTTGCCGTGCTGGATGTTCGCGGTCGACTCGTACGCGTACTCCAGCGAGGCCCATTCACGCTGGCCGTCGGCGTTGTTCTTCGCGATCGATCCGTCGGTCACGGTGTACTGCGGATCGCCGAGCGGGAAGCCGGCGGCCCAGACCTTCGTCGTCACCGGGACGGGGCCGGCGTGCCAGGCCAGATACGGGTAGCCGTCACCCTCGAGGTCGATGACCGCTAGGTCGCTGCACTCGTCGATGCCCAGGATCCGAGCGGTGACGGCGTCCTTCGCCCCGCCGACGTACACCTTCATGGTCGCCGCACCTTCGGCGACGTGTGCGTTGGTCACGGCCAGGCCGGACGGGTCGATGACGAAGCCACTGCCGGACCACGACCCCTGCTGCCCCTCGGCCATCCCGACGTCGCGGAACTCGCCCTCGGCGACGATCTGGACGACGGCCGGCTGGGCCGACGTGTACGACGAGATCGCACCTGCCGCGCTCCCCGCCGTCGTCTCCGCCCCCGAGCCCCCGACCGAACACCCGCCCGCCACGGCGATCGTGACGACGACGCCTGCCACCAACCTCGACCTGCCCATGACGCCCTCCCCGCCCTGACCTACGCCTCAGCCTGCGCTCAGGCTAGTGCGGCGGCGACCTCGATCGCCGGTGAACGGCCGGCGGTCACGACCGGCGGGCCGGCGCGCCTGCTACGCTGGCGCGATCATGTTGGCGATCCTCCTCCTTCGCTGCCGCGACGAGGCCTAGTCCACCGGCCTCCTCGTCGCGGGTCTCGTCGTTCGCCGGTATCGACCAGGTGACAGATCGCCGAGACCGCCCGTAGGAGCCAGTGATGACGTTCGACCGCACGATCCCGTATTCCGTCCGCACCGCCCAGCAGCCGTCACCGATGCCCTTCGGCCGGTACGAGCCGTTCGCCGCCGTGGACCTGCCCGACCGCACCTGGCCCGGCAAGACCATCTCCGCCGCGCCGCGGTGGTGCGCGGTCGACCTGCGCGACGGCAACCAGGCGTTGATCGACCCGATGACGC
>CAYMNG010000097.1:0-9168 GCA_964391765.1 uncultured Bifidobacteriaceae bacterium | reverse complement strand
CCGGGCGGGGGCGAGCGCGACGCCGGTCGAGGTCTCGTTGTGCGGGCTGCAGTACGCGTCGATCCCGGCCTCGACGGAGAACGTCGGCGCCGAACCCGGATCGGCGGTGTGGATCGTGGGTGTGCCCAGATGCGGAGCCTTCTTGGCGCCGCTGGCGAACTTCGCCCCGAACTCGCCGAAGGACAGGAACTGCGCGCGGTCTTCGAGCAAGCCGAACGAGGCGATATCCCAGAACGCGGTCGAACCACCGTTACCGAGGACGACCTCGTAACCCTCCGGGAGGGCGAACAGCGAGGCCAGACCCGAGCGCAGGCGGCCGACCTGCGACTTGACGGTGGCCTGCCGGTGCGAGGTCCCCAGGTACGTACGCCACGACGCGGCGAGCGCGTCGACCTGGTCCTGACGGACCTTGGACGGGCCGGCGCCGAACCGGCCGTCGGTCGGCAACTGCCCGGTCGGGATGCGGATGTCTTCAGGCGAAACGGCCACGGGCGGGACTCTCCTGTGCTAGGGGCGGTACCCCGAACCCTAGGCCGTGGCGTAGCCGGAGGGTGCGACGGCCTCGGCGTCCCAGCCGGGGACCTGCTCGGGGCGGCGCGGCGCCGGGCCGACATATCGCGCGGTCGGACGGATGAGCCGACCGGTGCGCTTCTGCTCGAGGACGTGCGCGCTCCACCCGGCCAAGCGGGCGCAGGTGAACATCGAGGTGAACATGTTCGACGGGACCTCGGCGAAGTCCAGCACGATCGCCGCCCAGAACTCGACGTTGGTCTCCAGCACGCGGTCGGGCCGGCGGACGCGCAGTTCGCGCAGCGCGGCCTGTTCGAGGGCCTCGGCGACCGCGTACCGCGGGGCGTCGAGCTCGCGGGCCGTGCGCCGAAGGACGCGGGCCCGCGGGTCCTGGGCCCGGTAGACGCGGTGCCCGAAGCCCATCAGGCGTTCGCCGCGGTCGAGCACCCCCTTGACGTACGCGTCGGCGTCGCCGGTGCGCTCGATCTCCTCGATCATGTGCAGGACGCGCGACGGCGCGCCGCCGTGCAGCGGGCCGCTCATCGCGCCGATCGCCCCGGACACCGCCGCCGCGACGTCGGCACCGGTCGAGGCGATCACGCGCGCCGTGAACGTCGAGGCGTTCATGCCGTGCTCGGCGGCGGAGACGAAGTAGGCGTCGACCGCCTGCACGTGCCGCGGGTCCGGGTCGCCTCGCCAGCGGCGCATCATGCGCTCGACGATGGTCGTCGCCTCGTCGATGTGCGCCTCGGGCACCTTCGGCTTGTCGATGCCGCGGGCGGACTGGGCGACGAACGACATCGCCTGCACGGACACGCGGGCGAGGTCGTCGCGCGCGGTGTCGTCGTCGACGTCGAGCAACGGGCGCAGGTCGTAGATCGGGGCGAGCATCGCGATCGTCGCCTGGACGTCGACCCGGACGTCGCCGGAGTGGACGGGGATCGGGAAGGGCTCGGCAGGCGGCAGTCCGGGGCCGAACTCGTTGTCGACGAGCAGACCCCACACGTTGCCGAACGACACGCGACCGACGAGGTCCTCGATGTCGACGCCGCGGTACCGCAGCACGCTGCCGTCCCGGTCCGGCTCGGCGATCTGCGTCTCGAACGCGACGACGCCCTCCAGTCCGGGCACGAACTCGACCATGACGAACTCCCTCCGCGGCTGTGCGCAACGCCTCATTCAACATCGCCGCCGCCGAAGTGGTGAGATCGGCCCATGAGCGATGCGGACGCGACCTCGGCCCTCGCCGGGTTCCGGGTTGGCTACGAGCGGTCCGATCTGGTCGAGTCCGCGGTCGCGCCGACCCCGTTGGCCCAGTTCCGCGACTGGTTCGACGCGGCGGTGGCGGCGAACCTGCCCGAACCGAACGCGATGGTGCTCGCGACGGCCGACGCCGCCGGCCGGCCGAGCGCCCGCACGGTCCTGCTGAAGCAGGCCGACGACCGCGGTCTGACCTTCTACACCAACTACGGTTCGCGCAAGAGCCAGGACCTGACCGAGAACCCGAACGCGTCGGCGGTGTTCTCGTGGTTCGCCATGGCGCGGCAGATCGTCGTGGCGGGACCGGTCGAGCGCGTCGACCGCGCGGAGACGTCCGCGTACTTCATCACCCGCCCGCACGACTCGCAGGTCGGCGCGTGGGCGAGCCGGCAGTCTGCGGTCATCGACGGCCGGGCCGACCTGGACCAGCGGTACGAGCGGCTGGCGCAGGAGTACCCCGACCAGGTCCCCGTCCCGCCGTTCTGGGGCGGCTGGCTGATCCGGCCGACGACGGTGGAGTTCTGGCAGGGGCGACCCTCGCGCATGCACGACCGACTGCGATACCGCCGCGTCGGCGGTCCCGTGGCCGGGCTGGACGACGCGACCGCGTGGGTCGTGGAACGGCTGTCGCCGTAGGGCGCGCTCGTCCGGCCCCACCGCGGGGCGTAGGTTCGCGCGCGTGTCCGGACTGCTCGCCGACCTGACGCCGCTTCGGGTCAGTCCGCCGTTCCGGCGGCTGTGGCTGGCCCTGGGCGTGAGCAACGTCGGCCAGCAGATGACGTCGGTCGCCGTCGGCCTGCAGGTCTGGGACATCACCCACTCGAGCTGGATGGTCGGCCTGGTCGGGTTGTTCCAACTCGTGCCGCTGGTCGGATTCGGCCTGTACGGCGGCACGCTGTCCGACGCGTTCGACCGCCGGCTCGTCGGCTCGATCTCGGCGGTCGGCCTGTGGTCCTGCTCGGCGGCCTTCTTGGTCCAGTCGCTGTTCCAGTCCGAGCACGTCGGCGTCCTGTACGCGATCGTCGCGGTGCAGTCGGCCTTCTTCGCCGTGGGCAACCCGGCCCGCCAGGCGATCATCCCGCGGATCGTCCCGGCCGAACTCCTGCCCGCGGCCAACGCGCTGGGGACGTTGACCTGGAACCTCGGGTTCACGCTCGGACCGCTGATCGGCGGGCTGCTGGTCGCGGCGACGGGAACGGTCACCGCGCCGTACGCGGTGGACGTGGTCGCGTTCGCCGTCGTCGTGTGGGCGATGCTGCGCCTGCCGAGCCTGCCGCCGGTCGTCACCGCCGGCGGCGAGCGGCCGCGGGCCGGGTGGGCGGCGGTGCGCGACGGGTTCGCGTTCCTGCGCGGCAAGATCAACCTGCAGATGACCTTCTACCAGGACATCGTCGCGATGGTGTTCGGGATGCCGCGCGCGTTGTTCCCGGCGATCGCCGCGCAGTGGTACGGCGGGTCGACGCGCGATGTCGCGCTCGTGCTCGGGATGCTGTCCGCGGCGCCGGCCGCCGGCGCGTTGATGTCCGGCGTCCTGTCCGGCCCGGTCAGCCGGGCCCGCTGGCAGGGCCGGATCATCGTCGCGTCGATCCTGGTGTGGGGCTTCGCGATCGCGGCGTTCGGCCTGACCCGGTGGCTGCCGCTCGCCCTGGTCTTCCTGGCGGTGGCCGGTGCGGCCGACAACGTGTCCGCGGTGCTGCGCATGACGATCCTGCAGGCCGCGACGCCGGACGAGTACCGCGGCCGGCTGCAGGGGGTGTTCACCGTGGTCGTCGCGGGCGGACCGCGGTTGGGCGACGTCGAGGCCGGTGGCGTCGCGGCCCTGTTCGGCGAGACCGTCAGTGTCGTGTCCGGTGGACTGATCTGCGTGGCCCTGTCCGCGGCGCTCGCGGCGCGCTTCCGCGGCTTCCTGCGGTACGACGCCCGCCATCCGGTGCCGTAGTCGCGGTCGGCACCGGCCTGGCCCGGGACCGCCGACCGGACCGGCCCTATCGGGGGGTGCGTTCGCGCAGCGCCTCGACGACGACGTCGTCGACGGTGATCCCGCGGCGCTTGGCCTCGGCCCGCACGGACTTGCGCAGCGACTTGGGCACGGTCACCGACAGCGTGACCGGGCGGTCCGACGGCGGACCGAGCACGGCGTCGGCGGTCGTCGCCCCGGGTCGCAGCAGCGGCGCCGACGTCGACGTCGACGCCGCGTGCATCGGGTGCACGTCCGCGTCGTCGGCCTTGCGCAGCGGCGGTCGGGCCGGGGGCGTCATGTGAAGAAGCGCCGCAGGGACACCCGCGGCACGGGGCTCGGTGGCGGGACGAGGACGTCGAGCAGGTCGTCCATGATGTCGGCGACATCCCGGGAGCCCGGGGAGTTCCACGCGTGGATCGGGCTGACCGCACGCTGGGACTGCGGGATCCCGGCGCACTCGGGGATCGGCGGGTCGTAGACCAGCGATCCGTGTTCGGCGGCCAGTCGTTCGGCGTTGAGCACGTGCTCGCGTTCGTCCGGCCGGAACCGGTTGACCAGCAACGTCGTCGGCGCCAGGCGCGGGTTCGCGGTCGCGGCGACGACGCCGATCGCCTCGAGCGCCTCGCTCGCGCCGTGCAGGGCGAAGTGGCTGGGTTCGGTGACGACGATCGCGCGGTCCGCCGCGCACAGCGCGTTGCGCGTCAGTTCCCCCAGGGACGGTGGGCAGTCGATGACGACGAGGTCGTAGGCCCGCGGGAGGGTCGCCAGCGCCGTGCGCAGTCGCAGTGCCGACGTGCGGCCGGACGCGATCGTCCGGTGCTCGAGGCCGCGTTCGGCCGCGATCACGTCGACGTGGTCGCCCCAGCCGGTCGCGGTCACCGCGTCGGCCGCGACCCCGGGCCGTGCGTCGGCGAGGACGTCGCTGGTGGTGAACGACGCGCCCGTCGCGTCCAGGGCCATCGTCGCGTTCGCCTGCGGGTCGAGGTCGACGACGAGGACCCGTTGGCCGCGGTCCCAGGCCGCGCTCGCGAGCCCGAGGGCGACGCTCGTCTTGCCGACGCCGCCCTTCATCGACAACACGGCGACGACGGGCATGCGGCCATCTTGTCAGGTGCGCAGCTCCCGTCGGCACAGGTCGCGCCGGAGGATCTCGTCGGCCACCCCGTCGCCGAGGTCGGCCAGCAGGGTCCGGGGATGGATCTCGCCGTGCCGCAGGTGGCGGGCCAGCCGCGCGACGTCGGGGCGATCCGTTCGCGTGTCCAGGCCCAGTGCGTCGACGTGGGCGTCGGCCCGAAGCACCGCCCACGTGCGCAGCGCGGCCGCTTCGCCGGCTGCCTCGCCGGCCGTCGGGCGGAGGTCCGGGTCCGGGTCGGACGTCGGGCCGGGTGCCGGGTAGCCGTGGCATTCGACGGCCAGCCACCAGCAGACGCCGTGCGGGACCGGGGTCGGCGGCGGCCAGCCGGCCCGCAGCCACGCGCGGTACCGCGCCTCGAAGTCGGTCGGGTCGTCGCCGACCGCCCCGGTCGGAACCGACCCCGCCAGAACCGCACCCGCCGGCTCGACGGGCTCCGGCGGAACCGCATGCGCTGACCCGGTGCGCACGAACGGCACCGCCACCCTCGCGGTGACAGTGGCGTCGAGCGCGGCCTCGGCCGCGTCGACCGCCGCCGCCGCGTGGACGCTCGTCGCCGCGGTGGCCCGGACGAGGGCGGGCAGGACGTCGACCGGGTGGCCGTGCTGGAGCAGCAGCGCGTCGTCGATCGACGCGTCGAGCGCACGCAGCGACGCGACGAGGTACGCGCGATCGTCGGCGCTGGCCGCATCCCAGCGGGCCGGGTCGACGACGAACAGCGGCACGACCCGGCCGTCGCCGTCGGCGCGCGCCGCGGCGACGGCGGCGGTCAACGCCGGGTTGTCGGCCAGGCGCAGGTCGTGACGGAACCAGACGATCGTCGGCACGCGCCCACGGTACGACGTCGATCCCCGGACGCGGGGCCGGCGTGCGGTTGACTGTCGCCATGCTGCTCGCCGCCGGGATTGGCGCGCTCGCGGCGGCGGCGCTCGCGCTCGGCGCGGTCGTGGCGTACGTCGTCCGGCCGACACCCCGGCTGGTCGCCGTCGTCATGGCCGCTGGCAGCGGCCTGCTCATCGGATCGGTGGCGTACGACCTGGTCGAGGACGCGAACCTGACGGTGAGCACGCCGCTCGTCGGTGGATCGATGCTGGCCGGTGCGGCGGCCTTCGTCCTGGGCAGTCGGTCGATCGAGCGGTTCGGCGGTCGTCGACGCAAGCGCCCGACCCGCGGCGCGGCCGAGGACGACGCGACGACGACTCGTGACCAGCCGTTCGCGCTGGTCCTGGGCAGCACGCTGGACGGGGTGCCGGAGTCGCTCGTGCTGGGGATGAGCGTCCTGCACGGTGTCGTCAGCATCCCGCTGCTCGTCGGCATCGCGTTGGCGAACCTGCCGGAGGGGATGGCCGCGTCCAGCGGGCTGCGCGCCCGGGGCTGGTCGCTCGCGCGGACCCTCGGGCTGTGGGCGGTCGTCATCGCCGCGAGCGCCGCCGCGTCGGCGTTCGGGCACGAGATCAGCAGCACGGACGACACGACCTGGATGGGAGTGGCGCAGACGTTCGCCGCGGGTGCGCTGCTGGCCATGATCGCCGACACGATGGTGCCGGAGGCCTACGAGGTCGAACGCTGGTGGACCGGGCTGCTGGTCGTCGCCGGCTTCACCGGATCACTCGTCCTCGCCGCCGTCCTCGGCTGAGGTCCCACCGTCGACGTGCTCGATGTGGTCCGCCGGCGTGGTCCGCAGGCGTGGTCCGGGGCGGGCGTTCGGGGCGGGTCGAGAACGGTTGGGGCGCCCGGGGGGTAGGTATGCTGAATCGGCACGCGACCTTCGAGCCGGCGGGACCTGTCTGTGAGCGATCTGATCGACACGACCGAGATGTACCTGCGCACGATCTTCGAGCTCGAGGAGGAGGGGGTCGTCCCGATGCGCGCGCGGATCGCCGAGCGGCTGAGCCAAAGCGGTCCGACCGTCTCGCAGACCGTCGGCCGGATGGAACGAGACGGACTGGTCGTCGTGTCCGGGGACCGTCACCTGGAACTGACCGCGTACGGCCGCGCGACCGCGACGCGGGTCATGCGCAAGCACCGGCTCGCCGAGTGCCTGCTCGTCGACGTCCTCGGCCTGCCGTGGGAGGACGTCCACGCGGAGGCGTGCCGGTGGGAGCACGTCATGAGTGCGGCCGTCGAACAGCGGCTGCTGGAGATCCTCGACCACCCGACGACCTCGCCGTACGGCAACCCGATCCCCGGACTGGACGAGTTGGAACCGGCGTCGGCGCACGACGACGTCGCCGGCGGACCGTTCGCGCCGTTGACCGACGTCGTCGAGGAGGCCGTCCGCCGGTTCATCGTGCGCCGGATCGCGGAGCCGATCCAAGACGACGCCGCGGCGATGACGACCCTGCGGCGGATCGGGGCGATGCCCGGTGCCGCGGTCATGGCGCGCCGGGTCCCCGGCGGCGTCGACGTCGGCAGTGCCAGCGAGTACGCCGAGTTACCCGACGACATCGCGGTCCACGTGCTCGTGGAGGCCGCGGTCTAGACGAAGGCCGGTGCCCGGTCGAAACCCGGTCGCAGCGGCATGCCCGACGACCCGCCGGGGCCGAGCTTGACCCCGAGCGTCTGGTGCAACTGGATCTGGTCGATGTCGAACCCCAGGCGTGAGGCGGCCATGTACAGCCGCCATACGCGCGCGACGGCGAGCCCGCCCTCGGCGACGGCCGCGTCCCAGTTCGACTCGAGGTTCTCGCACCAGTGCCGCAGCGTCAGCGCGTAGTGCTCGCGCAGGTTCTCCTCGTGCCGGATCTCGAAGCCGGCGGAGTTCATCGCCGTCATGACCTGCGCCGGCCCGGACAGCTCGCCGTCGGGGAACACGTAGCGGGTGATGAACGAGTTGCGGAAGTGGGACTTCCAGTCGTCGCTGGGGCGCGTGATCGTGTGGTTGAGCATGCGCCCCTCGTCGCGCAGCTTGCCGTACAGGAACGAGAAGTACGACGGGTAGTTCGCCCGGCCGATGTGCTCGGTCAGGCCGATGGACGAGATCGCGTCGAAGCCGGACTCCGGCACGTCCCGGTAGTCGCTGAACCGGATCTGCGCGACGTCGCCCAGGCCGGCGTCCTCGATCGCCGTCCGGCCCCACAGCGCCTGCTGCTGCGACAGCGTGACGCCGATGGCGGTCACGCCGTAGTTCTTGACCGCGTGCAGCACGAGCCCGCCCCAGCCGCAGCCGACGTCGAGCAGGCGCATCCCCGGCCGCAGACCGAGCTTGCGGCAGACGAGGTCGAACTTCTCGTCCTGCGCGACCTCCAAGCTCGCGTCCGCGGTCGGGAACACCGCGCAGGTGTAGGCCATGGACGGGCCGAGGACGAGGGAGTAGAACCGGTTGCTGACGTCGTAGTGGTGGTGGATCGCGTCGGCGTCGCGCCCCTTGGAGTGCCGGCGGCCGCGCTGGCGACGCTCGAGGGCGGGCGGGGCCGGGCGCTTGAACGCGAACGGCGCGAACGTGCGCACGAGGTCGACCTTGTCCGACCACGACAGGTGGTCCAGCGGCAACGGGTACAGCCGGCTCAGCGCGGTGTAGGCGTCGCCGACGATCTCCAGGTCCCCGCCGACGTAGGCGCGGGCCAGGCCGAGCTGGTTCGGTGCGGCGGCGAGGTACTCCACCGCGCGGCGCGTACGGACCTCCAGGACGGTGTCGGCGTCGGCCGGGCCGGCGGCGGACCCGTCGTACGCGCGGAAGCCGACCCCCCGCTCGGCGGGGACGATCATCGAGAATGCGTCGGCCAGCCTCACTGTTGCTGCACCACCTTCGCGTAGAGATCCTTCAAGCGGCCGTCGGGATCGTAGTGGGCCTTCAGCGCCGCGTACTCGGTGCCGCCGTAGATCGACCAGAACTCCTCGCGCCCGTAGAACGCCGTCGAGTACAGCGACTTGCGCCCGCCCAGGTCGGTCACGACCTGCTCGATCCGACGGTTCACGCGTCCCTCGGCCGGGTCGACGCCGGCTGGCAGCGGGACGCTCGACCAGAACCCGATGTTGACGTAGAGCACCTCGGGGTCGAACTCGTACAACGGCCAGCGGGCGCTGCGGTCACGTTGCCGCAACGGGCAGACCCACACCGGCTCGATCGCGACCTCGCGGTGGAAGAAGTCCAAGAACTCCGGCAGGCGGTCGGCCGGCACCTCGACGTCCTGCACGACCGGCTCGCGGGCCGGTCGCCCGCGCAGCCGGTCGGCCCGGGCGGCGAACCCGTAGCGCCGGTCCAGCGCGACGAGCTTCCAGTAGACGTCGCTGCGCAGCCTGGCCTTCGGCCACAGGCGGCGGATCGCCGGCTTCTGCGCGCCGAACGCGCGCGAGCACCAGAACC
>CAYMNG010000096.1:7838-9394 GCA_964391765.1 uncultured Bifidobacteriaceae bacterium | reverse complement strand
GGGTCGGGTACAAGGCCTACAACCTCGACCAGGTGCTCGACGGGGACATCGACGCGATCGTCGACGCGTGCGTCGTGGCCGATCAGGCCAGCCGGCTCGGCGAGGTCGGGGTCGGCTGATGTCCTGGACCGAGGACCACATCCTGGGCGGGCGGGTGACCGTTCGAGACGTGCTGTTCGACGCCGAGCACCGCCTGGCCGCCGTCGGCGTGCCCTCGCCGTCGGTCGACGCGGCGCTGATCGTCGCGCACGCCGTCGGGACGACGCGTACCCGGCTGTTCCTGCAGGAGGAGGTCACCGAGGAGCAGAAGGTCCGCGTGGAGCAGTTGCTGACCCGGCGGCTGTCCCGGGTCCCGCTGCAGCATCTCCTCGGGGTCGCACCGTTCCGGCGGATCGAGCTCGAGGTCGGGCCGGGGGTCTTCATCCCCCGGCCGGAGACCGAACTGGTCGCCGAGGCGGCGATCCGGGCCCTGACCGACCTGCCGACGGACGGCCGCATCGCGGTGGACCTGTGCGCCGGGTCGGGGGCGATCGCGATCAGCCTGGGCGTGGAGGTGTTCGACGCGCGGATCAGCGCGGTCGAACTCGGCGACGAGGCCGTGGAATGGACCCGGCGCAACGTTCGCGCGCACGAGCCGCGGATCGACGAACACCGATCGCGGGTCGACGTCGTCCACGCCGACGCGACGACCGTCGCGGACGAGGGCGGACCGCTGGCCGGGCTCGTCGGCCGCGTCGGTGTCGTGGTGTCGAATCCGCCGTACATCCCGGCGCGGATGATCCCGCGCGACCCGGAGGTGCGCGACCACGAGCCGGCGTTGGCGCTGTACGGCGGGGACGACGGTCTGGACGTCGTGCGGGGGATCGTGCGCACGGCCGCGCTGCTGCTGGCGCCCGGTGGTCTGCTCGTCGTGGAGCACGCCGACGTGCAGGGCCCGGCGGCGGGGGCGGCCGGGGTTCCGGGGGTCGTCGCGGCCTGCGGTGCCGATGCGCGCCTGGCCGCGCGACTGGACCTCGAGGTGGGGGCGCCGCTGTTCACGCAGGTCGTCGACCGGATCGACCTCACCGGCCTGCCACGATTCACGTTGGCCCGGCGGGTCCGCGGGTGACGCAGACGATCGCGTGCGCGGACGGCCTCGACCGCGACCGTGCCGTCGCGGTCGCGCTCGCGGCGGTCCGGCGTGGCGACCTCGTCGTCGTCCCGACCGAGACGGTGTACGCGGTCGTGACGGACGCGTTCTCCGCGCGCGGGGTCGAACGCCTGCGCGAGGTGAAGGGATACGCGCCGGACGCGCCGATCCCGGTCCTCGTGGGCTCACGGGACACCGTCGGCGGGGTCGCGGCCCGAGTGTCGGACGAGGCCCGTGCGCTCATGGCGGCCTTCTGGCCCGGGGAGCTGACGCTCCTCGTCGAACCGCAGCCGACCCTCGCGTGGGACCTGCCGACGGCCGCACCGCTGGCCGTCCGGATGCCGATCCACCCGCTGCTGCTGGCCGTGCTCGCGCGATCGGGCCCGCTCGCGGGGACCTCGGCGAACGCCCCGGGACAACCGGCACC
>CAYMNG010000096.1:0-7828 GCA_964391765.1 uncultured Bifidobacteriaceae bacterium | reverse complement strand
CCGACCGACGCGGCGGACGCGATCGCGCAACTGGACTCCGCGGTGGCGATCGTGCTCGACGCCGGCCCGCTCGGCGACCCGGGCGACCCGGGCCTGCCGAGCACCATCGTGGACTGCACGTCGGCTCCGCCACGGATCGTCCGAGCCGGTGCGGTCGAGGCCGATGCGCTCATGCGCGCCTGTGCGAGCGTGATCGACGGGACCGGGCCACCGCGCGCGTAGAGTGGCGCCGTCGCGGCGCTCGGCCGCCACCGCGAGGGAGACTGATGAGCACCACGCCGTTCTGGGGACCGGACTTCGACCAGTTGACCGCGGAGGACCCCGAGATCGCGGAGATCGTCCTGGCCGAACTCGACCGCCTGCGCGGCGGCCTGCAGTTGATCGCCAGCGAGAACTTCACCTCGCCCGCGGTGCTCGCCGCACTCGGGTCGACGCTGAGCAACAAGTACGCCGAGGGCTACCCGGGGCGGCGGTACTACGGCGGGTGCGCGGAGGTCGACCGGGCGGAGAACATCGGTATCGAGCGGGCCAAGGCGCTCTTCGGCGCGGAGCACGCCAACCTGCAACCGCACAGCGGGGCCAGCGCGAACATCGCGGCGTACGGGGCGTTCGTCAAGCCGGGGGAGACCGTGCTGGCGATGAGCCTGCCGCACGGGGGACACCTGACCCACGGATCGAAGGTGAACTTCTCCGGCAAGTGGTTCGACATCGTCTCCTACGGCGTCCGCCCGGACACCGAGCTGATCGACTTCGACGAGGTGCGGGCACTGGCCCACCAGCATCGGCCGCGCATGATCATCTGCGGCGCGACCGCGTACCCACGGCTGATCGACTTCGCCGCGTTCCGTGAGATCGCCGACGAGGTCGGCGCGATCCTCATGGTGGACGCCGCGCACTTCATCGGCCTGGTCGCCGGCGGCGCGATCCCCAGCCCGGTTCCGTACGCCGACGTGGTGACGTTCACCACGCACAAGGTCCTGCGGGGACCGCGCGGCGGCATGATCGTGTGCCGGGCCGAGCACGCCGTGGCGGCAAAGGCGGTCGCCCTGAAGGAGGCCGCGACCCCGGACTACCGACGCTATGCCGCGCAGGTCATCGCGAACGCACGGGCGCTCGCCGCGAGCCTGAGCGAGGAGGGGATGCGACCGGTCAGCGGCGGGACGGACACGCACCTGGCCCTCATCGACATCCAAGAGCTCGGCGTCACCGGCGACGTCGCCGAGGCGCGCTGCGACGCGGCCCGGATCACGTTGAACAAGAACGCCATCCCGTACGACCCGCAGCCGCCGGCGAAGGGGTCCGGAATCCGGGTGGGGACCCCGGCGGTCACGACGCAGGGGATGGACGAGGCGGACATGGCGACGGTCGCGCGGCTGATCGGCCGCGCGGTCCGCGACGAGGGCGGCACGGACGCCGCAGCCATCGCCGAGGAGGTCAGCGCACTGGTCGCGGAGCACCCGGCGTATCCGCGAGGCTGATCGGTGCGCGAGTACCTGCTGTGCCTGCTGGCGGCCGCGGCGGTCACGTACCTGCTGACGCCGCCGGTGCGCGCGCTGGCGATCCGGTTCGCCGTGATGGCCCCGGTCCGCGACCGCGACGTCCACGACGAACCCACCCCGCGCCTGGGCGGCCTGGCGATGATGGGCGGGGTCTTCGCCGGCCTGCTGCTGGCGAGCAAGCTGCCGATGATGCGGGAGGTCTTCGAGGCCTCGCACACCGGGCTGGCGTTGGTACCGGCGATCGCGATCATCGTCGCCCTCGGCATCGTCGACGACCGCTGGGGCCTGGACGCCCCGACGAAGCTCGCCGGCCAGGTGCTCGCCGCGGGAGTGATGGCGCTGCAGGGGGTCGCGGTCATCTGGCTGCCGATCGGCGGCACGTTCGTCCTCGACCCGATCACCAGCGTCCTGTTCACCGTGATCGTCGTCCTGATCAGCATCAACGCGATCAACTTCGTCGACGGCCTCGACGGCCTGGCGGCGGGGATCGTCGCGGTCGCCGCGGGCGGGTTCTTCGCGTACTCCTACCTGCTGTCCGTCGAGCTGGGCTTCGAGCGCGCGACCCTGGCGACCCTGGTCAGCGCACTGCTCGTCGGAGTCTGCCTGGGGTTCTTGCCCAGCAACTTCTTCCCGGCACGGATCTTCATGGGGGACACCGGATCGATGATGTTGGGCCTGCTGCTCGCGGCCGCGACGATCACGCTGTCCGGCCAGGTCGACCCGAGCGCGGTCGCCGGCGCCACCCTGCTGCCGGCACTGCTGCCCGTCCTGCTGCCGATCGCGGTGCTCGCGGTCCCGCTCGCGGACATGTCGCTGGCGGTCATCCGGCGAACGCGGGCCGGGCGCAGTCCGTTCGCACCGGACAAGCAGCATCTACACCATCGCCTGCTGGAGATGGGCCATTCGCAGCGACGGGCGGTCCTCATCATGTACGCGTGGACGGCGCTGGTCGCCGGGACCGCCGTCCTCATGGCGTTCGTGCCGCTGGTGTGGGCGTCGGTCGGCTTCGTCCTCGGCCTGGGTGCGTTGGTGTGGGCCGTGCGACGGCCCTCGCCCGCCCCGGCGCCCGAGCAGCTCCGGCAGGCGCGCCCGACCGGCACCTGACGCGGCGTCGACCCGGTCCGGGTCGGCCGACCCGGTGTCCCGAACCGCGGACATGAGCGCCGCGAACGTGGTGGACTGCGACTACCGTCGCGCGGAGGGGGATCGCATGCGCTACCTGAGGGCCCGTGTCAGTGCGCTCGGCCTGGCCGCGGGCCTGACGATCGGCCTGGCCTGCGGTCTGATGGCCGGCACGGGACCCCCGGCGGCCGCCGCGCCCGCACCGATCGACACCGCGCGGCGCGCCAGCGTCGTGGAGGCCTACCGGACCAGATTCGCGCCGCTGCTGACGGTCCCGACCGGCTGGACCGGCGACCTGGCGCGGTGCAAGGCGGGCACGATCTCCGCGCGCTCCGCCGCGGCGACGGTCGACGCGGTGAACTTCGCGCGGGAGCTGGCCGGACTGCGTCCGGTCCGGCTGGACGCAGCGAAGTCGCACAAGGCACAAGCGGCAGCACTCATCATGGCCGCGAACGGATTCCTCACGCACCAGCCGCCGAAGTCGGCGAAGTGCTGGACCCGCGCCGGCTACGAGGGCGCCAGCCACGGGAACCTCTCCCTGGGCTGGGGGTCGGACGGCACACCCGGCGTCGACCCGCTCAGCGCCGCGACCGGACCGCGCGCCGTCGTCGGGTACCTGACCGACCCGGGCGGCAGCAACGTGATCGTCGGGCACCGCCGGTGGTTGCTCTACCAGCAGTTGTCGACCATCGGGACCGGCGACACGTTCACGGCGAACTCGATCCACGTGATCGACGGCTACCGCCCGCCGGCCGGACGCGTGTGGGTGTCCTGGCCCACCGCCGGCTACTTCCCGATCGAGCTCGAGCCGGCCGGCCGTTGGTCGCTGTCCTACCCGGGCGCGGACTTCTCCCGGGCGACCGTCACGGTCACGACCCCCGACGGCCGCGTCCGGACCCGCAAGCTGCCGATCGCGAACGGCTACGGGGACAACACGATCGCCTGGCAGATGGCGCTGCCCGCCGGCTACCTGGCGTCCGCCGGGCCGACGTGGACGATGACGATCGACGGCGTCACGACCGTGGTCGATCCCAGCGGACGGCCGATCGCCCCGGTCGCCGTGCCCGACTACCCGGTACGCGTCACCGTCTCCAGGATCCGGGTCGGCGGACGTTACGTGACCCGTTCCTGGGTCACGACCCTCGTCCAGGCATCCGCACCCAAGCCGGTGCCGCCGCCGGACCCCGACCCCGTGCCCGTGCCCGACCCCGTGCCCGACCCGGTGTCAGAGGCGCAGTAGCAACGCGCGGTTTGGGTGCGGCCGAAGGATTGCGATACCGTCCGACGGTGCCCCCCGACGCCGTGCCGCTGCTGCGCCGCGCGGCCGTGGCGACCGTCATCGTCGGCGTGCTGGCGACGATCGTCGGGACGGTGGTCCAAGGTTCCAAGGGGTTGATCGCCGGTCTGCTCGGCACGGTCCTGGTGATCGCGTTCTTCGCCGTCGGCCAACTCGTCCTCAGCGCCGTGCTGAAGAACCATCCGGAGAACGCGCTGATGGTCGCGATGGGCGTGTACCTGGGCAAGATCGGCGTACTCCTGGTCCTGCTCCTGGTCCTGCAGGACGCCACGTTCTTCGCCCCGAAGGTCTTCGCGGCGACGATCGTCGCCTGCACGCTCGCATGGACATTCGTCGAGTTGTGGGTGTACTCGCACACGAAGGTCCTGTACGTCGATCCGGCTCCGTCGGCCCCCCCGCAGGACCACGACGACAGGGCCCGTTCGTGAGCGCCCCCGGCGCGCGCTCGGTGCGCGCGGACTGGTACGGTTCGGGCGCGCGGAGGCGGACGGTCACGATGGCGGACGCCCGGAGGATGTCCAACTCCGCGTGGGTCACCAGCAGCCGGCTGATCTCCGGCCTGATCCTCTACACCGGCCTCGGGTGGCTGGTGTCCAGATGGGTCGGCCACCAGGAGGTCTTGATGGCCGCCGGTGCGATAACGGGCTTGGCACTGTCGTACTACCTGGTGTTCCGATCCCTCGCGCACGAGGCCGAGCAGGACGCCGAGCGCGCACAGGGCCGACGGTAGGCGCACGGGACGAGTTGGGCGTGGAGGAGCACGGTGTCTACTGAAGTGGTGGCCTCAGGCGGGCTCGGCTGTCACCTGAACTCCGGGTGCGGTTTCCCCGCCCCGGGCGCGGACGCGTTCCTCTTCGGCGAGATCGCGCGCCTGAACATCGCGAACCTGGAGTTCCACGTGACCAAGGTCACCGTGGTGCTCCTGCTGTGCGTCGTGGCCATCCTCGCGTTCTTCATCTACGCGTTCCGCCGGCCCAGCCTGGTTCCCCGCGGCGCGCAGAACGTCGGCGAGATGGGCTACCTGTTCATCCGCGACGGGATCTCCCGCGACATCATCGGCAAGGACGGGGACAAGTTCGTCCCGTTCCTGTTCTCGTTGTTCTTCCTCATCTGGTTGACGAACTTCATGGGGATCCTGCCGTTCGCGCAGATCCCGGTGACCAGCATCTTCGCGATCCCGGTCGCCTTCGCGCTGATCGTCTACGTCACCTGGGTTCCGCTGGGCGTCTACCGGCAGGGGTTCCGCGGCTTCTTCGGCGGGATGCTGTTCCCGCCCGGCGTGCCGAAGGCGATGTACGTCCTGCTGACACCGCTGGAGTTCTTGTCGAACCTGATCGTCCGGCCGGCCACGCACGCGATCCGTCTGTTCGCGAACATGTTCGCCGGCCACCTGCTCATCGCCACGTTCAGCATCGCCGCGTTCTACCTGTTGAGCGCGAGCGTCATCGGCATCCTCGGCTCGGTCGCCTCGTTCGTCGTCGCGATCGCGCTGACCGGGTTCGAGGCGCTGATCCAGTTCCTGCAGGCCTACATCTTCACCCTGCTCACGGCCGTCTACATCTCCGGAGCCCTGCACTCCGAACACTGATCGGCCCCACGCACGTACAACTGAACACACCCCAACGACCCCCAGACCGGCGGAACGACCGTCGGCCAGGAAAGCAAAGGAAACGACATGTCGCTTCTCGCGGAAGTCACCGGATCGCTCGGCTCCATCGGCTACGGCCTGGCAGCCATCGGCCCCGGCGTCGGCATCGGCATCATCTTCGGCCAGGGCGTCCAGGCGATCGCCCGGCAGCCCGAGGCCTACGGCGTCATCCGGCAGAACATGATCCTGGGCTTCGCCCTCGCCGAGGCGCTCGCGCTGATCGGCTTCGTCGCGCCCTTCGTGTTCGGCAAGTAGTCGGTCGGCCGGCCCGCGCCGCCTAGCGCCCCAGGAAGGTCACCGTCGTGATAAACGTCATCGCCGCAGCAGGTGCTGCGGTCCTCGCCGAGGCCGGCGTGGAGGAGACCCCATCGGTCCTCGCCGTGCCGATCGACGAGCTGATCATCGGCATCATCGCGTTCCTCATCGTGTTCGGCGGCCTGGCGAAGTTCGCGCTGCCGAGCATCAAGCGCGTCCTGGAGGAGCGCACGGACGCGATCGAGGGCGGCATCCAGCGAGCGGAGAAGGCCGAGGCCGAGGCCAAGGCCCTCGCCGAGGACTACCGCAACCAGCTCGCGCAGGCCCGCGAGGAGGCGGCGACCATCCGGACGCAGGCCCAGGCCGACCGCACGGCGATCATCGAAGAGGCGCGCAACGAGGCCCGCGCCGCCGCTGCGCAGATCACCGCGCAGGCGGAGTCGCACCTGGCGGCCGAGCGGTCGCAGGCCACCGCGACGCTGACCCGCCAGATCGGCGAGGTCGCGGTCGAACTGGCCGGCAAGGTGGTCGGCCAGTCGCTGACGAACGACGCCACCGTCCGGCAGACGGTCGACCAGTTCATCGCCGAGCTCGAGCGGCAGGCGGCGGGGAGCGACGCCTGATGCTCGGAGCCAGCCGCGAGGCACTGTCGGCGTGCCGGGACAGCCTCGACGAACGTCGCGGCGAACCCGGCTTCGCGGCGCTGTCCGGTGACCTGCTGGCCGCCGCGGACCTGCTCGACCGGGAGAACCAGTTGCGCAGCACGGTGGCCGACGCCGGGCAGGTGGCCAGCGTGCGGACCGCGCTCGTCCGCGACGTCCTCGGTGGCCGCATCGGCGATCTCGCGGTCGACGTCGTCACGCACGCGGTGGACCAGCGCTGGTCGACCGACGCCGATCTCGTACTCGGGCTGGAGCAACTGGGCTATCAGGCGGCGTTCACCGTCGCCGAGGCCGCAGGCACCCTGGACACGGCCGAGGACGAGATCTTCGCCTTCGGTCGCGCGCTGGACTCCTCGCCGGAGTTGCAGATGGCCCTGACCGACCCGGCCCAGGGGCCCGCCGTGAAGGCGGGGATCGTCCGGGACCTGCTGGCCGATCGGGCGACGGACGCGACGCGAGCCGTCCTGGAGTACGCGGTCGGTCACCTGCACGGACAGCGGATCGACGCGGTCATCGACGACCTCGTCGCGCTGGCCGCCCGCCAGCGCGAGCGGCTCGTGGCCGAGGTGACCGTCGCCGCACCGATCGACGACGACCAGCGCCGACGGATGACGCAGGCCCTGTCCCGCCTCAAGGGCCGCGAGGTCCGACTGAACGTCGCCGTCGATCCGACCGTGCTCGGCGGTGCGCACGTGCGCATCGGCGACGAGGTCATCGACGGCACCGTCTCCGCGCGCCTGGAGACCGCCCGGCGCGTCGTCCTCGGCTGAGGACAACCGCAGACCCACCGCCCCGAAGGACCGAACCGCCCGCGACGCGGGCCAGAACAGAGAAGGACAGTCATGACGGAGCTGACGATCCGGCCGGAGGAGATCCGGGATGCGATCGAGCGGAACGTCGCGGCGTACTCGCCGGGCACGGCCCGCGAGGAGGTCGGTCGTGTCATCGAGACCGGTGACGGGATCGCCCGCGTCGAGGGACTCCACTCGGCCATGACCAACGAGCTGCTCGAGTTCGACGGTGGCCTGCTCGGTGTCGCGCTGAACCTCGACGTCCGCGAGATCGGCGTGGTCCTCCTGGGTGACGGCTCGCGGATCGAGGAGGGTCAGCCGGTCCGGCGGACCGGCGAGGTGCTGTCGGTCCCGGTCGGCGACGCCTTCCTCGGGCGCGTCGTCGATCCGCTGGGCAACCCGATCGACGGCAAGGGCCCGATCGAGGCCGAGGGCCGGCGCGCGCTGGAGGTCCAGGCGCCGACCGTCGTGCAGCGCCAGCCGGTCAAGGAGGCGATGCAGACCGGCATCAAGGCCATCGACGCCATGACGCCGATCGGCCGCGGCCAGCGCCA
>CAYMNG010000095.1:2445-9719 GCA_964391765.1 uncultured Bifidobacteriaceae bacterium | reverse complement strand
GCGGACTGACTGGAGGGTCAGCTCCACATACCCGATCTCGACGGCGACATCGCCAAGGACGTCGAGGGGAACCGGGCGATGGTCTCGGTGGTCGAGGCCAACGCCGGCGAGCTCGCGCACCTCGTCGGCCACGGCGGCGCGGTCCTCGACGCGCTCCAGGAGCTCACCCGGCTGGCGGTCACCCGGGAGACCGGCGAGCGGTCCCGGCTCATGCTCGACGTGGCCGGCTACCGGGCGGCTCGCCGCACCGAGGTGGAGCGGGCGACCGAGCAGGCGATCGCCGAGGCTCAGCGCACGGCCGCCCCGGTCCGGATGGACCCGATGCCCGCGTTCGAGCGCAAGATCGCCCACGACGTCGTCGCGCGCGCGGGCCTGAGCAGCGAGTCTGAGGGCGACGAACCGGCCCGCCGTGTGGTCGTTCGCACCTCCTGATCGGCCGGACGGGTGGTTTCCCGTGAAACATTCGAGCTCCCGGACTGGGTGACGCCGGCCGAGCCGGCGCTGTCCGCGTACGCACGGATCCTGGCCGGCGACGGCGTCGCCCGGGGACTCATCGGACCCCGGGAGGCGCCGCGGTTGTGGGATCGCCACCTGCTCAACTGCGCCGTCGTCGCCGATCCACAAGTGGGCCTGGTACCGGCCGGGGCACGCTGTGTCGACGTCGGGTCCGGTGCCGGCCTGCCGGGCATCGTCTGGGCGATCGCCCGCCCCGACATCGCGATGTCGCTGATCGAGCCGCTGCTGCGTCGAGCGGACTTCCTTGCCCAGACCGTCACGGATCTCGGTCTGGACGGTCGGGTCCGGGTCGTCCGGACGCGGGCGGAGCAGTGGGAACGACCGATCCGCTTCGACGTCGTGACCGCGCGGGCGGTGGCACCCCTCACTCGGCTGATCGGCTGGACGGCACCGCTGATCAAGGACGGCGGGACGCTCGTCGCCCTGAAGGGGCGCACGGCGGGCGAGGAGCTCCGTGCGGCCCGCCCGATCGCGGCCAAGGCCGGGCTGGTCGACCTGCGGATCGAGGTCGTCGGTACGGGCACGGTCGACCCGCCGACCACCGTCGTGGTGGGGCGGCGGGGTGCGGCACAATGACCGATGTGGAGGGGACCGGACCGGTGACGCGGGTCATCACGGTCGCCAACCAGAAGGGCGGCGTCGGCAAGACGACGACGACCGTCAACATCGCCGCCGCGGCGGCGCAGGCCGGGGCGAGCGTCGCCGTGATCGACCTCGACCCGCAGGGGAACGCGTCGACGGCGCTGGGCGCGGAACACCGTGAAGGCACGCCGAGCGTCTACGACGTCCTGATCGGCGACCGGGCGCTGGCCGACGTCCTCCAGCAGTGCCCGGACGTGCCCGGGCTGTGGACCGCGCCGGCGACGATCGACCTCGCCGGCGCCGAGATCGAGTTGGTCGCCCAGGTGGCCCGCGAATACCGTCTCGCGCGCGCGGTGGCGACGATGACCGAGCAGCGGGCGTTCGACCTGGTCTTCTTGGACTGCCCCCCGAGCCTGGGCCTGCTCACGCTGAACGGTCTCGTGGCGGCCGACGAGGTCCTGCTCCCGATCCAGTGCGAGTACTACGCACTCGAGGGTCTGTCGCAGCTGCTGCGGACGGTCGAGATGGTCCGAACCCACCTGAACCCGACGCTGCGCGTCGGGGCGATCCTGCTGACGATGTACGACGGGCGGACCCGGTTGGCGTCGCAGGTCGCCCAGGAGGTGCGGTCCCACTTCGGTGCGCAGGTCCTCGACACGGTCATCCCCCGGTCCGTGCGGGTGTCCGAGGCGCCGTCGTACGCCCAGACGGTGCTCACCTACGATCCGTCGTCCCCCGGCGCGATCGCCTACCGGGAGGCGGCGGCGGAGGTAGTCGCCCTCGCCCAGCCATCCACATAGTTCTCCACAGACAATTGCGGACCAAATAGGACAATTTTCCGAAGTTGTCCCCCGAGGAGGGCCAATGGCAGCGGCGTCACCCCGCGGGTTGGGGCGAGGTCTGGGCGCACTGATCCCCGGTCCGCAGACCGGTGCGACGCCCGTCGAGGACGTCGTCTACCTCGAGGTCCCCCCGGAACTGATCTCCCCGAACCCGCGGCAGCCACGGCAGGTGTTCGACGAGGAGGCTTTGGCCGAACTCGTCCATTCGATCCGCGAGATCGGCCTGCTGCAGCCACTGGTCGTCCGGCGCACCGGATCGGGCTACGAGTTGATCGCCGGTGAGCGCCGGTTGCGCGCGTGCCGCGAGGCGGGCCTGGCCCGGGTTCCGGTGATCGTCCGGCAGACCGACGACGACGCGCTGTTGCGGGACGCCCTGCTGGAGAACCTGCACCGGGCCGACCTGAACGCACTGGAGGAGGCCGCGGCGTACCAGCAGCTGCTGTCGGACTTCGGCTGCACGCAGGAGGAACTGGCCCGGCGGATCGGCCGGTCGCGGCCACAGGTCACGAACACGCTGCGCCTGCTGCGCCTGCCGCCGCAGGTGCAGCGGCGGGTGGCCAGCGGAGTGCTGTCCGCCGGGCACGCCCGGGCACTGCTGTCCTTGACCGATCCGGCCGACATGGAGGTCCTCGCCGCGCGGATCGTCGCCGAGGGCCTGAGCGTGCGCGCGGTCGAGGAGATCGTCCTCGTCGGGTCGAGCGACGGGCGCACCCGGACCCGCCGGTCACGGACCGGCCGCATCGCCGACACCGCGATCGGCGACGCCGTCGCCGAACTGACCGCGGCCGCCGCCGACGTCCTGGACACCCGGGTCGTGACGTCCGGCTTCGCGACCGCCGCGTCGCGCGGCCGCCTGGTCGTCGAGTGCGCGGACGTCGACGACCTGCGGCGGATCGTCGAGCTGATCGCCCCCGGTGGGGCCGCGATCAGGTGAGCCGATCGCGGGCGACCGCGGTGGCCGCGAGCCCGGCGATCACCTCGCCGACGGGCAACTGCGCCGCGGCCAGGGCCTGCGGGAACAACGAGGTCTCCGTCATTCCCGGTGCGACGTTGACCTCCAGGAACCAGGCGGTTCCGGATGCGTCGACGATCAGGTCGGACCGGGACAGGTCACGCAGTCCCAGGAGCGCATGGACGTCCAACGCCGCCGCCTGCGCCGCCAGGGCGTGCTCGTCGGTCAGGCGGGCCGGGCAGAAGAACTCGGTCGTGCCGGCGGTGTACCGGGCGGCGTAGTCGTAGAAGCCGCCGTCGGGGACGATCTCCACCGCTGACAGGGCGAGCAGTTCACCGTCGCGTTCGAAGACTCCGACCGCCACCTCGGTGCCGGCGACGAACTGCTCGAGCATGACCACGTCCCCGTACGCGAAGGCCGAGACCATCGCCGCGGGCAGGTCGGCGGCCGCCCGGACGATCGTCACCCCCAGCGCCGACCCGCCGCGCGTCGGCTTGACGACCAACGGCAGCCCGAGGTGGTCGACCGTCGCGGCCAGGACGGCGGCCGCACCGAGCTCGCGGAACGTCGACTGCGGCATCGCGACCGCGGCAGGGGTCCGGATCCCTGCCGCCGAGGCCAACTGCTTGGCCACCGGCTTGTCGAAGGCCAGGCGACTGGCCGCGGCGGTCGATCCGACGAACGGGATCCCCAGTGCGGCAACGACATCGCGGAGGGCGCCGTCCTCGCCGACCGCGCCGTGGAGGAGCGGGACGATGCAGTCCGGCCGGTGTCGACTCAGCCGATCGAGCAACGTCGCGTCGACGTCGTGCTCGACGACCTCCCAGTCCGGTCGTGCGGTCCGCAGCGCCTCGGTGACCCGGCGACCGGAGCGCAGCGACACGTCGCGCTCGGCGGACAGGCCACCGGAGAGGACGAGGACGTGCATGCCTACGCCAGATCCGGTGCGGGGGAGGACATTCCCTCCGGCGCTGTGTCAGGTCCGGGGCTACCGAACGTCTGGACGAGATCGATCTCCGCCTCGACGACGCTCGCCAGTCGGCGCACGCCCTCGCGGATCCGATCGGGCTCGGGGTAGCAGTAGGACAGCCGCAGGTTGCGCCGACCCTGCCCGTCGACATAGAAGCCGGTTCCTGGCACGTACGCGACGAGATTGGCGATCGCCCGCGGTGCCATCGCGGTCGCGTCCAGGCCCTGGGGCAGGGTGAGCCAGCTGTAGAAGCCACCGGCGGGGATCGTCCAACTGGTGCCGGCGGGCATGAGCGCCTGCAAGGATTCCAGCAGTGCGTCTCGGCGCTCCTGGTACACCTCGCGGTAGGCCTTGATCTGCTCGCGCCACGGCTGCGTCGCCAGGTACTGCGAGACCGTCAGCTGGGCGAAGTTCGACGGGCACAGCACCGCCGACTCCGCGGCGAGGACGAGCTTCTCGCGCACCCCGTGCGGAGCGATCGCCCAGCCGACCCGCAGCCCCGAGGCGATCGTCTTGGAGAACGAGCCGAGGTAGATGACCCCGTCGGCGTCGTCGGCGCGGATCGCGCGCGGTGGTTCGCCGTCGAAGCCGAGCAGGCCGTACGGGTCGTCCTCCAGCAGCGCGATCCCCGCCTCGCGGGCGATCTGGAGGATCTCCCGGCGACGGGCCGGACCCTGCGTGACCCCGGCCGGGTTGTGGAACGACGGGATGGTGTAGATCAGCTTGACCGTCCTGCCGTTCGACCGTGCCACGGCGATCTCCGCCCTAAGGGCCGTGGGCTCCAGGCCCTCGTCGTCCATCGCCACGTGCACGACATCGCACTCGTAGGCCCGGAACACCCCGAGCGCGCCCACGTACGACGGGGACTCCACGAGCACGACGTCACCGGGATCGCAGAACACCCGGGTCACCAGGTCCAGCGCCATCTGCGAGCCGGTGGTCACCACGATGTCGTCGGGGTGGGCCTGGATGCCGACCTCGCCGACCACGTCGAGGATCTGCTCACGCAACGTGACGTCCCCCTGACCGGAGCCGTACTGCAGCGCGACCGGACCGCGCTCGCGCAGGAGTCGGTCGACGGTGTCGGTGAGCATGTCGATCGGCAGGGCCTGGACGAACGGCATTCCGCCGGCCAGCGACACGACCTCCGGCCGGGACGCCACGGCGAACAGCGCGCGGATCTCCGAGGCGCGCATCGCATGCGCGCGTGCGGCGTAGGAGCCCACCCAGGGATCGAGTCGGGACCCGGTTCGCACCGTGTCGCTCATGCGTCTCACCTCGCTTCCGGGCCGGTGGGGGCGGCTACCCCCTCGCCGGCGGGCCGCCGGCCGTCCTAGGGTACGGGCTGCGGAGGTCGGCACGAGAAGGCGGCAACAGAAGGCGGCATCGGATGCGGCGTGCGGTGGGGCTGGTCGGCCTGGTCGCGCTCGGCGTGGTCATCGGCTTCGTCGTCCGAGCGGTCTGGCCGCGTCGCGCGAACCGGCACTGACCTCGCCGCCGGTCAGGCGACGGGCGTGCAGAACTCCGTGACCGCGGCGGCCAGGGCCTCGGCGACGGCCTCCTGGAAGTCCGCGCTGGCCAGCCGGGCGGCGTCCCCGGCGTTCGAGCGGTAGCCGACGATGACGCGGACCGTCGGCATCCGGGTCATCCGCAGCAGGTCCCAGGTCCGCGGGTGGACCCGACAGTCCAGCAGGTCGGTTCGGGCCGCGACCGCCTCATGGACGTGCTCGGCGAGCAGGTGCCCGCTCGGGGACGCGTTCGGACCGCCGGGATCGCCGTAGTAGAACGTGGCCAGGCCGTTGGGCCGGGGGCTACTGGCCGAGTCGACGTCGATCGACAGCACCAGGTGCGCCCCGACGTCGTTGGCGAACAGCGCGCGCTCGGGATCCTCGACCACGGGACCGGTGAGCGATCCGCGGGTGAGCAGCACCTGCGTGCCCAGCGCCGCGAGCCGGCCCTCGACCCGCTCGGCGATCGCGAGGCAGACCGCCGGCTCGGTCCGCGGACCGGGGTCGAGGACGACGACCTTGTCGGCCACCCCGGTCCGCAGCTCGCTGAGCGTCAGGTGCTCGCGCAGCGAGGCCGCGTTCCCGCCGCCGACGGCGCGGGCGAGGCGGTCGAACGCGCGGAACGTGTCCGGTCCGCAGGTCCCGTCGGCGAGGACGCCGACCCCGCGCTGGAACTCCCGCAGGGCTCCGTCGGTCTGGGTGCCGAAGATGCCGTCCGCGCGGCCGGGCGCGAAGCCCAGCGTGGTGAGTCGTCGCTGGAGGTCGGCGACGTCGTCCCCGGTCACCAGGTGTCCGGGGACGAACGACAGGACCCGATCGCCCAACCGCCACCGGGCGTCGTCGAGCCGGCGCAACGTCGTCGGGCCGACGATCCCGTCGACGGTGATGCCGCGGTCCTGCTGGAACGCCCGTACCGCCCGGTCCAGCCCGGTGTCGAACACCGTGGGATCGGCTGCGGCGGTGGGGCGGCCGAGACCGGCCAGCCGAGCGCGGACGTCCTCGACGGCCGGACCATGGTCGCCGAGGCGGAGTCCGGGCATCGTCGGCGGGCGCGAACTACAGGTACGGCGCGAGTTCGGCGAGCAGTGCGGCCTTCGGCTTGGCGCCGATGATCGTCTTGACCACCTCGCCGCCGGCGAAGACGTTCATCGTCGGGATCGACGTGATGCCGTACGACGTCGCGGTCTGCGGGTTCTCGTCGACGTTCAGCTTCGCGATCACGAGGCCGTCGTGGTCGCGGGCGATCTCCTCGAGGATCGGCGCGACCATCTTGCACGGCCCGCACCACTCGGCCCAGAAGTCGACGACGACCGGTTTGTCGCTGGCCAGCACCTCGGCGGCGCACGTCGCGTCGGTGACCTGCTTGGTGGCTGCCATTGCTCCTCCGGGTGGGGTCTGCGTAGGGCTTCGTCGAGTCGTCGTACGCCCGGGTCCGATGCCCGGGCTCGTGGGGCGCGCCGGACCAGGCTAGTGCGCGGATCCGGGTCGGCGGGTCAGTGGGACAAGAAGCGCTCGGCGTCGAGGGCGGCGGCACACCCGGAACCGGCGGCGGTGATCGCCTGCCGGTAGGTGTGGTCGACGAGGTCGCCGCAGGCGAACACGCCGGGCAGGTTGGTCGCGGTGGAGCGACCCTGGACCAGGACGTACCCGTCGTCGTCCAGGTCGACCTGGCCGCGGACGAGCTCGGACCGTGGATCGTGGCCGATCGCGACGAACAGGCCGGTGACCGGCAGTTCGCGGGTCGTCCCGGAGTCGGTGTCCTTCAGGACGATCGCGGACACCTTCGCGTCGCCCAGGACGTCCTCGACGGTGCTGTTCCAGGCGAACGTCAGCTTCGGGTCGGCCTTCGCGCGGTCGGCCATGATCCGACTCGCGCGCAGTTCGTCGCGGCTGCGGCTGCCGTC
>CAYMNG010000095.1:0-2435 GCA_964391765.1 uncultured Bifidobacteriaceae bacterium | reverse complement strand
GTCAAGAAGGTGGCCTCCTCGACGGCGGAGTCGCCGCCGCCGACGACCGCGATGTCCTGGTTGCGGAAGAAGAAGCCGTCGCACGTCGCGCACCAGGAGACCCCGTGCCCGGACAGGCGCTTCTCGTTCGGCAGCCCCAGTTCCCGGTAGGCCGATCCCATCGCGAGGATGACCGCCTTCGCCTCGTGCCGGGTGCCGGCGCCGTCGACGACGGCCTTCACCGCGCCGGTCAGGTCGACCTCGACGACGTCGTCGGTGATGATCTCGGTACCGAAGCGGACGGCCTGCTCGCGCATCTGCTCCATGAGCTGCGGACCCATGATCCCCTCGGCGAAGCCGGGGAAGTTCTCGACCTCGGTGGTGTTCATCAGCGCGCCGCCGGCCGTGACCGAACCCTCGAACAGCAGCGGGTTCAGCTGGGCACGCGCGGCGTAGACGGCGGCGGTGTAGCCGGCGGGGCCGGAGCCGATGATGATGACGTTGCGCGGGCTCACGCCTGACCACTCCTTCGGGACAGCGACTGGCTGCGGTTCACGACTCGGGCATCGGGTGGCTCCCCGGCGTCCGAGGAACGACAACGATCCTAGGGCGCGGGGGTATTCCGACTCTCGGCGTCGATCAGGACGGCCAGGCGTACAACGCGAACGCCGGCAGGCTCGTGCTCACCTGCTGGCACTGCGGGTCGACGACCCAGACGTCGAAGGTGCCCAGCGGCGTGGGGACCGTCGCGGTCGGCTCGATCCCGGAGGATTCGGCCGTGAACGCCCCCGGATCGGTCGGCGCGACCACGACGCCGGCGTCGGCGCCGGCGTACGTCCCGCGGTCGACGACCAGCGCCTGGGCCTGGTCCGAACGGGTCAGGCGGGTGACGCACGAGCGCAGTTCCTGCCAGGACGAGGTGAAGCCGTCGGCGACCGGCATCGTGACCGCCGTCGGGCTCTTCGTCATTGCTGCGCGCAGGGTCGGGAAGCCGGCGTCCTTCACCATCGCCGCGACCTGGTCGCGCAGCGTGTCCGGCTGGTAGTCGGTGTGGGAGTCCAGGACCAGGCGGGCCGCGGGCTGCAGGGCGCCGGCACCGGCGTCCGCCGCGGCACCGGCTTCGGGACCGGCGTCGGCATCGGCACCGGCACCGGCCACGGATGGTTCCTGCGCCGCGGTCATGGGTGCCGCCTCGGCGGCCGCGCTGACCGCGACCTTCGCGGCTGACGGGGCGGCCGAAGAGATGGCCGACGAGATGGCGTCGGTCGCGACGACCGACGCCCCGGTCGGGCGAAGGACGGCGATCGCGACGCCCACCGCGACGACGGCCAGGCTCGCGGCGACCAGTGGGCCGGCCCAACGACCCGGTCGACGAACCGTCGTGGCCGGGCTGGCGGCTGCGCTGGTGGCCGGTTCGTGCGCGGCCTCGATGGCGGCGCGCAGTCGCGCCCAGACCCAGTCGGGCATTTCGGCGTCGGGCGGCGCGGCGTCGGGTGGCGCGGCGCTGGGTATCTGGGCGCTGGGCATCTGGGCGTCGGGCATCGCGGCGTCGGGCATCGCGGCGCCGAGCGGCGCGTCCGGGGCGCGCAGGAAGTCCAGTTCGGCCAGCGCGGCGAGGACGAACGCCGGGGCGGCCGTGTCGTCGAGCGCACCCTCGAGCGCGTCGTGGAGCGCGTCCTCGGCCGCGTCGTCCGGGTCGGGCACGGATCGCAGCGGGGGCAGGTCAGTCACGGTCACCTCCTCCCGGTGCGTTGACGTCCGGTGCTACGACGGGGTCGTCGTCGGTCTGGTTCCGCAGGAAGGCCAGCGCCTTGGCCAGCTTCGCCCGGCCCCGGAAGCATCGGCTCTTGACCGTGCCGGCCGGGCAGCCCAGGATCGTCGCCGCCTCCTCGACCGACCAGCCCTCGACGTCGACGAGTACGACCGCGGACCGCTGTTCGGCCGGCAGCTCGGCCAGCGCCTGCGCGACGACCAGCGCGGTCTCGTGTCGGTCGAGGTGGTCGACGGGGTCGGCGACGACGTGCTGGGGCGAGTCGTCGTCGTCCGGGAGTGTGGTCGTCGGCCGACTCGACCGGCGGCGCAGGCGGTCCAGGCAGGCGTTGACGACGATCCGGTGCAGCCAGGTGGTCACGGCGGCCTCGCCGCGGAACTGGTCGGCCCGCCGGAACGCGGAGATCAGCGCGTCCTGGAGGGCGTCGGCGGCGTCCTCGGGGTTCCCCGTCGTGCGCAGCGCGACCGCCCACAGCCGATCGCGGTGCCGGCGGACGAGCTCCTCGAAGGCCGTCGGGTCCCCGGCGACATGTGCGGCGAGGAGCTCGGGGTCGGTCTCCTCGCGCACGACGCCGAGCCTAACGGGAGCGCATCCGGCGGGGCGCGCCAGAGGCCGGTACCCGGCCGGCGTGGGCGGTGACCGCGGCCACCACACCGGGCCACTCCCGGCACTGCCGAGCTCGAGA
>CAYMNG010000094.1:3801-9784 GCA_964391765.1 uncultured Bifidobacteriaceae bacterium | reverse complement strand
GGCAGCCGGCACGGCGGCGGCGGGCGGGGCTTCGGCGGTGGTGGTCGGGGCCGCCCCGGGTCTGCGCCGCGCGGTGCCGATCGGGTGCCGTCCGACCCCGCGCCGGCCTCGGGTCGCCGGGGCGACGAAGGTCTTCGACGTCACGTTGCTCGTCGTCCTGATCCTCATGCTCGCCCAGATCCCGCTGATCACCGGCCTGGGTCGGCGGTTGGGTGTGGTCCTGCCCGGTGAGGCGACGGAACTGGAGTTGGAGAGCGCGCCGCTGGACCGGGCCGGGGCGCTCGTGCTCGCGTTGGACGTGCCGGCCGGCCGCGGCCTGGCCGGCCTCTTCGTCACCGAGCTGGGCCTGCCCGAGGGGGCGGTCGTCGCGCTGGTCGTCCGCGACACGGTGGCGATCGCTCCGCAGGCGCACACCCGCTTGCGGGCCGGCGATCAGGTGATGATCGTCACGACCGACGCGGCGCAGGCCCCGACCGCGGAGCGGTTGGCGCTGCTGGCGAAGTACGGCCGACTCGCCGGCTGGCATCTGGCCGACCCGCCGGCGCCGTCGGAGCCGTCGCCCTAGCCCGCCGACCTTGAGTGTGTACCGGGTCCGCACGGGAAATACCCGGTGGAACCTCAAGGTCGACCGGAGGTGGCGACCCGGTGCCGTACGCGGTCAGGGGCGGCCGATCAGGTCGGCGACGATCTCGGCGCCCATTCCGACCAGCGGCAGGCCGCCGCCGGGATGCGCCGAACCGCCGACCAGGTACAGCCCGGGGATCGGCGTGGCATTGGCCGGTCGGCGGAACGCCGCGCGCGCCCCGTCGCTCGCGCCGCCGTAGATCGCACCGCCGGGGGCGAACGCCGAGCGCTCGAGGTCGGCGGGCGTCCGCGTCTGTCGCCAGCGGATCCGTCCGCGCAGGTCGGTGCCCCGGGCGGCGAGGACGTCGAGGAGGTGGTCGGCGTACCTGTCGGCCCGACCCGGTGCGTCCCAGTCGATCGCGCCCGGACTTGCGCGGCCGTGCCGCGGGGCGTTGACGAGGATGGACCACGCCTCGTCGCCGGCCGGGCGCATGCGCGGGTCGTCGGGGACGCAGGCGTAGATCGCCGGATCCTCGACGAGTCGACCGGCCCGATCACGCAGCGCGTCGAACTCCGCGTCGTAGTCGGCCGGGAACCAGACGTTGTGATGCGCCAGCCCGGGCGTCCGCCCGCGCACCGCGAGCAGCAGGACGAAGCCGGCCGACGAGGCGCGCGACCGGCGTAGGCGGCGGGCCGGCCGGCGCGCGCGGGCGTCGGCGACGAGGGAGCCGTAGACCGTGCGGGCGTCGGCGTCGGCGACGACGATGTCCGCGTCGAGGCGTTCCCCGTCGGCCAGCGTGACCCCGCACACCCGGCCGGCCCGAACGTCGATGCCGGCCACCGCGCAGCCGGTGCGGATGACCACGCCGCGATCGGCGCACCGCGCGGTCAGGGCCTCGGCGAGGGTGCCCAGGCCGCCGCCGAGGTGCCAGGCGCCGAACGTCTGCTCGAGGTAGGGGATCGTCGCGAGCACGGCGGGGGCTCGCCGCGGGTCGGACCCGGTGTACGTGGCGTACCGGTCGAGCACCTGGCGCAGTCGGGGATCGGCGACGAGGTCGCGGCCGAGGTCACGCAGGCTGTCCCACGGGGCGATGGTGCGCACGTCGTCGACGCTGCGGGCCAGGTCGAGCAGCGTGCGCCAGCCGGCGAGCGGCGAGGCCAGCACCGGCTCGCGCGTCAGTCGCCACATACGGCCGGCGCGTTCGATGACGGCCCGCCAGTCGCGCTCGGCGGTGCCGCCCAGGGCCGCCCCGAACGCCGCGGCCGCACGGGCCGGATCGACGCCGGGGACGGTGACCGTCGTGCCGTCGGCGAACCGGTACGTGAACCCGGGATCGACCGGTTGCAGGTCGACGGACTCCTCCAGCGGACCGCCGGTCTTCAAGAACAGGTCCCGGTAGACCGCCGGCAGGGTGAGCAGGCTCGGTCCGGTGTCGAACGCGAACCCGCCGGCGCGCAGGGTCGCGAGCTTCCCCCCGGTCGAGCCGGACTGCTCGAGGACGGTGACCGCGAAGCCGCGGACGGCCAACCGGGCGGCGACGGCGAGCCCGCCGACGCCGGCGCCGACGACGACGACCTGCCTGGCCGTCATGTCGCGACCGGTCCGGCGACCGTGACCGGACGACCCTTCCAGCGCAGCGTGCCGCGCCGGTGGCGCGCCCACGAGACGGCGGTGAGCGTGAGGAACGCCGCGATCGACGCGGGGTGGGTGAGCGCAGCGGCGACCGGCTCGCCGGTCCGCCGGGCGACCAGTGCCCGGCTGCCGACCGCCGCGACGTAGCCGGCCAGGCCGACCGCGCGCGTTCGCCGGTCGCGTCCGAGGACGGCCCCCGCGACCGGGCCGAGGTAGGCCAGCGCGAGGACGGCGGCCACCGCCGTCGAGCCGGCCGGACCACCGAACGCCGACCACAAGGACTTGCCGTATCCGTCGACGACGGACCGCGCGCCGTCGTACATGCGGCACCGGGCCAGGTGCGATCCGTCGACGGTCCACGCGCCGAACCCGGCTCGGCGCAGCGCCGCCATCAAGGCGACGTCCTCGACGACGCGGTCGCGCACGGCCGCGTGCCCGCCGACCGCGCGGTACGCCGCGGCGTCGACGACCACGAACTGGCCGGTCGCGGCGGACAACGACGGCCGCGTCGATCGCTGCTGCCAGGCCAGGGGGAGCAGCGCCAACCAGGCCCACGTCACCAGCGGCTGGGTCAGGTGCTCGAGCCAGGTGCCGGCGATCTGGCGAGGGTACGGCGAGACCATCGCGACGTCGGCCGAGCGCAGCACGCCGACCGCGGCGGCCACCGCGTCCGGCGCCAGGCGGACGTCGGCGTCGACGAAGACGAGCACCGACCCGCCGGCGTCCTGCGCCAGTCGCGCGCACGCCCACGGCTTGCCCAGCCAGCCCGGAGGGGGGTCGGTCGCCGCGTGCCGGGCCTGGACGCGCGGATCGTCGTCGGCGAGGGCGTCGACGATCGCCGCCGTGCCGTCGACGGACCCGTCGTCGAGGACGATGACCTCCAGTGCGCCGACCTGTCGCTGTCCGACGGCCGAGCGCACGGCCGCGGCGACGGTCGTAGCCTCGTCGCGCGCCGGGATGAGGACGCTCACGGTCTCCGTGATCGGTTCGGTCGCAGCCCGCGGGACGGGGACGACCCGCAGGTTCCGGACGGTGTGCACGGTGAACGCCGCGGCCAGCAGCGTCCCGGCGGTGACGAGCCCGCGGCCGATCACCACCGCGGCTGGTTCCAGGCGCGCCAGAACGACGGGACCGCGACCAGGCACATCGCGATCCCGCCCCAGACGGCGACGGCGGGCCGGCCCCAGAACGCGAGGTTCGCGACGAGGCTCGACGCGATGACCCAGGCGAGCAGCGTCGTGGGCACCGCGTCGGCGGCGGCCTTGCGCGGCAGGCGATCGAGCACCGCCATCAGCAGCAGTGCGGCGAGCAGCCAGCCGAGGAAGTTCTGCATCGGGACGTCGGCGATGCCCGGCAGATGCCACGTCGTGTCCTGCCATCGCCAGTAGCCCTGACCCACCATCTGCGGGTCGAGGAACAGGTCCCATGCCGCGAGCAGCCATCCGCCGAACAGGGCGGTGCCCATCGTCGTGGTCGACAGCCGCTGCGCGGCCAGCAGGCACGGGTACGCCATCATCGACCAGGCGAGGGGGATCACCACCGGGACGCCGGCGATCGCCGGGCCGAGGCGTCCGGCGTACTCGTACTCCCCGAACGGGAAGCTCGTGGACAGGCCGAGGATCTCGACACCGAGGCCGAACCCGAGCGTGATCGCCAGGTACGCGCCCGCCCACGCGCGTCCGCGCGCGAGCCAGGCGTGCGTGGCGGTCGCCAGGAAGAACGTCACGACGGTGAGGACGGTCAGGGCCGGGCGGGCGGCGGGGCCGACGAGCACCCAGGCGACCTGGCCGAGGATCGTCAGGGCGGTGAACGCCCACGGCAGGGCGGTCACCCACCCGGAGGGTCCGCCGTGCCGGTCCGAGTGCGGACCGTGGTAGACCCGCACGCTCACGGGCCGAGTCTAGGCAGGACCGGTTCGCGGGCGGTCATCGCGCAGGTCGACGACCGCGGCGACCGTGGGCGATCCGGGGTAGCGTCACCGCCATGGGGATCGGCGAGGAGGATCTCGCGCAGCGGATCATCGCCGCGCACGTCGACGGCCGGCTCCTGCCGGCGCCGGTCGGGCACGGGCTCGACGCGGCCGCCGCCTACCGGGTGCAGGCGGCCGTGGTCGCCGGCCGGCACGCCAGCCGGCGGGTCGGCTGGAAGCTGGGCTACACCTCCGAGGCGATGCGCCGGCAGATGGGGATCGACGAGCCGAACCTCGGCCCGTTGCACGACGCGATGATCCTGGCGTCCGGGACCCGGCTCGTCGGCGGCGTCGTCCAGCCGCGGGTCGAACCCGAACTCGCCGCGGTGATCGGCACGCTGGTCCGTCGCCCGAGTGACGTCGAGGACGGCGTGCGGTCCTGGCACGCGGCGTTGGAGATCGTCGACTCGGTCTGGACCGACTATCGCTTCGACTGGGCGTTGAACACCGCGGACGGTTCGTCGGCGGCGTTCGTCGTCCTCGGTCCGCAGCTCGACGACTCCGCGACCGAGGACCTCGCCGGCGTGGGGGTGCGCCTGCTCGCCGACGGGTCGCCGGTGGCGACGGGATCGGGCGCGGACGCGATGGGAGACCCGCGAAATGCGTTGCGGTGGCTGGTCGATCAACTCGCCATGCGCGGGGAGCGACTGGTTCCGGGCGACGTGGTCATCACCGGTGGACTGACGGCGGCGGTGCCGTTGCCGACGGATGTGGTCGTGCGCGCGGACTTCGGGTCCGTCGTGGTCGAGGTGTCCCGCGGCTGAGTCGAGTTAGTGAGGATAGGCTACCCTGACTTTCCTGACCGACCGACTGGAGGATCGACGGTGCGTGACGAGAGGTTCTGGGACCGGCTGCGCCGGGAGACCAACGAGGCGCACGAACGGGCCAGCGGGCACCCCTTCATGGCCGCCCTGCTCGGCGGCGACCTCGGCGCCGACGGGTACGCGCGCTACCTGGCCGCGCTGGAGCCGGTGTACGCCGCGTTGGAGACCGCGATGCGCGCCACCCAGGACGCGTCCACCGCGGTGTTCGACCACCGGGCGCTGGACCGACGGAACCGACTGTGCGCCGACCTGGTGGCACTGGCCGGCCCGGACTGGGCGCCGTCGACGGCCGGCGCGTCTTACGCCGCGGCGGTCGCCGCGACCGCCGGGTCCCCGCACCGACTCCTGGCCCATCACTACACGCGCTATCTCGGGGACCTGGCCGGCGGCCAGGCGATCGCCGCGCTCGTGCGCCGGGAGTACGGGATCGACGCGACCGCGTTGACCTACCTGGACTTCTCGGCGTTGGGCGACACGCACCACTACCGCAAGCAGTACCGCGTGCTGCTCGACCTCCTGCCGTGGTCGGCGTCAGAGCGCGCGGAGTTCATCGGCACCGCCGCGAGCGCGTACGACCTGTCGGCGGACATGTTCGACGCCCTCGCCGTGGAACTCGCACTGCCGCAACCGACCACCGGGGTCGCGGTCTCCCTCGTGTGAGCCTCAGGCGCCGACCTCGCCGGCCTCGCCGGCGGTGATCCGCAGGAGTTCGTCGTAACTGGTGGGGAACACGTAGTGCGGGTGGCCACCGGCCGCCCAGACCTCGTCGAACCGCGACAGCGCGATGTCGACGACCGTCCGCAGCGGTCGGGGATGGCCGACCGGCGCCACGCCGCCGATCGCGTACCCGGTCGCGGCGCGCACGTCGTCGGCCGACGCCTTGTCGATGTGGCCGGCGTCGAGGATCGCCCCGAGCTGGACCGGGTCGACGCGGTGAGCGCCGCTGGCGATCACGAGCACCGGCTCGCCGTCCGCGAGGAACAGCAGGGAACT
>CAYMNG010000094.1:0-3791 GCA_964391765.1 uncultured Bifidobacteriaceae bacterium | reverse complement strand
CCCGAGGGCGGCGGCGGCCTGCGCGGCCGTGCGTGCGCTGTCGTCGAGAGCCCGCACCTGGCCGCGGACCCCCAGGCCCGCCAGCGTCTGGCGGGCCCGCTCGACGGATCGGCTCACGGACCTGCCCTCGGACGCGCTCTCGAACTCGACCACGCACGCACCGTAGCCGGTCGGCTCGGCAAGATGGCCACATGCCCAGCGCCCGTGCCTTCACCGGATTCCCGATCGAGGCGTTCGAGTTCTACGAGCGCCTGGCCGAGGACAACTCCCGGTCGTGGTGGTCGGCGAACAAGGCCGACTACCTCGCCCGCGTGCGCGGGCCGATGACCGACCTCGTCGCCGAGCTCGCGGCGGAGTTCGGCGACGCGCACGTGTTCCGCCCGCACCGGGACGCCCGGTTCAGCACCGACAAGACCCCCATCAAGGACCACCAGGGCGCCTTCGTCGGCGTCGAGGACGCCATCGGCTACTACGTGCAGATCTCGGCCGGCGGCCTGATGGTCGCCGGCGGCTGGTACGCGCCGCAGGGTGAGCAGATCGCGCGGTACCGCGGGTCGGTCGACTCACCCGTCGGCGTCGAGCTCGAGCGGATCGTTCGCTCGCTGCGTCGGCCGTGGGCGGTCGACGGTCGGCCGGTCAAGACCCGGCCGCGGGGGTTCGACGCCGACCACGCGCGGATCGACCTGCTGCGCAACCGGCGGCTGACCGCCGCGCGGCACTATCCGGTGGAGTCCTGGCTGGGGACGCGCAGGGCGCTGACGGTGGTCCGATCCGGGTGGCGCAACGTCCGCCCGCTCGTCGAATGGCTCGCCGACCACGTCGGCCCGGCCACCGATCCGGGGCGGTGACCAGGCTCCTGAGGTCGGCGCGCCGACCGCGACCGGGCGCCTACGCGCCGGCGGATCGCGCCGACTCGACGGTCACGGTCTGACCGGCGGTCGGGAGGTGGACGCGGACGCCGAGTTGCCGCTCGAGCCGGTCGGCGAGCGCCGCGCTGGCGTCGGGCTCACCGTGGTTGACGATCACCTGCCGGGGGAGCGGGTCGCCCGCCGCGACCCAGGCGATCAGTTCGTCGGCGTCGGCGTGGACCGAGAACGCCTCGATCTCGGCGATCTCCGCCCGCACCGGCACGGCCCGGCCGTGGATCCGCACTTCGCGGGCGCCGTCGAGGAGCATCCGGCCGGTCGTGCCGACGGCCTGGTAGCCGACGAGGAGGACCGCGTTGTCCGGGTCGGGCAGCATCGCCTTCAGGTGATGGGTGACCCGGCCACCGGTGCCCATCCCCGAGGCCGACACGATGATGCGGGCCCCGCCGGAGTCCAGGGCTTTGGACTCGTCCGGTGTCGTCGCCTCGCGCAGGTTGGGCAGGTCGATCGCCGCCGGGCCCTCGGCGACGGTCGCGCCGTTCACCTCCGGGTCGCCGTCGGCGATGGCCTGCAGGTAGACGCGCATCCCGGCCAGGGCCATCGGGCTGTCGACGTGGATGGGCGCGACCGGGATCCGCTGCTGGTCCTGCAAGGAACGCAGCGCCCGCAGGAGCACCTCGGTACGGTCGACGGCGAACGCCGGGATGACGACGGTCCCGCCGCGGCGCAGCGTGCGACTGATGACCTGGGCCATCTGGTCGAGTTCGGCGTCGACATCGGCGTGCGCCCGGTCGCCGTACGTCGACTCGACGACGACCGCGTCGGCGCCGACCGGCGGGGCGGGCGGGCGCAGCAGCGGGTGGTTCCCGCGGCCCAGGTCGCCGCTGAACACGACCGTCGCGCCGGTGGAGGTCTCGCGGACGGTCACGACCGACGAGCCGAGGATGTGACCGGCCGGGTCGAACCGCGCGGTGGCGTCCGGGGCCGGCTCGAACCACTGCCCGAACGGGACCGGCGCGAAACTCGCGATCGCACGTTCGGCGTCGTCGACGTCGTACAGCGGCAGGGGCTGGGCGTGCCGGGAGAACCCCTTGCGGCGGGCGAACTCGGTGTCCTCGACCTGGAGTTTCGCGCTGTCGCGCAGGATGATCGCCGCGAGCTCGGCGGTGTTCGGCGAGCAGTGGATCGGCCCGGTGAAGCCGTCGCGGACGAGCGCGGGCAGGTACCCGCAGTGGTCCAGGTGCGCGTGCGACAGCACGACGCTGGCCGGCTCGTCGCCGTCGATGCCCAGCGGCTGCCAGTTGCGCTCGCGCAGTTCGCGCGGGCCCTGGAACAGGCCGCAGTCCAGCAGGAACAGGCCGCCGCCCGCGGTGCGGACGACCGTCTTCGAGCCGGTCACCGTGCCGGCCGCGCCGAGGAACGTCAGGTGCATGACCGTTGTCTAGCACGGGCGGGGCGGTCGCCGCCGCCATGATCGCGCGGCGCGTCAGCGCAGGAACAGTGCGTCGAGCCGGCGGGACGTCGCCCACAGTCCGACCACCGACAAGACGACGAAGTACCCGACGTGGAACCCCAGGCCGGCGTCGAACGAGCCGAGCATCAACGCGCGCATCATCGCGATCGCCTGCCACAGCGGCAGCGCCTCGATCACGTGCTGCAGCCACACCGGGTACGCGGTGATCGGGAAGAACGTACCGGAGAACAAGAACATCGGCAGCAGCACGAACGTCACCCAGTTCATCTGCTGGAAGGAGGACATGTACGACGTCAGGGTCATCCCGATCGCCGCGAACGCGAACGCGACGATCACGGCGGCCGGGATCAGCAGCAGGGCCGACCACGACACGAGCAGCCCGAACGCGGCGGTGACGACGAGGAACCCGACGGCGTAGGCCGCCCCGCGCGACATCGCCCAGCCGATCTCCCCGAGCGCGACGTCCAGCGAGCCGAGCGAGGTCGCGGTCATCGCCTGGTACAGGCGTTGGAAGTGCATCTTGAAGAACACGTTGAAGGTCGCGTCCATGATGGCCCCGTTCATCGCGCTCGCGGCCAGCAGCGCCGGGGCGATGTACGTCGCGTAGGGCACCGTGTGCCCGCCGACGTCGACGGTGCCGACCAGCCCGCCGACCCCGTAGCCGAAGGCGACCAGGAACAGCACCGGCTCCACGAATCCGGTGAGGAACACGAAGGCGTTCGTCGTCCGGACGGCCACCGCGTTGCGCACGAGGACGGCGTGCGCCCGACCGGCGTAGCTCGCCGACCCCGGTCGACCGTGCCGGCGGGTGGCGATCGCGACGGCCGCCGTGGTCGTGATCACGACGTCAACCGCCGTTCGAACCGCCGTCGCGCCCACAGCCAGCCGCCCAGCCCGAGGGCGAGCAGGTAGACCAGGCTCACGGCGATCCGCCACGGTGGCAGCGGCTGGCCGTACGACAGCCAGCGACCCAGTTCGGTGGCGTGCCACAGCGGGGAGATCCAGCCGATCCACTGCACGGCCAGCGGCAGGCTCGACAGCGGGTAGAACGTGCCGGAGAACAGGAACATCGGCATGATCACCAGGCGGCCGACGAGGGACAAGAACCCGCTGTCGTCGTGGACGTTCGCGGTGTAGCGCACCCAGGCGGTCAACGTGTAGGTGTTGACGTCGAGCGCCGACCGGTCCGGGGCCTCGACTTAGTGCTTGTTGCCCGACCAGAGCATGATCGCCTGGCCGTGCCCGCTCACCGACGCGGCGGTGATCGGCAGCGGCTGGCCCTTCAGGGTCGCGGTGATCCCGGACGGCGAGGCGTCGCGAACCACGCCGCCGGCCAGCGACTCGAAGCCGTACCCCAGCACCCACCCGTTTGTCGGTGCGGCGGCCGTCGCGGCGGGGGCCGCCAGCAGGGTGGGCGCCAACGCGACGACCGCGAGCCCCACCACACTCGT
>CAYMNG010000093.1:0-9954 GCA_964391765.1 uncultured Bifidobacteriaceae bacterium | reverse complement strand
CCGCGCTGCTGGGCCACCAGCGCCAACCCGATCCCGGTGTTGCCGCTGGTCGGCTCGACGATCGTTCCCCCCGCGGCCAGCAGGCCCTCGCGCTCGGCGGCGTCGACCATCCGGACCGCGATCCGGTCCTTGACCGAGCCGCCGGGGTTGACGAACTCGACCTTCGCCAGCACCTGCGCCCCACCGTCGGGGACGACGCCGCGGGTCACCGAGCGCAGCCGAACCAGCGGGGTGTCGCCGATCATGTCGAGGACGGAGTCGTGTACCTGCATCGTCCGACAGTAGCGCCGTACGCTCCGCGGGTGACGACGGCGGCGGACCGCGAGCAGGCCGAGGACCAGATCCGGCGCGAACTGCGCCGCGTCACGGACCGACTGCTGACCGTGCCGCTGGACCGCCTGGGCCCGATCGCCGACCACTGCCGGCGGACCGGTGAGGTCCTCCTCGCGCACACCCACGACCCGGACCGGCCGGCGGACGCGGCACTGCCCCGGCTGGCGGCCGGCGGCCTGGGCGCGATGATCGCGGTCCTCGGCGCGGACTACGTCGACCGGATCCACACCGACGCCGACCCGGAGTCCGTGCTCGTCGCCCTCGTGGATCTTCGGCGCGCGCTGCCATGACAGCGGCTCGCCGCGGCGTCATCATGGGAGTCCGACGACCGTGACCGGAGGCGCGATGTCGCCTGACGCCGACCATGCGCGCGACTTCGTCGACGCCGCGCGGGCCTTCGTCGACCAGGTCCGTCGGCTGCCCGGAGACGTGTGGGACCGGCCGGCGCTGGGGACGTGGTCCACGCGGACCCTCGTCGGACACGGCGGTCGGTCGATCTCCACGGTGATCGAGTACGCCGCGCACGAGGCCGACGACGTCGACCTGCCCGAGGCCCTGGACTACTACCGACGCGCGAGCGAGCGCTCGACGCCGCAGACCCGGGCGGCGATCGACACCCGGGCCGTCGTCGCGGGCGCCGCGCTCGGCCTCGACCCCGCCGCCCACCTGGACGAGCTCCTCGCCGACGTCGAACCGGTACTGGACCGCGCCGGCGACTGGCTCATCGCGACGCCGCTGGGGGGCATGCCGTTCGCCGAGTACCTGCGCACCCGCACGTTCGAACTCGTCGTCCATGGGCTCGACCTCGCCGCCGCGACGGGGGTGCCGTACGCCACGCCGGAATCGGCGCTGCGGCGAAGTGTCGAGCTCGCCGCGGGAATCGCCGCCGCGCACGGCGACGGCGTCGACCTGCTCCGCTCCCTCACCGGTCGAGCCCCCGGCCTGCCCGGCGGCCGCGGTCTGTGACGCCGGCACCTGCCGACCGCGAGGTCACCCCAGCACGACGGTCTCGACGGCCATCCAGACCGCGAGGACGACCAGGGCGATCGCGAACCCCCGCTCCAGCAGACGCTGCGGTATGCCGACGTTCACCGTGGACGCCGCGAACGATCCGACCAGGCCACCGACGATCACCAGCAGCGGGACCGACCAGGAGACGTCCCCCCAGGTGTCGTACTTGAACGCGAGCGCGCTGACGCTGTTCAGGGCGATCACCAGCAACGAGGTTCCCACCGCGATCGCGAACGGGAAACGGAACACCAGGACGAGGGCCGGCACGATGAGGAAGCCGCCGCCCACGCCGAACAGCCCGGTCAGCAGCCCGATCCCGAGCGCGACGGCGGCCAGCAGCCACAGCGGCGCTCGCCGTGCGCTCTGCGGTTGCGGCAGCGCCGACTTGCGCCACATCGCAATCGCGGCACCGACCATCACCACGGCGAAGCCGACGAGGATCAGCTCGGCGGGGATCACCGTCGCCAGCCGGGTGCCGGCGAACGTCCCGGCCAGGCCGATCACCCAGAACACCAGTGCCTGCCGGACGTCGACCTGCCGCTGCCGCAGTCGCGGGATCGCCCCGCTGGCCGCGGACGCGGCGACGACGGCCAGCGACGCCGTCGTCGCCTCCAGTGCGGAGAAGCCGAACAGGTACACGAAGGCCGGGACCGCGACGATCGCCCCACCGGCCCCGATGAGGCCGAGGATCGCCCCGATCAGCAGACCGACGCCGAGTGCCGCGATCGTCTCCATGCCACCCAATGCTGTCGTTCCCCGATCGGATCCCCGGACCCGCCCTAGTCGGTGTACGCGGCGCCGATCCGGTCGCCGTGCGCGACGGTGACGATCGGCAGGCCGGCGGTCGCGGCGTTGACGAAGTCGTCGTCGACGTGCACCAGGTCGACCCCGGCGGTCGTCAGCAGCGACGCACCGACGGAGGCGCGATACCCGCTGCCGCAGTACACCCAGATCGGTCCGCGTTGCTGCTGCGCCCACTGGACGACCTCGTCCAGGCGGGTCCGCAGCTCGTGCAGCGGAACGAGTTTCGCCCCGCGCACGTACCCGTTCTCGGTCTCGGAGTTGCGGCGCAGGTCGAGCATCGGCAGGAGCTCGTCGGCGGCGAGGGCGGCCGCGAGGTCGACGTGCGAGCGCCGGGGGTACGACGACGTCGGCGCGTCCGCGCTGGCCCAGTCCGCGGGCGACCCGACCGCGTACGCCGCCGGCCGGTCGATCCCGATGCGGACGAGCTCGCGTTGCATCTTCGCGACCTCGTCGACGTCGGCGCCCAGCAACGTGATCGGCGTCCCCCAGTCGATCAGCCAGCCGAGGTACGTGACGGCGTTGCCCTGCACGTCGAAGGACCACGTCCCGCGAACGTGGTCGGCGGCGAACGCCTTGCGCTGGCGCAGGTCCACGACCCACTCCCCCGCGCGGATGCGGCGGGCGATGTCGGCGGGACCGGCCTGCTGGGGCAAGGACAGGTCGATCGGACCCGGCCCGGCCTGGTTCGCCGGCTGCATGTGCGCGTAGTAGGCCGGGTAGGCGTCCAGGCTCGCGACGAGTTCGGTGACGAACTCGTCCTCCTCGACGAAGAACGCCGGGTTCGTCGCGATCTGCTGGGCGACGGTGGACGCGTCGCCGACGGTCGCGGTCGCACTGCAGAACGAGCCGAAGCCGTGGGTCGGGAAGACCTCCGCCGAGGCGGTGACGTCCGCCGCGATCCGACGCATCGACTGCCACTGGGCGCGGGCCAGCGGTTCGGTCAGGTCCGGGCCGAGCAGGTCCGGGCGCCCGACGCTGCCGAAGAGCATCGACCCGCCGGTGAACAGCGCGAGGTCCACGCCGTCGACGTTCACCGCGAAGGAGACGTGGTTCGGGGTGTGCCCGGGGGTGTGCAGGACGCGAACGAGGCCGACGTCGGCAGCCAGTTCGGCCTTGTCGGTCACCTGCTGGGCGGCGAACGAGATGGCCATGCCGTCCGGGACGACGTACTCCGCGCCGACGGCTTCGGCCAGCGCGAGCCCGCCGGTGACATAGTCGTTGTGGAAGTGCGTCTCCAGGACGTGCGACACGCGCCAGCCGCGCGCGTCGAGGATCTCCTCGACCCGGTCGATGTCACGTTGCGGGTCGATGACGATCGCCGACGAACCGCGGCCGGCGACGTAACTGCGGTCGCCGAGGGTGTCGGTCGCGATCGGGATGACGTCGAGTTCGCTCACGGTGCGGTGCCTTTCGGGTTGCGGACGCCTCGTGGGGGGAGGCTGCCTTCGGGGTGGCGGCTGCCGTTCGGGCAGCGGTTCAGATGACGGTTCCGGCAGCGCCGTCGGACCGGACGATCGGTCCACCGGCCGCCCGCCAGCCCTGCATGCCGTCGGACACGTTCCAGGCGTCGACGCCCGCGGCGCGCATCGCGGCGGCGGCACTTCGCGAGCGGTTGCCCGAGCGGCAGATGACCAGGACCCGGCGGCCGCGCGGGAGGTCGGCGATCTGCGCCGGCACCAGGGCCATCGGCACGAGCCGCGCGACGGCCGCGTGCCCGGCATCCCACTCCACCTGCTCACGCACGTCGATCAGCAGCGCGTCCGCGACGTCGAGGACTTCGGCGGCGGGGATCTCGGGCGGGGTCGCGCCGAGCGCGGCCTCGACTCGGGGGTCGGTCACGAAGGTCCTCCTGGGGCGGGATGTCGAGACCCGACTATACCCCCCCGGGTATTGATGCGCCACCCGCGGCCGCCTCCCGCACGGCGCGGTTGACGTCCCCGTGGCAGGCCGCCAGCCGCGCGCGGGCGGTGTCGACGTCCATCGCGCCGAGCAGTGCGACCGTCGCGACGTCGCCGGCCCAGCCGGCGGCCACGAGGGTCCGCTCGACCTGCCCCGGTCGCGCACCCGTGGCCGCGACGATCGCCCGCGCGATCCGGTCGCGCAGCTTCGCGTTCAACGGCTCCACGCAGACCATGTGCCCGGCCACCGACCGCCCGAGCCGAATCATCGACACCGTGGAGACCGTGTTCAGCACCAGCTTCTGGCTCAGGCCCGCGGCGAGGCGGGTGGATCCGCCGATCACCTCGCCGTCGCCGGGCACGCAGACCTCCAGGTCGACGAGCCGGCCCAGTTCCGATCCGGGCGTGGCGACCAGCGCGATCGACCGGCAGCCGCGCTCGCGCACGGCCGCGACCGCGGCGCAGGTGAACGGCGTCGAGCCGGATGCGGACACGGCGAGGACGACGTCGCCGTGGTCGACCCCGGCCAGCACCGGGTCCGCGGTGACGGCGTCGACGTCGTCGTCGCCGATGCCCATGGCGGTCGGATCCAGCCGCAGCCCCCCGCCGACCACCGCGGCGACCCGATCTCGGACCCCGAACGTCACCGCGACCTCCGCCGCGTCCAGTGCCGCGAGCCAGCCGGACGTGCCGGCACCCACGTACACCAGGCGACCACCGCGCGCGAGTGCGTCGACGACGACGTCGACCGCCGCCGCGACCGCGGGTGCGGCCAGCGCGACGGCGGTCGGGACCGCGGCATGTGCCGCGACGACGAGGGTGACGTCGTCGATGGTCGACCCCGAGCCCAGCGTGGTCGTCTCGCCGAGCGGGCGTTCCAGTCGATCGCTCCCCGGAGCCATAATTGGTCTAGACCTCTCGCCCGTTTCCGACTACGCTGATGGGCGCACCCGACGCGAGGACACGATACGACGATGTTGCACGCAGCCCGCCTCTTCGACGGACGCGACCTCGTGACCGACTGCGCGGTCACCCTCGACGCGGCGACCGTCCGCGACGTCCGCAGCGGCGTGCGCGCCGCGTCGGACGACGAGATCCTCGCCGACGGGGTCCTCGTGCCCGGGCTGATCGACCTGCAGATCAACGGGTACGCCGGAGTGGACTTCGCCCGCGCGACCGGCGCCGACCTCGCCCGCGTGCGCGCACTCCTCGCCGCGGCCGGGACGACGGCGTTCCTGCCGACGATCATCACCGCCCCGATCGCCGACCTGCTGGCCTCGCTCGACGTCATCGCCGCCGGTCGCGCCGGCGACGGCGACGGCGCGCGGATCCTCGGCGCACACGTCGAAGGACCGTTCCTGGCCGAACGCCGACGCGGCGCGCACCGCGCCGACCTGGTGCGGATGCCCGATCCGGACAGCGTCGAGTCGCTCGTTCGGCACCCGGCCACCGCGATGCTCACGCTGGCACCGGAACTGCCCGGCGGGATGGCGGCCGTCGAGCGCACCGTCGCCGCCGGCGTCGTCGCCAGCATCGGCCACAGCGACGCGACGGCCGCGCAGGTGCACGAGGCCGCCGAGCGGGGCGCGCGAATGGTCACCCACCTGTTCAACGGCCAACGACCGATCGGACACCGGGAGCCCGGGGTCGCCGGCGCGGCGCTGGCCGACGAACGCCTGCACCTGGGGCTCATCGTCGACTTCGAGCACGTCGCGGCGGACATGGTCCAGGTCGCGTTCGCGGCGGCCGGCGAACGCGTCGTGCTCGTCACCGACGCGCTCGCGTCGGCGGGCATGCCGCCGGGCCGGTACGAACTCGGTGGCGACGCCGTCATCGTGGCGAAGGCCGGCGGCCCGCCCCGGCGGGCCGACGGGACGCTGTCCGGCTCGGGCCTGACGATGGCGGCGGCGGTCCGCAACGCGGTCGGCGCGGGAGTGCCGCTGGCCGTCGCACTGCGCGCCGCGACGACGACCCCCGCCGCGGTACTCGGCCGGACCGACGTCGGCCGGATCGCCCCCGGCGCCACCGCCGACCTCGTCTGGCTGGACGACGACCTCGACGTGCGGGGCGTCTGGGCCGGGGGCCGACGGATCCGCTGACCTCCCACCCGGGCCGCCGGGCGCCCGCCGGTGGCGGACCGCCCACCGCGCCGACCGTGAGTTCGTACCGCGTGTCTGGCGCGGGAACCCGGTACAACCTCAAGGTCGCGGGGGTGGCGGCCCGGACCGTCGATCAGTGCGTGCGATCAGTGCGTGCGCGTGACCTTCCGCAGGGACCGTGGTGCGTCCGGATCCCGCCCACGGTCGACCGCCAGCCGCCAGGCCAACCACTGCAACGGGATCGCCGCCGCGATGGGCGCGAGGTCCTCCGGCAGGGCCGGCAGGTCCACGGCGTGCGAGGCGACGTCGGCGACCGCCCCGCCGACGGCGACGACGTCGACCCCCCGCTCGCGCAGGTCGATCACGGTGGGCCGCAGGCTCTCCCCGCCCCGGCCCGTCGGCGCGACGACCAGGACCGGCGTGTCGGTGTCCACCATCGCGATCGGCCCGTGCAGGAAGTCCGCGCCACTGAACGCGTGCGCGGCCAGGTAGCTGGTCTCCATCATCTTCAGTGCGCCCTCGCGCGCGACCGGATAGGAGTAGCCCCGACCCGTCAGGATCACCCGGTCGGCGAAGCGATAGTGATCGGCCGTCTCGGCGATCGCGGCCGGCGACGCGGCCAGGTTCGAGACCAGCCCCGGCAGCGCCGCGGCCGGTTCCAGCGAGCGCCCGGCCCAGGCCGCGACGAGCATCCACACGGCGAGCAGTTCCGCGGTGAACGTCTTGGTCGCCGCGACGGCAAGCTCCCGGCCCGCGCGCACGTCCACGGTGGCGTCGCTCGCCGCCGCGAGCGGCGACGTCGGATCGTTGACGACGGCGACGGTCACCGCCCCCGCGGCGCGCCACGACTCGACGTAGGTCACCAGGTCCGGGCTGTGCCCGCTCTGGCTGACGGCGACGACCAGCACGTCGGACGCGTGGTTCAGCGGCGCGCGGTACAGGCCGACGGTGCTCGGCGACGCCAGACCGCAGGGCAGGCCGAGCGAGATCTCGATGAGGTACTTGGCGTACAGCGCCGCGTGGTCGGAGGTGCCGCGGGCGACCAGCGTGACGAACCTCGGTCCGCGCGCGCGGATCACCGCCGCGGCACGCTCGACGTCGGCCATCCCCTGGCCGAGCAGCCGGGCGAGGACGGAGGGCTGCTCGCCGATCTCGGCGGCCATCACGGATCCGGCAGCGGGTGGGTTCATGTCGTCTCCCGTCGGGGGTCGACGCGGTCGAACGTCCGCGTCAGGAGGGTTCGGGCGGCACGGACCGGATCGCTTCCGGTGACGGCGCAGGCGGCCACGGTCGCCGACAGCGATCCGGTGCCGTAGGAGCGGATCCGCCCGCGCACCGGCCCGGGCAACTCCGTTGGCCAGCCGACGTCGACGACGACCGCGTCCGGGCGAGCGGAGACCGCACCGGCGAGCGCGGTGAGCAGCGCCGGGTCCTTCCACGCGTCACGCACCTCGATCAGGAGCGGGCCGGTCGCTTCCTGCGCCGTCGCAACCGGTTCGGCAACAACGCCCAGGTCGCGCAGTCGCGCCGCGATCTGCCAGCCGGTCGGGCCGGCGGCGTAGCCGGGTCGCGCGGCCACCGTGAGCACGGCGATCCGGTCGCCGACGATCCGCGGGTCGCCGTCGATTTCGACGGACGCCGCCGCGGCGCGCGCGAGCACCTCGACGTCCGCGGCGATCGCGACGTCGTCGCCGGCTGCGTCGACCACCGCGCGCAGGACCGCGCGACGCCGGGCGGCCGCCTCGAGCACCGCCACGTCGAGCGTCCCGGCAGCCAACGCCGCCAGCACCGCGGCACCGCTCGCGGCGAGCGCGCGCTCCTGGTCGGCGGCGCCGATGCACACGACGTCCGCGCCGGCGGCGAGCGCCGCCACGACCGCCGCCGGCAGACGCGCCCCGTCCGGTCCGGCGACCGCGCCCATCTCGACCGCGTCGGTGATCACGACGCCGTCGAAGCCCATCCGCTCGCGCAGCAGGCCAGTCGTGATCGCGTGCGACAGCGTCGCCGGCGACGTCGGGTCGAGGCTCGGAACGAGCAGGTGCGCGGTCATGACCGACGCGCAGCCGGCGTCCAGGGCCGCCGCGAACGGCCGCAGTTCCCGCGTGCCGAGGGTGTCGGTGTCGACCGCGAGCGTCGGCAGGTCCTCGTGACTGTCCACGTGCGTGTCACCGTGTCCGGGGAAGTGCTTCGGGGACGTGATGACTCCGACCGACTGCACCGCGGCGACCGTCGCGGCGACCTGGGCCGCGACGCGTTCGGGGTCGGCACCGAAGGACCGCACCCCGATGACGGGGTTGCGCGGATCGACGTTGACGTCGGCGACCGGGGCCAACGTCCAGTCCACCCCGACCGAACGCAGCAGGCGCCCGAGCAGGCGGCCCTGCGCGGCCGTCACCGCGACGTCGTCGACCACCCCCAGTGCGCGGGCCGACAGCAGGCTCGAGCCGGCCGTCGCCTCCACGCGGGTCACCTCACCGCCCTCCTCGTCCAGGCAGATCAGCAGGTCCGGTGCCACGGCGCGCAGGGCCGCGACGGTCGCCCGTACCCGATCGGGACTGCCGACGCCGTCGCCGAACAGGCACACCGACTCCACGCCCGCCGCGACGGCCGCGCGGATCCACGCGACGTCCTCGATCGATCGCACGCCCGGCATGAGCGCGCCCCAGGCCAGTGCGGTCACGCGGTCGTCGTCCACACGTCCCATCCGGTCAGCCCTTCACGGCGCCGGCCGTCAGGCCCGACGCCATCCGTCCTTGCACGATCAGGAAGAACACGATGACGGGGACCGCCACGAGGATGCTCGCGGCCATGAGCGGGCCCCAGTCGGTGCCGCGCGACGTGGTGAACCCGGCGAGCCAGACGGTCACGGTCTGCTTGCTCTGGCTGCTGAGCAGGACGTAGGCGAGGATGTACTCGTTCCAGGCCTGGATGAACGCGAAGACGCTCGTGGCCACGAGCCCGGGGGCGATGAGCGGCAGGATGACCAGCCGGAACGCCTGGAACCGGGTGGCCCCGTCGATCATCGCCGCCTCCTCGATCTCCCGCGGAACACCGGAGATGAAGCCGCGCAGCGTCCAGATCGTGAACGGGAGCACGAACGCGAGGTACGTGAGGATGACGCCGACCAGTGCGTCGGTCAGGTGGACCTGGTTGAGCATCAGGTATACGGGGATGACCAGCGCCGTCAGCGGGATCATCTGCACGAGGATGATCGCGACGATGTAGTTCCCGCGCCCGCGGAACGGCATCCACGCGACGGCCAGCGCCGCCGCCAGCCCGACGACGACGCTGAGCGCGACGACCGAGACGGTCACGATCAGGCTGTTGCCGACCGAGGACCAGAAGTAGTCGCGGCTCAGTGCCTTGGTGAAGTTGTCGAACGTGATCGGGATGGGCAGGAAGCTCGGGTTGGGGGACAAGATCTCGCGCTTGGGCTTCAGCGCCGTGACGACCATCCAGTACACGGGGAAGGCCATGACGACGAGGGCGATCGTGCCGACCACGTTGGCGACGGCGGAGGGCCGGGAACTCATGATCCCGCCGGGCAGGGTGCTGCGTCGTCGTGTCATGGGATCAGCCCTCGTCCCCGAGTCGGCGCATCTGGCGCAGGTAGGCCAGGGACGCGATCAACATGACGAGCAGCATGACGATCGCGATCGCGGCCCCTCGGCCGTAGTCGTTGATACCGAACGACTGCACGAACGCGTAGACCGCGATCGTGTAGTACTCCGGGGTCGGGCGGCCCTCGAGGATGACCCAGATCTGCGCGAACACCTGGAAGTCCCAGATGACGCTCAGGCTCGTCAGGA